>NZ_JBANLY010000022.1:0-55862 GCF_037046045.1 Rossellomorea sp. LJF3 | reverse complement strand
ATGGCGAAGAGGTCACACCCGTTCCCATGCCGAACACGGAAGTTAAGCTCTTCAGCGCCGATGGTAGTTGGGGGATCTCCCCCTGTGAGAGTAGGACGTCGCCAGGCAAATAGGAAAAAGAGTAGCTCTTAGGGGTTGCTCTTTTTTTATTTGATTGTTCAGAAGTGTGTGCAGAGAATCCGTTGAAGGTAATATTTGGTAAAAAACGCAATTAAGGGTGGAAATGACGCAAATAATAAAAAAATGACGCAATTACTTCGAAAATGACGCAATAAAGTCAAAAACGACGCAATCCCGACCCTGCGAATCCATTCTATTCATAAACCTCCCCAAAAATGACCGCTGAGGGCTACAATCTCGTCATTCCACCATCTAACCTCCGATTATGCCCTTACTTTTTGTATATTTCCTTTGTAACTACATGATTGCATCTGTTCCTCTGCCCAAACGGCTACCCTGAAAAACCGCCTCCGTATCTCTCCCAGTCTATAACTCTAAAAAGCTACACCAAAGATATACCAACATCTTTTCACAATCTTTTTTATAAGACATACACAGACACGGTAACAGCAACATAAGATGAAAGTACACTTGATTATTCTGTCAGTTGAAATGTTTATAATTATGTATACAATTAGTGGTTTTGAGGCAGAATAGATTGTATGGAGGTGGAGGGCCCTATGTTAAATCAGGAACGTAAGGCGGCTTTGGAAGAGTGCATCGTTTGTCACGTTGAAAAGAAGGTTGGAATCCATCTATACACATCGTTTATCTGCACAGATTGTGAAAAGGAAATGGTTCACACAGAAACGAATGATCCTTTGTACAAAACGTTCATACAAAGGCTGAAAAAAGTGAATACTCCTCAAATCTACTCATAACCAGAAGGTATACATGGTTATGATTTTTTTTTGCTGTCGGTTCAATGGTTTATGAGTTTCGTTGATTCACCATTATCTACATAAGATTTGAATTCTCCGAAGCATGGTGCCGCATGGTTATGATACGATATGGATGGATATTTTACTTTAAGGAGATAGATGGAATGAAGCGAGATCATACAAGAACCCCGCTGATTGAGGCGATCGAGAGGCATCGGTCCATACAACCCATTTCATTTCATGTACCAGGGCATAAGAACGGTTTATTGGTCCAGGATCAGCCGTTTTATCAATCGGATCTTACAGAGTTGAGTGGTTTGGATGATTTACATGATTCCCATGAGGCAATCCGGGAAGCGGAGGAATTGCTTGGGGATGTATATGGGTCTTTAGTGAGTCATTTTCTGGTGAATGGAAGTACCGTAGGGAATATTGCAGCGATCCTAGCTTCCTGTGAACCTGGGGATACGGTATTTGTTCAACGGAATTGTCATAAGTCGGTGCTGAACGGCATCAGGCTTGCCAAGGCTGTTCCAGTTTTTATTGAAACAGAGTGGGATGACATGGGGACCGCCCTTGGGATACGGTTGGATAATATAAAGGAAGCGATGAAAGTATTCCCTCATGTGAAGGCTTGTGTACTCACATATCCAACTTATTATGGGTTTACATACAATCTTAAAGAAATCATAGATGAGTGTCATAAGCATGATGTCATCTGTATCATTGATGAGGCTCATGGTGCTCATTTTACATTGGGTCCGCCTTTTCCAGAATCCGCCATGGGGTGCGGGGCAGATATTGTGGTTCATTCCGCTCATAAGATGCTCCCGGCCATGACGATGGGATCGTATTTACATATTGGAAGTACCCGGGTGGATGCGCATAAGGTAAAAGACTATTTAACTATGCTACAATCAAGTAGTCCTTCGTATCCGATTATGGCATCCCTTGATTATGCGAGATCCTATGTCGGGACGTTTTTAAAAGAGGACTTGGATCAAACACTTGAGGATATTCGCGAATTTATAGATGGGATTGAACGGATCCATCCTCAGCTCATTGTTCAACAGGCACATGATCCATTAAAGCTGATCATGAAGTTCGAAGGGCGAACGGGTTATGTTCTAAAGGAGCTGTTAGAATCTGTAGGTGTATACCCTGAGCTTGCTGATCCGAATCAGGTACTGCTGATTCTTCCTTTAGTAAAGAAGGGTTTTTCGTTTCCGTATACGGAAGCGATCATCAGGATAAACAAGGCGCTGGAGAATGAGCCTGAGGTGGAAGTCATGCCTATGGAGGGGATAACTGGCCCGAAAAGGACAACCCCTTTTTCCAGCTTGGCATTAACCCTGGAGGAAATGGACGGGAAAGAGGAAGTGTTGATTTCCCTGGACGAAGCAGAAGGAGAAGTTTCTGCTGGAATGGTGACACCTTATCCACCGGGCATCCCCTTATTGGTGCCGGGGGAACGGATCACTGCTGATGTAATCCGGCGTTTAAACGAATATATAAGGAATAAGGCAAACATACAGGGGCATCACCGATTGGCTGACCACTGTGTGTATGTGTATCGATAAAGCGGAGGGAAACAGATGACAAAAGGATTGTTCATTACCGTTGAAGGCCCCGAGGGAGCCGGGAAGTCAACGATATTATCAGAGTTATATCAACAACTGCTGCAGGATGGCCTGGATGTTGTACAGACGAGGGAGCCGGGAGGTATTTCCATAGCTGAGCAGATCAGGGAAGTCATATTAAATACAAAGAACACGGAAATGGATAAGCGGACGGAAGCACTGTTATATGCAGCTGCGAGACGTCAGCATCTGGTGGAGAAAGTGATCCCGGCCCTTGAGGCAGGCAGGATCGTCATTTGTGACCGGTTTATTGACAGTTCCCTTGCCTATCAGGGGAATGCCCGTGGAATCGGGATGGAAGAAGTCATGGACATCAATCAATTTGCGATTGAAGATAAGATGCCGGATCTCACGCTGTATTTTGACATTGATCCCGAAGAGGGGTTAAAGAGAATTGCCAAGCATAACGGCAGAGAAGTGAATCGGTTGGATCTCGAATCGGTTGAATTTCATACTCGCGTCCGTGAGGGGTATCAGAAGTTGATCAAACAATATCCGGATCGCATTCAAGTCATCGATGCCAGTAAGAGTAAGGAAGCGGTATTTGCTGATGCGTATGAAATCGTGACCGGTTATTTAAACAGGTGAGACTAATAGAAGAGACGGACTGCCGGGCGAATATTCGTTGCCTGTCATCCGTCTCTTTTTTAGATTAAGCATTGAAGTCTTTTCAATGATATAATAGAAGGAAGTAAATGGCTTTATAACGGAGGAATTCATTCATGAAGGTAATTATGGCAGTTGTACAGGATAAGGATAGCAATCGTTTGTCTAATGCCCTGATGGAACATAATTTTCGTTCGACAAAATTAGCGAGCACCGGCGGTTTTTTGAAGTCAGGAAATACGACGTTCATTATTGGTACTGAGGATATTCGTGTGGAGAAAGCATTACAGGTTATTAAGGAAAACTGTCAGTCACGTGATCAAATGGTAGCACCGGTTTCTCCTATGGGTGGAAATGCAGATTCCTATGTGCCTTATCCCGTAGAAGTGGCCGTAGGCGGAGCGACGGTATTCGTTCTCCCGGTAGAGCAATTCCATCAGTTTTAAAGTGAGGTTGGATCACGATGAAAATTAATCAGGACCACCGTGTGTCCTTGGATAGCGTGGCGAAAGATCAGAGAACTGGCGGTAACGGTCAAGTGAAGTTCGGTCAGCTCGTTCAGAAACATGATCAGAAAATGCAGATGGACCAGCTTAATAAGCTCCTTGGGACGATAGAGGACGCCGGAACCCGCTTAGCCCAGTCAAGGACATTCAAAGATCTTGCCAAATATAAAACATTGGTCAAGAAGTTTGTACGGGAAGCAGTCGACTTCGGAATGGACCTGAAGCAGTCCCATACCTGGAATCAATATGGGGAGGGACGAAAGCTGAATATCGTCGAAACGGTGGACCAGCATCTTGTCGGTTTAACGGAAGATGTATTGGATAAAGAGAAGAAGTCCATTGATATATTAGGGAAAATCGGCGAAATAAAAGGTCTGCTTATTAATCTTTATATGTAAGAGAGTGATGTTAAGACATGTTGTTTGAAGAGATACAACCATTTCAGCCAGTCGTCCTTCAGATGCTGCAGAATAGTATATTGAAGGATCGTGTCGCTCATGCTTATTTATTCGAGGGTGAAAAAGGGACACGAAAGAAAGAAATGAGCATGCTGTTCGCCAAGGCATTATTATGCCTGAACCGGGTAGACGGAAAGCCATGTGAAGTCTGCTCCAACTGCAAAAGGATCAATCACGGGAATCACCCGGATCTGCATATGGTGGAGCCTGATGGTCTATCTATCAAGAAGGATCAGATTAAAAGTCTGCAAGAAGAATTTTCGAAAACGGGTGTAGAATCCAAGAAGAAGATCTACATCATCGTTCACGGAGATAAGATGACGGCGAATGCCGCTAACAGCCTATTAAAGTTTCTTGAAGAGCCGTTGGCGGATACCACAGCGATTCTCATCACAGAGAATATTCATCGGATCCTGCCGACCATTCTTTCCAGGTGCCAGACGGTATCATTTAAACCGTTACCGAAAGAACAGCTGACCAAACAGTTATTGGAAGAGGGAATTCCGCCTCACTTTGCCACTCTTGCAGCCAACTTGACGAACCATTATGAGGAAGCTGTAGAAATATGTCAAAATGAGTGGTTTGCACAAGCAAGAATAATAGTGTTAAAATTATATGAAGTCCTCCAAAAAAGTCCCTTCCAAGCAATGGTCAAAATACAAGAGGATTTTGTACAGCACTTCAAAGAAAAAGATCAAGTCGATCGAGCATTGGATCTTTTACTTCTAATATATAAAGACTTACTTCATATCCAGTTAGGAAAAGAAGAGCAGCTCGTGTACCCGGACCAAAAGGAAAACTGGAAATCCAACGCACTTCAAGTATCAACCAATCGTCTTTCTACTAATATGACGGTGATCCTTGAAGCAAAACGCAAGTTAAACGCCAATATGAATTCGCAGCTGCTAGTAGAACAGCTTATGCTAAAACTGCAGGGGTGATGGTCCTTTGTACGATGTTGTAGGAGTTCGCTTTAAAAAAGCGGGTAAAATCTATTATTTCGATCCGGGTGATTTGGACATTCAAAAAGATTGTTATGTAATCGTTGAAACGGTCCGCGGAGTCGAATTTGGAAAAGTAGTCGTAGAGAGAAAGCAAGTCGGAGAAAACGATGTAGTGCTTCCATTGAAAAAAGTGATTCGGATCGCCGATCAAAAAGATCGATTGATCGTGGACGAGAACAAGTCGTCTGCAACGGAAGCCTATAACGTATGTTGTGATAAAATTAATCAGCATCAATTGGATATGAAATTGGTAGATGTAGAATATACATTCGATCGTAATAAAGTCATATTCTATTTTACGGCTGATGGACGTGTTGATTTCCGGGAGCTGGTGAAAGATCTGGCCTCTATTTTCCGTACGCGCATTGAACTTCGTCAGATTGGCGTTCGAGACGAAGCTAAAATGCTTGGTGGTATTGGTCCTTGTGGCCGCATGCTGTGTTGTTCGACCTTTTTAGGTGATTTTGAACCTGTGTCCATCAAAATGGCGAAGGATCAAAATCTATCCCTTAATCCCACAAAGATTTCAGGTTTATGCGGACGTTTGATGTGCTGTCTGAAATACGAGAATGACGAGTATGAAGCAGCGAAAGAAGAATTACCTGATATCGGAGAAGTGATTAAGACACCTCATGGAAAAGGTAAAGTGGTAGGTCTTAATATTCTGGAACGTATTCTTCAGGTGGAAATCAAAGAAGAAGACCGGGTTCTGGAATTCACATTAGATGAAATTATGAACGAAGGTGCCGTATCATTCCAAGCCACAGAGTAACGGGGTGTAGTGTCGTGGATAAGAAAGAGTTCTTTGATTCAGTCAGTAACATGGAACAACAAATTGGTGATTTGTATCATCAATTAGGTGAGCTCAAACAATGCCTAGCTGAAATGTTAGAGGAAAATAATTCTCTAAAGTTAGAAAATGAACATTTGCGCCGTAGACTGGAACATACAGAGAACTCACCAAAAAAGGTACAAGCAAACAGCGATGCGGGTACGACGAGTGAGTCAGACTTAGAAGATAAAACACTGGATATCGGAGAAGGCTATGACAACCTTGCCCGACTATACCAGGAAGGATTCCATATTTGTAACATACATTTCGGAAGTCCCCGGAAGGATGAAGACTGCTTATTCTGCCTTTCTTTCTTAAATAAGAAATAAAGGACACTTCATTTTTCTGAAAAGAATACAGACAGATAAAAAGGACTGATCCACGGAAATAGTGGGATTGGTCCTTTTTATTCGAAAAGCGCAGGCGGCTTGATCAGGCCCGACAAGCATAAGATGAATGGGCTGAGAAGGCGTTCTTTGCCTTCTTGGACCATTTAGCTTATGACCTCGAGGGACTAGCCGCCGGAGCTGGACAAATCGAAAAGCGCAGGCGGCTTGATCAGGCCCGACAAGCATAAGATGAATGGGCTGAGAAGGCGTTCTTTGCCTTCTTGGGCCATTTAGCTTATGACCTCGAGGGGCTAGCCGTCGGAGCTGGACAAATCGAAAACCCTAACAACATATAATAGAAGAAAAAATGGAGGGAAGGCATGGTCGAGTTAAAAGAAGATGAGCGTTTAGATTATTTATTGGCTGAAAACATGAGGATCATTCAAAGTCCTTCCGTGTTCTCTTTTTCCACAGATGCAGTCCTTTTGGCCCACTTCAGCTATTTGCCGATTCATAAGGGGAAAGTGGTTGATTTATGTTCAGGGAACGGCATCATCCCGTTATTGCTGAGTGCAAGAACCAATGTCCACATAACTGGAGTGGAAATTCAAGAGCGTCTATATGATATGGCACAGCGGAGTGTCGAGTATAATGATCGTCAACATCAGATCACGATGAAAATGGGGGATGTAAAAGAGATTGATCAACTCCTCCATCATTCTCACTATGATGTGGTTACATGCAATCCTCCCTATTTCACTACACCGCCAGGAGATAAACGCAATGTGAACGAGCACTATGCGATTGCCCGTCACGAAATCTTATGCACCCTTGAGGATACCATCAAAGCGTCCAGCTATTTGCTGAAACAGGGAGGGAAGGCATCCTTCGTTCACCGCCCCGGACGTTTGATGGATATCCTGTCATTGATGAGAAAGCATCGTCTGGAGCCCAAGCGATTACGATTTGTTTATCCTAAGCCCGGGAGAGAGGCCAACACGATATTAATAGAAGGAATAAAAGATGGGAAACCGGACCTAAAGATCCTTCCGCCTTTATATGTGTACGATGAGCAGAATGAGTACTCTAAAGAAGTACATGATATGCTATATGGAAATCATAAAACAAACCACCAAACATGATCCAGGAGGTGATATTCACCATGAACCAGCAGAAAAGTTTTCAGGACAGTGAAAAAGGAAGCCTGTATCTTGTCCCCACACCGATCGGGAATCTCGAGGATATGACGTTCCGTGCCATCCGAATGATGAAGGAAGCGACGGTGATTGCAGCGGAGGATACGAGGAATACCAAGAAACTGTGCAATTACTTTGAAATTGATACACCAATCATCAGTTACCATGAACATAATAAAGAAACGAGCGGACAGAAATTGATTGAGCGAATGGAGAGGGGAGAGCTCGTGGCCCTTGTCAGTGATGCAGGAATGCCATCGATCTCAGATCCAGGTTATGAATTGGTGAAAGAAGCAATCGAACACAACATTGCCATCATTCCATTGCCCGGGGCAAACGCCGCCCTTACGGCTCTCATCGCCTCAGGTTTAGCTCCTCAGCCATTTTATTTCTATGGTTTTCTACGTAGAGGAAAAAAAGACAAAAGAGCTGAGCTTGAAACCCTTAAATCGTTGGAAGATACATTTATCCTTTACGAATCACCCCACAGATTAAAAGAAACATTAAAGGAATTATATGCGGCTTTGGGAAATAGACAAATCGTCATCTGCCGAGAACTCACGAAGAAGTTTGAGGAATTCATCCGAGGTTCAATCGAGGAAGTAATCGAATGGGCGAATGAAGGAGAAGTGCGGGGTGAATTCTGCTTGTTGATCGAAGGGGCAGGTCCACAAGAGAAAGAGGAAGAAGTCACTTGGTGGAGCAGCTACTCCCTGCAAGATCATGTCCAACACTATGTAGATGAAGAAAGCATGTCATCAAAGGAAGCCATCAAACAAGTCTCCAAAGAGAGATCCCTCCCTAAACGGGAAGTATACCAGGCTTACCACGTGGAATAACTGCAAAATAAAAAGGCCTGAGTCGAATGGACTCAGGCCTGTCATATAGCAAAGGATTATTTTGATTGTAAAGATTCCTGGATTTCTTTCAGTAACTGATCTGCACCTTCACGGCTAAGAACTAATTTACCATTTGCAAGCTTGATGTTGTCATCAGAAACTTCACCAGTGATTTGGCAAGTCATGCTTGGCTTATATTTCTTCAAGATGATTCTTTCGTCATCCACATAAATTTCCAAAGCATCCTTCTCAGCGATACCTAATGTACGGCGTAGTTCGATTGGAATAACGACACGGCCCAGTTCATCAACTTTTCTTACAATACCTGTAGACTTCATTTGAGATCTCCTCCAAATAAATATTATTTATCTCTATCTGTTTCGTCAATATTCGACAAATTTCATTAACTGATACTATCATACCAACGATTAAGAATCTCGTCAATAATTAAATCTGTAAATTATTAATAATAAATGGATGATTAAGTCTTGTTATAATAAGCTTTACGCTTTGTTGTAAAAAAATGTATTACCAATTGAATATTATTGTAATGAAAGTAATAATAAATGAGAATGTCGAATTTTATTTATTTAATGAATAACTTCGACAATGTTCGACAATATTCACTATCCATTTCGACAAAACTTAAAATCAACATTGTTTAGTTGCAGAAACCCTTTATTTTAGGTATATTTTGATGAGATAAGAGGTTAAGATGATAGGTAAGGTCAAGAATGGATGTATATAACAGACCTGCCACTATAAACCATACGGAGCCTGATTTGGGTTTGTGGGGGTAAGTGAAAAAAGAGGAGGAACAGGAAGTGGAAGAAAAGTTGAACACCTTCTATATTACAACGCCGATTTATTATCCAAGTGGAAATTTACATATTGGACATGCATACACCACGGTTGCCGGTGATGCCATGGCCCGTTACAAGAGAATGCGTGGATTCGATGTCATGTACCTTACGGGGACGGACGAACATGGACAGAAGATTCAAAGAAAAGCCGAGGAAGAAGGAATCACACCTCAGGCATATGTTGACGGAATTGTAAGCGGCATTAAAGACTTGTGGGGTAAACTGGATATTTCCTACGATGACTTTATCCGGACGACGGAGAAGCGTCATAAGGATATCGTGGAAAAAATCTTCAATCAGCTTGTCCAGCAAGGCGATATTTATCTGGATCAGTATGAAGGATGGTACTGTACACCATGTGAATCCTTCTTTACGGAAAGACAATTAGAAAACGGGAATTGCCCTGATTGTGGACGCCCGGTTGAAAAAGTAAAGGAAGAATCGTATTTCTTCAAAATGAGTAAATACGTCGATCGCCTACTTGCTTATTATGAAGAGAATCCTGAGTTCATTCAACCAGAATCCCGGAAAAATGAGATGGTGAATAACTTCATTAAACCAGGTTTGGAAGACCTTGCTGTTTCACGTACCACTTTTGATTGGGGAGTGAAAGTACCTGGTGATCCAAAACACGTCATTTATGTTTGGATCGATGCCCTTTCCAACTACATCACGGCTTTAGGGTATGGCAGCGAACAAGACGCAAACTACTTGAAATATTGGCCAGCGGATGTGCACCTGGTAGGAAAAGAAATTGTCCGTTTCCATACGATCTACTGGCCGATCATGCTGATGGCTTTGGATCTTCCGCTTCCTAAGAAAGTCTTCGCTCACGGATGGCTTCTGATGAAAGACGGAAAAATGTCCAAATCCAAAGGGAATGTCGTAGATCCTGTAACCCTTATTGATCGATATGGTCTTGATTCTCTTCGCTACTATTTGTTAAGAGAAGTGCCATTCGGATCGGACGGTGTCTTTACGCCGGAAGGATTTGTAGAGAGAATCAATTTTGACCTGGCCAATGACCTGGGGAACTTATTGAATCGGACAGTGGCCATGATTAATAAATACTTCGATGGAGTCATTCCAACTTATGTGGATTCCAAAGGGGAATTTGATCAAGCACTCCTGGATATGAATAATGAAACGGTGAAGAAATATGAAGAAGCGATGGAAAATATGGAGTTTTCAGTTGCCCTCTCCAGCCTTTGGCAGTTAATCAGCCGTACGAATAAATACATTGATGAAACGCAGCCATGGACCCTGGCGAAAGATGAAAATAAAAAAGAAGAACT
This sequence comes from Rossellomorea sp. LJF3, assembly GCF_037046045.1. Classification (NCBI taxonomy): domain Bacteria; kingdom Bacillati; phylum Bacillota; class Bacilli; order Caryophanales; family Bacillaceae; genus Rossellomorea; species Rossellomorea sp. LJF3. Next base: position 45,413 of record NZ_JBANLY010000022.1, on the reverse strand, counting down.
GGGAAGTGTGATGAGTCACTTGGCTGAATCGTTGAGAAGAGTGGCAGTCCTCTTACAGCCTTTCTTGACAAGAACACCTAAGAAAATCTTCGAGCAACTGAATCTGCATGATGAAAAAATGCACACATGGGAAAGCCTTGAGCGTTTTGGAGCAATTCCGACAGGCACCGAAGTAGTCAAAAAAGGGGAGCCTATCTTCCCGCGTCTTGAACTTCAGGAAGAGGTAGCCTTTATTAAAGAGAAAATGCAGGGGTCTTCTCCTGTCGTGGAAGAGAAGAAGGAAGTTTCCGCACCGGAAGCCTCAGAGGAAATCGGGATTGACGATTTCATGAAAGTCGAGCTTCGCGTAGCCGAAGTGCTTGGAGCGGAACCTGTTAAAAAAGCCGATAAGCTACTAAAGCTGCAATTGGATCTCGGCTTTGAAAAACGTCAAGTTGTATCGGGGATTGCGAAATTCTATCAGCCAGACGAGCTCGTTGGGAAGAAAGTGATCTGCGTAACGAACTTGAAGCCGGTAAAACTTCGTGGGGAACTTTCCCAAGGAATGATCCTTGCCGGAGAAGAAAATGGAACGTTGTCTCTTGCTTCCATTGATCAGTCCTTACCAAATGGAACAAAAGTTAAATAAATGATTCTTTGTGATAGATCAATAAAGGGATGTTCCACGTGGAACATCCCTTTATTATATGTATATAATGAATTCTCTCGATGATAATTGTTAATAAAGAAAATAACTTCATTATTAATTATATAAATATAGTTAAATGAGAAGGATAAACAGATGATTTTGGTTCTGTCACTAAAATAGATAAAATGAAATGTGACTGTAATTGGAACCCCGTAAATAAAAAATATCCAAAGAAACCATAATATGTAATATGAATGTTACATGAATGTGATGCTTGTCATGCGTTTTTATATTAAACTTATCTTTATTACAAGGAGTGTCTTATATGCTATTTGATACACATGTTCATTTGAATGCTGAACAATTTGACGAAGATCTGGAGGAGGTATTGTCAAGGGCAAGGGAAGCTGGAGTCGAAAAAATGGTGGTTGTCGGTTTTGACCGTCCGACCATTAACCGGGCCATGGAACTCATTGGTCAATATGATTTTCTATATGCCGCAATCGGGTGGCATCCAGTGGATGCAATTGATATGAATGATGAGGATTTAGCTTGGATAGAAGAACTTTCACAGCACCCTAAAGTAGTTGCCATAGGGGAAATGGGGCTTGACTATCATTGGGACAAATCCCCCAAGGATGTTCAAAAAGAAGTATTCCGAAAACAGATTCAACTAGCTAAGAAAGTAAAACTCCCGATCGTCATACATAACCGTGAAGCCACACAGGATATAGTCGATATTCTGAGGGAAGAAGGAGCGGAGGAAGTCGGAGGGATCATGCACTGCTTCAGTGGAAGTCCTGAAATCGCTCAAGAATGCGTAGAAATGAATTTCTATATTTCCCTTGGAGGTCCCGTAACATTCAAGAATGCCAAGAAACCAAAAGATGTGGCAAAAGAAATCCCGCTTGAGAAGCTTCTGATTGAAACCGATTGTCCTTATCTTGCCCCTCATCCATATAGAGGGAAGAGAAATGAACCGGCTTACGTGAAGCTTGTAGCGGAACAAATCGCTGAACTGAAAGAAGTGTCTTTGGAGGAAGTAGAAAAGATTACAACAGAAAATGCAATAAAATTATTCAACATAAACTGACATCAAATATTGTCGAGAATTGAGAGAGCTTGTCCAAATTGTTAAGTAAAACAAAAAGTTCTACATAGGAATCGTGTTTCATAGGATAAACGTGTCGATAACTCTCTCTTTTCTTTTTCTTGCATTTTCTGCATAATATGTTTTGTGTTCACCGGGTTGTAATATTTTTCTAGATTAGGTTAGAAGAAGTAAGGGTTGACAGTCACTGGATAACTCTATATAATCACTCCGAGAAAAGGAGGCGTTTTTCATGAACTTTAAAACCATGAAAAGCCTGTTTTCCAAGTCTTTGAGTCGAAGGAAATGGATTGTTACAATTGGAACAATAGTAACATCGGCAGCTGTATTCGGAATTCTTTTTTATGAAGGATCCAAGAACACTGTAGCATTGACCTTAGACGGCGAGCAAAAAGAGATTAGGACGCATGCAAACACGATTCAAGATATATTAAAAGAATTAGAGATTTCACCCCGCTCAGAAGACTATTTGTACCCCTCGGGGAATACGAAGGTTTCAAATAACATGAATATCGTTTGGGAACCGGCAAAACAGGTAGGGATAGCAGTAGGTGGCCAGGAGAAAAAAATCTGGACGACTGCTGAAACAGTAAAAGAGTTACTCTCTGAAAATGAAATCCAAGTAGGAGAACATGATAAGGTCCAACCCGGCTTATCAGAAAAAGTAACAGGGAACATGAAGGTAAAGATTGATCCCGCATTTTCACTTAAGCTTGTAAACGGTGGAAAAGAGCAAAAGGTATGGTCTACTTCGACTACGGTCGCTGACTTTTTAAAGCAACAAGGAATTACACTAAAAGATTCAGACCGTGTTGAACCAAGTTTAGACAAAGTTGTTAAAGCAAATGATGTCGTAAATGTCGTTCGAGTTGAAAAAGTCACCGATGTAGTGGAAGAGACAAAGAATTTCACCGTTATTTCCAAGAAGGACTCCGACCTGTCAAAAGGAAAAGAGAAAGTCGTTCAAGAAGGTAAAAACGGAAAAGTTGAAAAGAAGTATGAAATCGTAAAAGAGAATGGTAAAGAGGTTTCCAGAAAATTAGTGAGTGAAAAAGTCGTGGAAGAAAGTCAGGATAAAATCGTTAATGTTGGAACAAAGGTGTTAGTGGCCCAGGTTTCACGTGGACGTTCTTCATCCTCATCATCCAGTGCAGAAGCGTCAGCCGCTCCTAGTGGTGGACGGGAGTTCTATGTCAGTTCTACTGCGTACACAGCTTCTTGTAATGGATGTTCCGGCCATACGGCTACAGGCATCAATCTAAAATCGAATCCTAACGTAAAAGTGATCGCAGTCGATCCTTCCGTTATTCCTTTAGGTTCAAAGGTCTATGTGGAAGGCTATGGATATGCTGTTGCGGCAGATACAGGCGGTGCGATCAAAGGGAATAAAATCGATGTATTCTTCTCATCCAAATCAGACGCTTATCGTTGGGGAAGAAAAACCATCAAAGTGAAAATATTGAACTAAGAGCAGGGTGTTTTCCTGCTTTTTTTTATTTCTCGGTTAAAACCGTTATAATAGCTTTAGGTCTTCATTTATTAGACGAATGGAAAGGCAAAAATGTTTCAACTTTTTTGGAGGAATTATGAAAATCAAAGAAATCATTGTAGTGGAAGGTAAGGATGATACGGTAGCCATTCAGCGTGCCGTCAACGCAGATACGATCGAAACGAATGGTTCTGCGGTGTCTCCTGCTACTATAGAGAAAATCAAGCACGCCCAGGAAAAAAGGGGCGTTATCATATTTACGGATCCCGATTATCCGGGAGAGCGAATTCGAAAGATCGTGAGTGAAGCGGTACCCGGATGCAAGCATGCTTTTGTACATAAGAAAGACGCGCTGCCGAAATCAGGCAGGGGGATAGGTGTCGAACATGCAAGCCCGGACGTTATAAGGGAGTCCTTGAAGGAAGCTCATTTGTTGGATGTCGATCAGGCAGAAATCATTTCAAAGGAAGATCTGATCGATGCCGGTTTAATCGGGAGCCCGCAGTCGAAGGACAGGAGAATAGCCCTTGGTGAGAAGCTTAGAATCGGATACACTAATGGAAAACAGCTGCAAAAACGTTTACGGATGTTTAATATTCAAAAAGAAGAATTTAAAAACGCGTTAATGGAAATCATTCAGGAGGAAGAACATGCATAAAGATATTGCAACCCCGATACGAACGAAGGAAATCCTTTCAAAGTACGGATTTTCGTTTAAGAAGAGCCTTGGCCAGAATTTTTTAATTGATCCCAATATTTTAAGGAACATAACGGAATATGCAGGACTATCCGAGAAAACAGCGGCCATTGAAATCGGACCTGGAATCGGAGCCCTGACAGAACACCTTGCCCGTACTTCGGGAAAGGTTGTAGCCTTTGAGATCGATCAGCGACTGATCCCGATCCTGGATGACACCCTGTCTCCTTATGATAATGTGAAAATAATAAATGAAGATATCCTGGAAGCGGATGTTGAAGCGATCATAAACAGGGAATTTGAAGGATTCGACGATATCATGGTGGTAGCCAATCTTCCGTATTACGTCACCACGCCCATCATTCTGAAATTGTTGATGGAGCGTCTCCCGATCAGGGGAATATGCGTCATGCTCCAAAAGGAAGTGGGGGACCGTATTTCAGCTCAGCCGGGAACAAAGGCATATGGATCACTTTCCATCGCCATTCAGTATTATACAGAGGCAGAGATGGTCATGACTGTCCCTAAAACGGTCTTTATGCCCCAGCCGAATGTAGACTCTGCCGTCATCCGTCTGACGAAGCGTGAGAAGCCTCCTGTAGACGTCATCAGTGAAGACTTCCTATTTACCGTTACACGCTCGTCCTTCGCTCAAAGAAGAAAGACGATTTTAAATAACTTAACGAGTCAACTCCCTCAAGGGAAGGGAAAGAAAGAACTGATCCTGGAGGCTTTATCCCAAGCGGGCGTCGAACCTACCCGCAGGGGGGAGACACTGACGATACAGGAATTCGGCCGCTTAAGCGATGAGTTGTACCCGAATTTCAACTAAAGTATGCATAAATGGCTAAACGCGAAGGAGCGTTTAGTCATTTTTTTGTCTAGATAAACTGAACAGTCTACTCCCATTTTATTGACACGGAATATTCCGGGAGTGCATAGGTTATCACAGGGAATATTTACTTAATGGATGATAAGGAAGGGCTTTGAGAAGGGCAGGCGGATGCAGTCCCTCCTCGGCTTGTTGATTTCCTATTTTGTTTTATCAACCAATGTTTAGCCCATGGGAGTGACTGATGTGAATATCGAAATCAATGATGTCGTAGGTCGCCTTTCATATCGATGTGATATTTTATTCAGGGTAATAGATATCCGAATGATAGATGGTCATAAAACGGCAGTACTGTATGGTGAAGATTTTCGATTAATAGCGGATGCTCCTTTTCATGATTTGAAGAAGATGGACCCTAGAGAACAGGACCGGATTGCACAGGAATTTCGTTCGAAAGAAGAACAATCCCTGGATCTGTTCCGACAGGATATAGAGCTTCTCAAGTATAAGCAGGAATACAGGGTAACGAATGCTTATCGAGACGATTATAACTATTTCCAAGTCCCGGGGAAAGTGCTTCATCTTGATGGAGATCCCAGCTATTTAAGAAAATGCCTAGATCTTTATGAGAAAATCGGTGTCCCGGTAAAAGGCGTCCACTGCAGCGAAACAGAGATGCCTAACCAAATCGGATCCCTTATCGATAAATATAGACCGAATATTATTGTATTAACTGGCCACGATGCCTACTCCAAGTCGAAAGGGGCCAAGGCTGATATCAACGCGTACCGCCATTCGAAGTATTTTGTTCAGGCAGTAAGAGAGGCACGCAGCAAATCCCCCCATCTGGATCAGCTCGTGATCTTCGCCGGCGCCTGTCAATCCCACTTTGAATCCCTGATCCATGCAGGTGCCAACTTCGCGAGTTCCCCGTCAAGAGTCAATATCCATGCCTTAGATCCCGTTTATATCGTGGCAAAGATCTGTTTCACGGGGTTTAAAGATTCGGTGAATGTCTGGGATGTCATCCGCAATACACTGACAGGAGACAAAGGATTGGGTGGAATCGAGACGAAGGGTGTTCTTCGGACGGGAATGCCGTACAAAATCACAGAAGAAGAATAGGGAAGGTTCGACAAAACCTTCGAAGACCTTGCAATTTATGCGTGAATTGTAAGGTCTATTTCATTTTGACGGGTCATATACTGGTTGGGTGGTGGTTTTTTAATACCCTGTCGCCTCTGGGCAAAGCCCTTCTGCTTTTATTGTTATCCAGCTCCGGCGGCTAGTCCCTCGAGGTCATAAGTCAAGTGCACCAAAAAGGCAAAGAACGCCTTTCTGATGCACTCGCCATATGCTTGTCGGGCCTGAGCAAGCCGCCTCCGCTTTTATTGTTATCCAGCTCCAGGGCTTAGAGGCTCGAGGTCATAAGCCAACCCTGCCAAAAAGGCAAAGAACGCCTTTCCGGCAGGCTCGTCTTATGCTTGTCGCCTCTGGGCAAAGCCCTTCCGCTTTTAGTGTTATCCAGCTCCGGCGGCTAGTCCCTCGAGGTCATAAGCTAAATGGTCCAAGAAGGCAAAGAACGCCTTCTCAGCCCATTCATCTTATGCTTGTCGGGCCTGGTCAAGTCGCCTCCGCTTTTATTGTTTACATAATTTTTCATTCATTGGGGAATGTTAGGGTTGTAGAAAAAACGTACTTTTTGTTGAATAAAATATATTGACAGGTGTTCATGATTCTTGTTAAAATAATAAATTTATTTGACTAAAATTTCATAATGTGTTATATTTAATAACAGTGAGGTGGAAGCGAAATGCCAAAAACATTAGCCGACATTAAAAGATCCCTTGATTCTAATCTGGGGAAACGTTTAATGCTTAAAGCAAACGGTGGACGTCGAAAAACAATTGAGCGTTCAGGTGTTCTAGCCGAAACGTATCCTTCTGTATTCGTGGTTCAGCTGGATCAAGAAGAGAATGCGTTCGAACGAGTTTCTTACAGCTATGCAGATGTTCTCACTGAGACAGTTCAATTAACATTTTATGATGAAGCAACAGGAAATATCATCTTTAGCCAGCAGTAGACAATTGTTTGCTGCTTTTTTATTTGTTTAAAAATACATGTTTTACATATGATCTTTCAACATTATTTGACCTCTACGTACACATACTAACGATGTGGTGCAACTAAAGGAGGTAGACAATGAGTAGAAGAAGAGGGATTATGTCTGACCAATTAAAAGAGGAAATCGCTCAGGAATTAGGGTTCTATGACGTTGTTCAGAAGGATGGCTGGGGCGGGATCACGTCCCGGGACGCAGGGAATATGGTAAAGCGTGCAGTCGAGCGAGCAAGCAGGCAGCTGTCCGAACACCATCCGCACTAACTCTTTTACACATATGGATTACATCTTTTATCAGTACCATATACAAAAGGTCGCCTAAAAAGTGTCATGCTTTTCCGGCGGCCTTTGTTTATAAAGGCAACGCCATCTTTCCTATCAGTACTTTACGTGATAAAATAACATACTTATATGAGTATGTTTAGAAGTTAACACTCTCTATAATAAGTGTATGATACAATATAACAAAGAGTATTGGTAAGAAGGTGATGATATGAGGTTATTAGTAAAGGCGCCGGCAAAAATTAACCTATCACTTGATGTTTTACATAAACGTTCAGATGGTTACCATGAAGTTGAGATGGTTATGACGACAATCGATTTAGCGGATAGAATTGAACTGACGAATCTTTCAGACGATACGATCAAAATTCTTTCCCACAATCGATTTGTGCCGGATGATGGAAGAAACCTTGCCTATCAGGCTGCACATCTGTTGAAAGAGAAATTGAACATCAAGAAGGGTGTAGCCATTTCCATCGATAAAGTGATCCCTGTAGCGGCAGGGTTGGCAGGGGGAAGCAGTGATGCTGCAGCGACTTTGAAAGGGCTGAATCGCTTATGGGATTTAGGTCTGAGTATGGACGAACTGGCAGAGCTTGGTGCTGAAATCGGTTCTGATGTATCCTTTTGTGTTTATGGAGGGACAGCCTTGGCCTCGGGAAGAGGAGAGAAGATCAAACATCTTCCCGCTCCCCCGAACTGCTGGGTGATCCTGGCAAAACCGACGATAGGCGTTTCAACAGCGGATGTGTATAAAAATCTGGACTTGAAAAACATACAGCATCCGGATACCAGCGCAATGGTATCAGCTTTAGAACATGGGAATTATCGTGATATTTGCTCCAATCTTGGGAATGTACTCGAATCGGTTACATTGGATATGCATCCGGAAGTTTCCCAGATAAAAGATCAAATGGAGCGGTTCGGTGCCGATGCCGTTCTGATGAGCGGAAGCGGACCGACAGTATATGGATTGGTGCAATATGAATCAAGACTTCATCGAATCTACAATGGTTTAAGAGGGTTTTGTGATCAAGTTTTCGCAGTGCGCATGCTTGGAGATTAAGAGCTCTTGCCGAAATCCGTATATTAATGATATATTTACATTATAATATTCGGATTTAGGAGGTTTCTTTGGTGAAGTTTAAGCGCAGCGAACGATTGATTGATATGACGCACTATTTATTAGAACGGCCCCACCAACTTGTGCCCTTGACTTTTTTCTCTGAACGGTACGGTTCTGCCAAGTCTTCCATCAGTGAAGACTTGACGATTGTAAAGGAAACATTTGAGGGACGGGGTGTCGGGACGGTACAGACGGTTCCCGGGGCAGCAGGTGGAGTGAAATATGTGCCAAAGGTAAATAGTCAGGAAGCGAAGGCTATGATTGAAGAGCTTTGTATCCACCTGGAAAGCTCCGATCGCCTATTACCGGGCGGATACCTTTATATGACCGACCTGCTTGGTAACCCGCAGCTCATGAAGAGTGTCGGCAAATTATTGGCATCCGCATTTGCTGAAAAAGATATAGACGTCATTATGACGGTCGCAACGAAGGGGATCCCGATTGCCAATGCGATTGCCTCATATTTGAATGTGCCGGTGGTCATTGTCAGAAGGGACAGCCGTGTAACCGAAGGATCGACAGTGAGCATCAATTATGTGTCCGGTTCATCGAAGAGAATCCAATCCATGGTTCTTTCTAAAAGAAGTTTGAAGGAAGGGTCCAAAGTATTGGTTGTCGATGATTTCATGAAAGCTGGCGGGACCATCAATGGAATGAAAAACCTGTTGGAAGAGTTTTCAGCCACCTTGTCGGGGATCGGGGTTCTGGTTGAATCCAATAGCATGGACGGACGATTGGTGGATGATTATGTTTCATTGTTGAAATTGTCTGATGTAAACGAAAAGGATAAACAGATTTCCTTAACGGAAGGAAATTACTTTCAATCCAATCTAACATTTTTACCATAAGGGGAGGCATCTACTATGCGTGTAGTTTCTACTAAGGAAGCACCGGCAGCAATCGGGCCATATTCACAAGGGATTGTCGTCAATAATTTGTTCTACAGTTCAGGACAGATTCCTTTGACGGCTGAGGGTTCAATGATCGAAGGAGATGTAGTGGAGCAGACGCATCAAGTGTTCCGCAATCTTCAAGCTGTATTATCGGAAGCTGGGGCTTCCATCGAAACAGTGGTCAAAGCAACGGTCTTCATCAAGGATATGGATGATTTCGGGGCGATCAATGAAGTGTATGGGGAATATTTCAGCAACCACAAGCCGGCCCGTTCTTGTGTGGAAGTAGCCCGCTTACCTAAAGATGCCCTGGTTGAAATTGAAGTAATCGCACTCGTGAAGTAATCTTCACGGGTGTTTTTTTGTACCAAAAAAGAAGTGTAGTTCAAATGGGATGGTTGAATGAATGGAAAAAATAAAACTTTTCAAAAAATTTTACAATTTAAGAAGGAATATCTAAATAATTCGTTGAATACATAGAGTAGATTTCATCTAGGGAAAAAGGTGGTGAACAGAATGGAAGTAACAGACGTAAGATTACGCCGAGTAAACACCGATGGTCGCATGAGAGCTATCGCATCTATTACGCTGGATAATGAATTTGTTGTTCATGACATTCGCGTGATTGATGGGAACAATGGCTTATTTGTAGCGATGCCAAGTAAGCGGACTCCGGATGGAGAATTCCGTGATATTGCTCATCCAATCAATTCGGGTACCCGCGGCAAGATTCAAGACGCCGTTTTAGCTGAGTACCATCGTTTAGGAGAGCTGGAAGAAGTTGAGTTAGAAGAAGCTGGGGCTTCCTAATAGGATCTATAGCATCAAGAGCCTACTTTTTGTAAGGCTCTTTTTTTTTGTCTTTTGGAGCCCCTTTTTAAAATGCGCTGGTTCTTACGTTTTTTGTATACCCAGGCTTTAAGAAATTCGAAACCTCTAAATAAACAATTTTTTGTTTTTTGTGGTAAAGAAAATTCGACATGGGGGTCTGCTTTTCGAATTGAAGGCAAAGAATGCCTTTCCTGGTTACTCGTCTTATGCTTGTCGCCTCTGGGCAAGCCGCCTCCGCTTTTCTGCGATGTCCAGCTCCGGCGGCTAGTCCCTCGAGGTCATAAGCTAAATTGACCAAAAAGGCAAAGGGCGCCTTTCCGGTCAATTCATCTTATGCTTGTCGGGCCTGGTCAAGCCGCCTCCGCTTTTCTGTTTGTCAAATATATGTACTTTTATTTGAATCCTTGAAATGGTAGAGTTTTTAGGATATATTCGTTATGGATAAAAAGGTTATTGGAGGACCAAAAATGACAAATCGATATGCCGTTATATTAGCTGCCGGACAAGGTACAAGAATGAAGTCGAAGCTTTATAAAGTTCTTCATCCTGTGTGTGGCAAGCCGATGGTGGAACATGTGGTCGACCAAATTTCAACACTACATATAGAGAAGACTGTCACAATCATCGGTCATGGTGCGGAGCTTGTGAAGTCGCATTTAGAAGGCAAGAGTGATTTCGCCCTTCAGGCAGAGCAATTAGGGACAGCTCATGCTGTGATGCAGTCTGAAGATGTCCTGGGTGACTTGGAAGGAACGACTTTGGTGGTATGTGGCGATACGCCGCTCATTAAAGGAGAGACGATGGAAGCGCTGGTGAAGCATCATGAAGGACAGGGTGCCAAAGCGACCATTTTGACGGGTCATACAGAATCCCCTGATGGATACGGACGGATCATCCGTAACCAGGATGGATTAGTGGAACGCATTGTGGAACATAAAGATGCAAGTGAAGAAGAACGAAGCGTGAAAGAAATTAATACCGGAACGTATTGTTTTGATAATAAAGCGTTATTCGATGCTCTCAAGAAGGTTTCGAATGATAACGTACAAGGTGAATATTATTTGCCGGATGTCATTGAGATCCTTCAATCGGAAGGTGAAATTGTCAGTGCATACCAGACAAGTGACTTTGATGAGACGCTTGGTGTCAACGATCGTGTGGCCCTTTCTCAAGCAGAGATCACAATGAAAAAGCGCATCAATGAATTCCATATGCGTAATGGTGTAACGATCAAAGATCCAAACAATACGTATATCGATGCAGATGTAACGATCGGAAGAGATACCGTGATCCTGCCTGGCACAGTACTTAAAGGCAGCACATCAATCGGTGAAGATGCCATGATCGGACCGAACTCCGAGGTGAAGGATTGTCAGATCGGGGACCGTACAGTCTTGAAACAGTCTGTGGCTCATGACAGTTCGATCGGAGCGGATGTTCAAATTGGGCCATTTGCTCATATCCGCCCTGCTTCTACCATTGAAGATGAAGTGAAGATCGGTAACTTTGTAGAAATCAAGAAAGCAACATTCGGTAAAGCGAGTAAGGCCTCACATTTAAGCTACATTGGTGATGCTGAAGTGGGACGTGACGTCAACATTGGGTGTGGATCGATCACAGTGAACTATGATGGGAAGAATAAGCACCTGACAAAGATTGAAGACGGTGTGTTTGTAGGCTGTAATTCTAATCTGGTTGCCCCTGTCAACGTAGGGAAGGGTGCATACATTGCAGCTGGTTCTACCATTACTGAGGATGTTCCCGGTGAGTCTCTATCCATTGCAAGAGCTCGCCAAGTAAATAAAGAAAATTATGTTCAAAATTTAAATCATAAGAAATAATGGGAGGTCCACAATGCCAAACTCTTATATTAATTCCAAGTTGAAAATCTTCTCTCTTAATTCAAACTACCATCTTGCAAAGGAAATTGCTGATGAAGTAGGGGTGGAATTAGGTAAATCGTCCGTAAAACGTTTCAGTGACGGTGAAATCCAAATCAACATCGAAGAAAGTATCCGTGGTTGTGACGTATTTGTCATCCAATCCACTTGTCAGCCGGTAAATGAAAACCTGATGGAGCTTCTGATCATGGTGGATGCCCTGAAACGTGCTTCTGCCAAGACGATTAATATCGTGATGCCTTATTATGGTTATGCCCGCCAAGACCGTAAAGCGAGAGCGCGTGAGCCGATCACTGCTAAATTAGTGGCGAACCTTTTAGAAACAGCCGGTGCTACACGTGTCATCACACTGGATCTGCATGCTCCTCAAATTCAAGGTTTCTTCGATATCCTGATCGATCACCTCATGGGTGTGCCGATCCTAGCGGATTACTTTGAAGAAAGAGGATTCAATACGGAAGAGCTTGTTATCGTGTCCCCGGACCATGGAGGGGTGACGAGAGCACGTAAGCTTGCAGAACGCTTGAAAGCGCCTATCGCGATCATTGATAAGCGTCGTCCGAAGCCGAATGTGGCAGAGGTTATGAACATTGTCGGTAATATCGACGGGAAAATCGCGATCTTGATCGATGATATCATTGACACCGCCGGTACGATTACACTGGCAGCCAATGCATTGGTTGAAAACGGAGCGAAAGAAGTCTTTGCCTGCTGTACGCACCCGGTTCTTTCTGGCCCTGCCATCGAACGCATCGAAAACTCCAATATTAAAGAATTGGTTGTGACGAACTCCATCCCGCTGGGTGAAGAGAAAATGATCGGTAAAGTGAAGTCCCTGTCAGTGGCTCCTTTGATCAGCGAAGCGATCATCCGCATCTATGAGCAACAATCTGTCAGCACGCTTTTTGATTAAGAATTAATATTTGTAGTTTGTGCATAGAAAGAAGAGCTTGTCCTTTTAATTATGGGACCAGCTCTTCTTTTTTCGTTTTCCGGCTTCGGTTGGAAAGGCTTGAAACCCTTATCTGTCAAAATCCCCGAAGCAATCTTCCTATAATGAATTGATTTTTCTATGTTTATTTCAAATCACATTAGGGTAATTACTATATATAGAACTTTAACTAACATAAAAGATTAGGGAAGGTGTTGGATTAGACATGGCAACAGAATTAAAAGCAAATACCAGGAAAGATTTTAAACGATCTTCATTAACAAAGCTGAGACATGAGGGGAATATCCCAGGAGTCGTGTACGGCTACAAAGCAGATAATACACCAATTATGGTAGATGCCATTACATTCATTAAAACCATCCGTGAAGTAGGAAGAAACGGGATCATTTCTTTAAATGTAGATGGTAATAAACAAAACGTCATTTTAAGTGATTACCAGCAGGACCACCTGAAGGATGCTGTCACGCATGTTGATTTCCTTGCTGTGAATATGTCAGAAGAAATCGATGCGGATGTTCGTATCGAGCTTGTAGGAGAAGCGGCAGGCGTGAAGGACGGTGGCGTGATGCAGCAGCCGTTGCATGAGGTATCTGTAACAGCCAAACCGAAGGACATCCCGGAATCCATCGAAGTGGATGTAACCGAGCTCCAAGTGGGAGAAACGGTAACGATCAGTGATATCCGTGATAAGTACAGCGTCACTCTCAATGAAGAGGACGACCGCACCATTGCTTCCATCCTTGCTCCAAGACAAGAAGAGGAAATCGACAGTGGTGAAGAGCAGGAAGCTGGCACACCTGAGAATGAAGAAGGAAGAGAATCGGAAGCCAGTGATGAAAGTGAATCGAAGGAAGAGTAAAAAATCAATATTTTTTGGCGTAACCTTTTGCAGGTTGCGCTTTTTACGTTATTCTAGAGGTATAAGGTCAGAAGAGGTGTTAGAAATGAAATTAATCGTTGGGCTCGGGAACCCGGGATCACAATATGAGAAAACGAGACATAATATTGGTTTCGTTATTATAGATGCATTAGCCGATCGACTGGGCGTTTCGTTGAACCAGTCCAAGTTTAAAGGTGTTTACGGCACATACCATCATAAGGGTGAAAAGGTCGTTCTGTTAAAGCCGCTTACGTATATGAATTTGTCAGGGGAAAGCATTGTACCCCTGATGGATTATTTTGAAATTGAAGATGAGGATTTACTTGTCATTTATGATGATCTGGACTTGCCTGTAGGAAAATTAAGATTAAGGCAAAAGGGAAGTGCCGGGGGGCATAATGGCATTAAATCGACCATTGCCCATTTAGGTTCCCAGCAGTTTAATCGCCTGCGGGTGGGCATCGACCGTCCGACCAATGGAATGAGCGTCCCGGATTACGTCCTGGGGAAGTTTTCGAAGGAAGAGCAGCCCGAACTGGATAAAGCCATTTCTTCAAGCGTGGAAGCATGTGAAACCTGGTTGGATAAACCATTCCTTGAGGTCATGAATAAATTCAACTGACCATGTCATATACTGAATTTCCAGGGTCCCTTCATCGTAAATCCTTTCATGGGTTTGAATAACTCCCTTCTAACAGGTTCATACTAACAGTATAAATGTGTATGGAGGGAAAGACATGGCGATCCATTATCAGTGTCGGCATTGCGGGACGAATGTTGGGACTCTTTCAAATGTATCCGTTCATTCCGAGCAGCTCGGGATTCATATGCTGACGGATGAAGAACGGCTGCATATGGTTCACTATCAGGACAACGGGGACATCCAAGTAAAAACGATTTGTGAAGATTGTCAGGAGAGCCTGGAGAGAAATCCGGACTACCATGAATTAGATCATATCATTCAGTAAGAACGCTTTGGTGAAGAACCAAAGCATTTTTCTGTTTATACTTTTAGATTATTTATAGAAAGAACCACAGGGGAGGAGCGTACACTTGAAAGGTATTTTAAAGCAGGTTCACCAAAGTGAAGAACTACAGTCCGTCATCGCTGGAGTGGAGGAACGACTGTCTGAACAACTTGTGGCAGGATTGTCCGGCTCATCCCGGACAGCTTATATAGCAGATGTATATTTACAAACGAATAAATCCACCGTAGTGGTGACGCATAATTTGTTTCAGGCACAGAAAGTCTATGACGATCTCATTCAATTTTTGTCTGAGGACGAAGTATATTTATATTCTGCTAATGAGCTGATCGCAGCTGAACTAAGTGTGGCAAGTCCGGAGTTGAGGGCACAACGAATCGAAGTATTGAATAAGCTTTCCAATCATCAAAAGGGTGTCTATATTGTGCCTGTTGCCGGATTACGGAAAATCCTTCCCCCTCAATCGATGTGGGCAACGAATCAGATCCGTTTTCAAATGGGTGAAGATATCGATTTGGATGAAGTGTTAAATCAACTGGTCCAAATGGGCTATCAACGGACAGGGATGGTCAGCACACCTGGTGAATTCAGCCTTCGCGGAGGGATTGTCGACATTTTCCCATTAACCACTCAGAACCCTGTCCGGATCGAATTATTCGACACTGAAATTGATTCGATCCGCCTCTTTTCGGTTGAAGACCAGCGTTCGATTGATAAACTCAATGAGATTGAAATAGGCCCTGCCACAGAGGTCTTATTGAAGTATGAAAATATGGAGAGACTCATTCATGAAATCAATGCAGGTCTTTCCGCAAGCTTGAAGAAGGTCAAATCAGCGGCTGTAAAAGAGAAGATGACAGAGTACATAGGGTATGAGGTGAGTCAGCTCGAAAATGGGCAGGTTCCTGAGCAAATCTTTAAGTACCTGTCCCTCGCATACGAAAAGCCTAGTAGTTTGCTAGATTATTTACCAGAGGACGGGGTTCTATTCTTTGACGAATACAGTCGCGTCCAGGAAATGAGTGAATCCCTGGAGAAAGAGGAAGCGGAATGGTATACATCCCTGCTTCAGGAAGGACAGATCATTCAAGACGTCCCTGTATCCCACACGTTTTCTTCGTTAGTTAGTAAGACGAAGCTGCCAAAGGTGTATTTCTCATTGTTCCTGCGCCATATTCCGAATACCAGTCCACAAAACATCTTCAATGTTTCAACGAAGCCCATGCAGAATTTCCATGGGCAGATGAACGTATTGAAGGCAGAGTTGGACAGGTGGAAAAAAGGAAGATATACCGTTGTCTTGTTAGGACCGGATGAAGAACGCGTCAAGAAGCTTCAAAGGGTACTGGACGATTACAAGATAGAGATTGCCTTTGTCGAAGATGGAGATAAGCTCCTGCCGGGAACGATCCAGATGATCAATGGAAGCCTGACAAGCGGATTTGAGCTCCCTCTTCAGAAACTTGCGGTTATTACAGAAGAAGAATTGTTCAATAAGAAAACCCAAAAGAAGCCGAGAAGGCAGAAACTTTCAAACGCAGAGAGGATCAAAAGTTACTCTGAGCTGAAAGTCGGGGACCATGTGGTTCATGTGAATCACGGGATCGGTAAATTCCTTGGGATCGAAACGTTGGAGATCAACGGGGTTCACAAAGATTATCTCCATGTGAAATATCAGGGGAATGACAAACTTTATGTACCGGTCGATCAAATTGAACTGGTCCAGAAATATGTGGCCTCGGAAAATAAGGATCCAAAGCTTTATAAATTGGGTGGAAGTGAATGGAAGAAGGTCAAGTCGAAGGTTCAATCTTCCGTTCAGGATATCGCCGATGATCTGATCAAGCTTTATGCTGAACGGGAAGCGGCAAAAGGTTATGCCTTTTCTCCAGATGGGGACATGCAGCGAGAATTTGAAATGGCTTTCCCGTATGAAGAAACGGATGATCAACTGCGCTCTGTCAGTGAAATCAAGCACGATATGGAAAGAGAACGTCCGATGGACCGCTTATTGTGTGGGGACGTAGGGTACGGAAAGACCGAGGTTGCGATCAGGGCCGCCTTCAAAGCGATTGCAGATGGAAAACAGGTGGCCATCCTCGTGCCTACCACCATCCTTGCACAACAGCATTATGAAACCATCAAAGAGCGTTTTCAGGACTTCCCTGTGGAAATCGGTTTGTTAAGCCGTTTCAGAACGAGGAAGCAGCAGCAGGAGACAACGAAGGGGTTGAAGAACGGAACGGTGGATATTGTGGTGGGAACCCACCGACTTCTCTCAAAAGACATTCAATACCGTGATATAGGACTCTTGATCATCGATGAAGAACAAAGGTTCGGTGTCACGCATAAAGAGAAGATCAAACAATTAAAAACGAATATCGACGTTCTGACCTTAACCGCCACCCCGATTCCCCGTACCCTTCATATGTCGATGCTCGGTGTAAGGGATTTATCGGTTATTGAAACTCCACCTGAAAACCGGTTCCCGGTTCAGACCTATGTAATGGAGTACAACGGTGCCCTGATTAAAGAAGCGATTGAAAGGGAAATGGCAAGGAACGGCCAAGTGTATTTCCTCTATAATCGTGTCGAAGACATTGAAAGAAAAGCCGATGAGATCTCCATGCTTGTACCAGATGCCCGGATTGCCTATGCTCACGGTCAAATGAGTGAAAATGAGCTCGAAGCCGTCATACTAAGCTTCCTTGCAGGAGAATACGATGTGCTGGTCACGACGACGATTATTGAAACGGGTGTCGACATCCCAAACGTCAATACGTTGATTGTGTTTGATGCCGACCGGATGGGCTTATCCCAGCTTTATCAGCTAAGGGGACGTGTCGGGCGTTCGAACCGGGTGGCTTACGCCTATTTCACCTATAGGAAAGATAAGGTGCTGACAGAAGTGGCGGAAAAACGATTACAGGCGATCAAAGAATTCACGGAACTGGGATCCGGGTTCAAAATTGCCATGCGTGACTTGACGATCCGTGGAGCGGGTAACCTCCTCGGGGCGCAGCAGCATGGATTCATCGATTCTGTCGGATTCGACCTGTACTCCCAAATGCTGAAAGAAGCCATCGAAGAAAGAAAAGGGGATCTTCCGAAGCAGCCTGAATCAAGCTTTGAGGTGGACATCGAAATCGACGCTTATATTCCGGATGATTATATTAAAGATGGTCATCAAAAGATCGAAATGTATAAACGGTTCCGATCTCTTTCTTCCCTTCCAGAAATCGAGGAGCTGGAAGAAGAGATCCTGGACCGGTTCGGTGAATATCCGGAAGAGGTGGGCTACTTATTCCTCATCTCTGAAATGAAGATCTATGCCAAGAATACAAAGCTCGAATCCATCAAGCAGGATAAGAAAACCGTGAATATCTTTATGTCACCGGAAGGAACGGCACATATCGACGGTTCCAAGGTATTCAATCTTTGCAACAAACACGGCCGTGCAGTCGGACTTGGAATGGAAGGCTCCAAGCTTAAAATATCGATTAATACAACACGCTTGGAACCGTCCAAATGGTTTAACATGGCATATGACATCATCAAACATCTGGATGAAGCGGTAAAAATAGAAGAAAATGTGTGATCATTTCATCAATTCGACACATACCAGTGGTATTTCTTACCTTCGTTATAATAATGTAACCAAAATGTAAACGCGTGGATTGTTTCACTCTACTATGATAAGGGTATTAGTATTTATGCAGCTGCCAACAATGGAAAAAGATACCTGCATTAGAATTTTAGTGAAATTACAGAAAAAATAACTGAATGTGTATAGAACTTCTAAGTTGTAAGATACTAAACTCAACAATGGTAAAGTATTCAACAAAGGTGGATGCATTGCCAAATAAAAATCATCTGATGAAAGTGAGGCAACTATAGATGAAAGCAACTGGTATTGTTCGTCGTATTGATGATTTAGGACGTGTCGTCATTCCGAAAGAAATTCGCAGGACATTAAGGATTCGCGAGGGAGATCCCCTGGAAATCTTCGTTGATCGTGACGGAGAAGTCATCTTAAAGAAATATTCCCCAATCAGTGAACTTGGTGACTTTGCTAAGGAATATGGCGAAGCATTGTACGACAGTTTGGGAAGTGCCGTGTTAATTTGTGATCGGGATGCTGTCATTGCCATCTCCGGCGCTTCAAAGAAAGAGTATTTAAATAAGAACATCAGTGAACTCATCGAGAAGGTAATGGATGACCGCACGTCTCTATTACACACTCAACAGGGACAAGCTGAGCTTGTTGAAGGACACGGTGAGGATCTTGCTTCCTATACGATTGCTCCGATTGTCGCAAATGGAGATCCGATTGGTGCCGTTGCGATTTTCTCAAAGGATCGTACAGTAGGCGAAGTGGAACAAAAGGCAGTAGAAACGGCAGCTGGCTTTTTAGCAAGACAAATGGAGTCATAACTAAAAGGAGTGGCAAATAGCCGCTCTTCTTTTTTTTGCCGTCATCCCCATTTGAGAAAACATACAACCCTTTATGGTAAAATGACCAGTATATAAATGATTTTTTCTTCGGTCTGTTCAGATAGAAGTAAGAGGTATAGAAAGGCAGGAAAATGGGTTGAGTCAGAAGTACTCCTCCGGCCGATTTTTGAAAGGGGCCATGGTGTTAACGATTGCGGCATTGGTAACCAAAGTATTAAGTGCTGTTTATCGGGTACCTTTTCAAAATATTGTTGGAGATATCGGGTTTTATATATATCAGCAGGTGTATCCATTCTACGGAATTGCCATCGCTCTATCCACCTATGGATTTCCTGTCATCATTTCAAAGATGGTAGCGGAGAAATTAGAAGGAGATGATGAAGAAGGCGCAAAGAGAGTGGCCGTCACCTCCTTTTTATTTCTTTGTTTCGTTGGGTTTTCCTGGTTTCTGCTCGTCTACTTCGGTGCAGGCATGATAGCACGTTGGATGGGAGATCCCCTGCTGAAGCCGTTACTTCAAGTGATTTCTTTATCGTTCCTATTATTAGCCCCCCTCTCCGTCATCAGGGGGTATTATCAAGGGAAAGAGGATATGGTGCCAACGGCTGTTTCTCAAGTGACCGAACAAGCGATCAGGGTGGCGACGATTCTGATCTTTTCGACGATCCTGGTGACCCAGGGGTACTCTTTATATATTACAGGGAAAGGAGCGCTGTTCGGGTCGATTACCGGTGGTCTGGGCGGACTTCTTGTTCTTCTTACTTTCCTTACTGCACGGAGGGAAAAGCTGTTTTCACGGAAATACCTTTCCCTTCCTGCCGATTACGTACAGATCTGGTCCCGGTTATTCAAGAATGGAACAGCTATCTGTGTAAGTGCCATGTTGCTCGTGTTACTCCAATTTGTCGATTCATTAAATGTATATTCCCTTCTTCTGTCATCTGGGATGGAAGCGGAAAGCGCGAAAACGTGGAAGGGGATTTATGACCGGGGACAACCCTTTGTCCAGCTCGGGACGGTAGTGGCTACATCCATCTCACTGACCATCGTCCCATTGGTGACAAGTGCCTATCTCAAAAGAAGAGAATCTCTAGTAAGAGAGTACAGTCAGCTTTCCCTTAAGATCAGCATTACCATCGGTTTTGCTGCCACACTGGGAATCATCAATATCATGGTGCCGA
Organism: Rossellomorea sp. LJF3; assembly: GCF_037046045.1. Classification (NCBI taxonomy): domain Bacteria; kingdom Bacillati; phylum Bacillota; class Bacilli; order Caryophanales; family Bacillaceae; genus Rossellomorea; species Rossellomorea sp. LJF3. Next base: position 25,048 of record NZ_JBANLY010000022.1, on the reverse strand, counting down.
CCAATACGATGCTATTTGAGAATGCCCTCGGTTCCAAGATTATCGCTGTCTTCTGTCTATCAATATTCTTCAGCTGCCTCATTTTGACGTTTGCAGGCATTTTTCAGGGAATCGGGAGGATTTATTACCCGGCATTCTGTATCGTCATGGGGATTTTAGTGAAATACCTGGGCAATGCTTTTCTCATCCCAATGATGGGAGTCATGGGGGCATCGATCTCGACTGTTGGCTCTTTAAGCATCATTGCCATCATGATGGTAGTAAAGCTTAGAAAATGGTTTCCGATCCGTTTTTTTACGTTCTCTTTTTATAAGACATTGCTGCTGAGCGGGGCGGCCATGACAATTGGATTACAGGGGCTGTTGTGTATATATGATACACTTTTGAATAATGGAATGCCCGGGCGTCCGCTTTCCATCCTTTTTTCAATAGGAGGCGTTTGTATCGGCGGCATCATTTTTTTGATCGTGTTTTTAAGAGGGAATGTTCTTTCAAGAGAAGACATCAGTTTCTTGCCATTTGGGAGTAAATGGGTGTGGTTGATGAATAAAGTTCAGCCGAATAATAAGTAGCGAGGAGATTAACATGAATACGATAACGATAGTCGGGTTAGGCGCAGGAGATATGGAACAGCTGCCATTGGGAGTATACAGGAGGATTAAGAACAGTTCACACCTTTACTTGAGGACGGATCAGCATCCCGTCGTAAAGGATTTAGCAGCAGAGGGAATCACCTATCATTCTTTCGATGCTGTCTATGAAAAACATGATCAGTTCGATCTCGTATACGAAGAGATTGTTCAAAACCTGATCACAGCATCAGAGCAGCATTCCCTTGTCTATGCCGTTCCGGGTCACCCATTGGTCGCAGAAAAGGCTGTCCAAATGCTGTTGGACCTACATAAAGAAGGAAAGATCCACGTGGAAATCGGTGGGGGACAGAGCTTTATCGATGCTCTGTTTGCTTCTGTGGGAGCGGATCCGATTGATGGGTTCCAGCTTCTCGATGGTACCAACTTAAAGCTTCATGATATCCATATGAACCAGCAGCTTATCATCGGTCAGGTATATGATGGCTTCATTGCTTCTGAAGTGAAGCTCACTCTGATGGAGCTTTATCCGTATGATTATGAGGTCTCCCTTGTAACGGCTGCCGGAAGCACGGAAGAAAAGGTGGAGCGGATCCCGCTGGTGGAGCTTGACCGGGTTGCGGGTCTCAGTAATTTGACAAGCCTCTATGTTCCGGCTGTCGAGGAAATGGAATCCTCCTTTAAGCAATTTGCGACATTGAGGGAAATCATCTCGACGCTTCGGGGACCGAATGGCTGCCCGTGGGACAAAGAACAAACCCATCACTCACTCAAGAAATATCTCCTTGAAGAAACATATGAGCTACTGGAAGCCATCGAGGAAGAAGATATTGATCATATGATCGAAGAAATGGGGGATGTCCTCCTTCAAATCATGCTCCATGCGCAAATAGGCGAGGATGAGGGCATGTTCACCATGGAAGAAGTAATCGAAGGACTGGCATCCAAGATGGTCCGGAGACACCCTCATGTATTTGGAACCGTTCAGGTGGAAAACTCGGAACAGGTGAAAGCAAACTGGGAGGAAATCAAAAGCCGTGAAAAGGAGAGCGGGACGGAACCGATGCTCAAGAACGTGGCTAAAGGCATGCCTGCTCTAATGAAGGCATATGAATACCAGAAAAAAGCCGCGAAATCAGGCTTTGACTGGGCAGATCCTCAAGGAGCATGGGAAAAAGTATGGGAAGAATTAAAGGAATTCGAAAGAGAAGTCGAGAATAATAGTGAACACGACATGAAAAAAGAATTTGGAGATGTGTTATTCGCTCTGATCAATGTGGCCAGATTTTATAAAATTTTCCCTGAGGAAGCGTTAGCCATGACGAACACGAAATTTTACCGCAGGTTTTCCTATGTGGAAGAACAAGTCATGAAATCGGGTAAGAGTTTTGAAGATTATACATTGGAAGAGTTGGACCAATTTTGGAACGAAGCGAAAGAGATGAATATCGAATAAGGGGAAATGTACAATGGTATCCATGAGATTAGATAAATTTTTAAAAGTATCCAGGCTCATTAAAAGAAGAACCCTGGCGAAAGAGATTGCCGACCAGGGACGTATCACTGTGAACGGACAGCAGGCCAAAGCAAGCTCCAATGTAAAAGTCGGGGATGAATTAAGCGTAAGGTTTGGCCAGAGGATTATGAGGGTAAAGATTGAAAGGCTTCTTGAAACAACGAAAAAAGAAGAAGCGAGCGGGCTTTATTCCGTCCTTTCAGAGGAAAGGATCGAGGAAACGGAGTAAGGGATACATAGCGTTCGGTCTGTTATTTGGTTCTATTTTTCCCCCATACACATAAACATAGTTACAAAGCTTGTACTATGGGAATGTGAGGGATGGATATGAATCAATATGATGGAAACAAAGATAAAACCTTTCAGGAACATGACGTGATGATGAGGGGCCGCAAGCTCCTCGATATTACAGGAGTGAAGCAAGTGGAAAGCTTCGATAACGAAGAGTTCCTCCTTGAAACCGTCATGGGATTCCTCTCCGTCAGGGGCCAGAATCTTCAAATGAAAAATCTGGATGTGGATAAAGGCATCGTCTCTATAAAAGGAAAGGTGTTCGATCTCGTCTACCTGGATGAACAAAACGGGGAGAAGGCTAAAGGCTTCTTTAGCAAGCTGTTTCGATGACCCTCTCGACCCAGTTCTATACCATGCTCTCCATGATCGGCATGGGGGCACTATTTGGTATGACGTTGGACACGTATTCCCGGTTCTTACACCGGTCCGAGAGAAAACGGTGGCTTGTATTCATCAATGACATCATGTTTTGGGTTTTGCAGGCGCTTTCGATTTTTTATATTTTATTCGTCGTGAATTTCGGTGAGATCCGTTTTTATATTTTCATTGCGCTATTATGCGGTTTTGCCGCTTACCAGGCGTTGATCAAGCAGCATTATTTGGCGTTCCTTGAACGCCTGATATTGTTTTTTATCTCCCTGTATAATTTCGGAGTGAAAATGGTGAAAAGATTGATTTATTCACCGATAAAATGGATGATTGTGCTTCTCATCACGATTGTTTTATCTATAGGAAAAGGGCTCTTATCCGTCATATTATTCCTTTTAAAGGTGATCATGAAAGTGATGCAATGGGCGATTAAGCTCGTAATCACACCGATATGGTGGATATTGAAGGGTATTTGGAATTTATTGCCGAAAAATCTTACAAAAAGAGTCGAGAAGTTATATAATAAAGTGGCAGGAATTTTTAAAGCGTATATCAAAAAAGTATATAGAGTGGTAGAAAAGTTCAAAAAGAAACCTAAAGATAAAGAATAGGGCTTAAGGCTTTGCCACTCCATATTGTAAAGGAGGTTTGGGAATGAGAAAAAACGTGACACCAATGGAAAATGAATATGTCCGCCATCAGGAGCATATGCATAAATCTTCTTCTAAGAGAAAAAAGCGTTTGGTCCGTCGATTAGCAGTTTTCTTTGTTTTAGTGTTGGCAATTAGTGGATTTTTAATCTCGACCCTCATTTCCAGAGCCCAGGTTTTAGAAGATAAACAAACGGAAAAAGCACAATTGGAAAAAAAGTTAGAAGACCTGAAAGATAAGCAATCAGCCTTGGAAGAAGAGATTGTGAAGCTTAACGATGATGAATATATAGCCAAACTGGCGCGCCGGGATTACTTTTTATCAGATGAAGGTGAGATTATTTTCAACATACCTGAGCCAGATAAAGAGAAAGAAGAAGAGGTGTCTTATTGACACTCTTTTTTTTAATTGGCTATAATATATAGTAAGGTTTATCTTTTATAATTTTAAGGAGGAGCATTTCTTTTATGTCAATCGAAGTAGGCAGCAAGTTACAGGGTAAGGTAACAGGTATTACAAATTTTGGAGCGTTCGTGGAATTATCGGAAGGTTCAACAGGATTAGTTCACATTAGTGAAGTTGCAGACAACTATGTTAAGGATATTAACGAACACCTTAAAGTCGGCGACGAAGTAACGGTTAAAGTTATTAATGTTGAGAAAGATGGAAAGATCGGTTTATCCATCCGTAAAGCGAAAGATCAACCACAACGCCCGCAGCGCCCTCAGCGTCCTCAGCGCCCGCGTAGTAATAATAAACCGAACGACACTCGCACGAAAGAAAGTTTCGAACAAAAGATGGCACGTTTCTTGAAAGACAGTGAAGATCGTTTATCATCTTTAAAGAAAAATACTGAGTCTCGTCGTGGTGGAAAAGGGGCGAAAAAAGGTTAACTTGCTGTCTATTAACCCATATAGCAGTTTGTGAACGGAAAACAGGCGTACCCATTCTGATGGGTATGCCTGTTTTTTTATATTATTGATAGACATCAACACAGGAAAATCCCCTGCTCCTATCGAATAGGTAGAGATAAATAACGTGAGTGGGGGCAGAATGGATGAAATACGAACAGATTATCGATCATTATGAGTCATTTAAGATGTGGTTGGAGGAATTGAAGCTGCTAAGTGAAGCTGAATGGTTCAAGCCTATGGAGGAAGATAAATGGTCGATCGCTGCCAATATAGCCCACATCATTAAATGGGATCAATATTCTTTACAGGAGATTCTCCCGTATATTGGAGAAGGAGCAGAACTCCCACCCTTTCCTGATTTTCAGAAATTTAATGGAGAAGCGGAAGATTATGCCCATCGCGTAGTGAACCAGGGAGATTTGATCGAAGAAGGGATCAGAACAAGGGATCTGATGATCACATATGTAAAAAACGTACCGGACGATGATTTCGGGCAATCGTTCAAAGTCGGGGATCAAAGCTTCACCCTGGAAGAATTTTTCGAAGACTTCATCGGTCACGATAAGCACCATCAGGAGCAGATCGAAGAAATGGTATCTGCCGAAAAGGTTTGACGGGATAATAGAATAAACAAAAAAAGACTATCATGATGATAGTCTTTTTTCTATGACCCGTACGGGATTCGAACCCGTGTTACCGCCGTGAAAGGGCGGTGTCTTAACCGCTTGACCAACGGGCCGACACAATATGGTAGCGGCGGAGGGGATCGAACCCCCGACCTCACGGGTATGAACCGTACGCTCTAGCCAGCTGAGCTACACCGCCATATGGATATGCGCCTTTTTGGCACAAAAACTATGATACCCAGAAAGGGTTTACTTGTCAATATCCAATTATAAAGAAATTGTCAAAATTCCCTTAAGCATAGTTACATAAGCATTTTAAAAGAAAAAATCCAAACTCGAAAAGAAAGGGAACTGGAATATTCTGAATATTTTACCGGAAACCATAGAAAGACGTCGAAACATTCTTGGAATGCATTCCCTCATTTTGACAAAGTTTTGAGCTTGTACCCTTTATACTGAACAAAAAAGAAATGGGGAGTGTTTCATACATGGGGAAAGTCGATCAGTCGATCATCGAACCAGTTCAGAACGTAGACATTGAACACACGAGGGTGGAACTGTCCAAGGGGATCCGGTCCATTTATTCAAAGCTTGAGTGGTTATTCGTAGAAAAGGGGGTTGCTCTATTCGTCATCGGGTTTCTCCTCGGAAGAGCTTTAATCCTTTCACATCTGACACCTTTTGCTCTGCCATTCTTTGCGTCGGTTTATATTATCCGGAGAGAGAAGTCACCGATTGCACTGATGGGATTGCTGGCAGGAGCGCTCACCTTATCCATTCCTAGTATCAGTTATACGTTTGTCAGTGCGGTATTATTCCTGTTAACGTATCGATTATCGCAAAAATATCACAAGAATAATGTGAGGGTTGTCGCCTTCTATGTGTTCTTTACGGTGATGGCTGCAAAGCTTGGGCTCGATTATATCCAACAGGGACAGGCCTTGACGATCTATAACGGGGTCATGGCGGTAATTGAAGCAAGCCTTGCGTTTCTCTTAACCTATATCTTCATCCAGAGCGTCCCCCTTGTCACGGTTCAGCGCAGAAGGAAATCACTGAAAACAGAAGAAGTAGTGAGCTTGATCATCCTTCTGGCCTCGATCATGACGGGAACGATCGGATGGTCCGTATACAATCTGTCTGTAGAACATGTGTTATCAAGATATCTGGTACTGCTGTTTTCCTTTATTGCAGGGGCCACAGTGGGCTCGACGGTAGGGGTCGTGACCGGCCTCGTCTTCAGTTTAGCCAACGTTTCAAGCTTTTATCAAATGAGCTTGCTTGCTTTTTCCGGACTTCTGGGCGGACTCATGAAAGAAGGGAAGAAATTCGGAGCGGCAATCGGTTTGTTAATCGCTACATTGCTGATGGGCATGTACGGGGATACGGATACTGTCATAACGAAAACCCTTTATGAATCGGGGGTAGCGATATTACTCCTATTTCTCACTCCTCAAAGTTTAACGTCTAAAATTGCGAGGCATATACCGGGTACAGCTGAATATCAGCAGGACCAACAGGGGTATATGCGCCGGGTGAGGGATGTGACCGCCAACCGGGTCACTCAATTCTCGTCAGTGTTTCAAGCTCTTTCGAACAGCTTTCAACAAATAGAAGACCGGTTTGAAGAGGAGGAAGATAAAGAATTTGACTATTTCCTCAGCAATGTCACTGAGAAGACCTGTCAAACCTGCTTTAAGAAGGATCAGTGCTGGGCGCGGAATTTTGATAAAACCTATAATCTCATGAAAGAAGTGATGACTGAGTATGATCAGGGAAGGGTCCCCCTTTCCCCGAGACTTGCAAGAGAAGTAGAGAAGCATTGTACGAGAGAGAAGAAGCTGAAGGATACGATCTATCAGGAGCTCACTTTCTATCAGGCCAATCTGAAATTGAAGAAACAGGTCCAGGAAAGCAGGAAGCTTGTGGCTGACCAGTTGCTTGGTGTGTCCGAAGTCATGGGGAATTTTGCGAAAGAAATCCAGAGAGAAAGGGAGAATCATCATATTCAGGAAGAACAGATCCTGGCAAGTATCGGAGAGTTCGGGATCGAGATCGAAAATATAGAAATCTATAATCTGGAGCAAGGGAATGTCGATATCGATATGACCATGCCTTATTGCGGAGGTCACGGACAGGGGGAAAAGCTCATCGCACCCATGCTATCCGATATATTAGGGGAAAACATCGTCGTACAAAAGGAGGAGTGCGCTCAATTTCCGAATGGTCAGTGTCACGTAACCTTTCAATCTGCCAAGAAATTTGTCGTCGATACAGGGGCATCCCATGCGGCAAAAGGCGGCGGTCTGGTTTCAGGAGACAGTTACTCCATGATTGAATTGGGAAGGGGGAAGTATGCCGTTGCGATCAGTGACGGGATGGGGAATGGTGAACGGGCCCATTACGAAAGCAATGAAACACTGAGGCTATTGAAAAAGATCCTGGAGTCGGGGATCGAAGAACAGGTGGCGATCAAGTCCATCAATTCGATTCTCTCCCTCAGAACGAATGATGAAATCTTCTCCACACTGGATTTAGCCATGATCGATCTGCAAAATGCGTCTTCGAGGTTCTTAAAAATAGGCTCGACCCCAAGCTTCATTAAGCGGGGGGATAAAATCCTCAAGGTGGAAGCCAGTAACTTGCCGATGGGGATGCTTCAGCAGGACTTTGATGTCGATGTCGTCTCGGAACAATTGAAAGCAGGAGATCTTCTCATCATGATGAGTGACGGTGCCTTTGAGGGACCAAAGCATGTAGAAAATTATGACCTGTGGATGAAGCGAAAGATAAAAGAACTCGAAACCGATGATCCACAGGAAGTGGCAGACATATTAATGGAGGAGGTCATCCGGTCGAGCTCCGGTTTAATAGAAGATGATATGACTATCGTGGTATCGAAAATCAAACATAACATACCGAAATGGTCATCCATCCCCACGCAAAAATCGAAGACGAAAGATAAAATTTCCTAGGGTAGGAACCCTTTAAAATAGTTAACTAGAGTATAAATCCCTCCTTATTCGGCGAAGATGATATCAACTTTAGAATGAGGAGGGGAGTCTGATGAAGCCAGGTACACTTCGTCAAATTCTTTTAATTACGGATGGTTGCTCGAATCAAGGAGAAGACCCAATTGCGATGGCAGCCCTTGCCAAGGAGCAGGGAATCTCGGTCAATGTAATTGGTGTGATGGACAATGACGTCATAGATGATAATGGAATGCAGGAAATTGAAGGGATTGCTCTATCGGGGGGTGGGGTGAGCCAGATTGTATATGCGCAACAGCTTTCTCAAACGGTACAGATGGTCACGCGTAAAGCCATGACCCAGACCTTGCAGGGAGTTGTGAATAAAGAGTTGAAACAAATTCTCGGGAAATCTGCCTCCATGGAAGAGCTTCCTCCCGAACAGCGTGGAGAGGTTATGGAAGTCGTGGATGAACTGGGTGAGTCCGTCGATATGGAAGTGTTGATTCTTGTCGATACGTCAGCAAGCATGAAGCACAAGCTTCCGACGGTCAAAGAAGCCTTACTGGATCTGTCATTGAGCTTAAATGCACGTATGGGAGATAACAAGTTTTCTGTGTTTGTATTTCCCGGGAAACGACAAGATGTCGAAAAATTGCTGGATTGGACACCAAGGCTCGAAACACTGACGAGTATTTTCTCTAAATTGTCTCCAGGCGGTATCACTCCAACGGGGCCTGCGATCTCAGAGGCCATCACACACTTTAAGAAAAAACGTTCATTAAGGGGATTGCTCTCTCGTGGCGATGATGAACAATACTTCGAAGAAACCATTTAGTTTCCCCCCTGGAACAGTTATAAGAGGCAAGTGGTATAAACATATTTATACGATTGTAAAAGAATTGGGATATGGGGCGAACGGGATTGTATACCTTGTGCAAGGGTCCTCAGGATACCAGGCGTTGAAAATGAGTGACAGCAATGTATCGATTACATCTGAAGTCAATGTATTAAAAGCTTTCTCCAAGGTCCAAGGTTCCCCCCTTGGGCCCAAGCTTCTTGATGTGGATGATTGGGAGGTAAGGGGTCAAAAAATCCATTTCTACGTGATGGAATATATACAGGGAACCGATCTCCTGTCGTTTGTTCAATCAAAGGGATTCTCCTGGACAGGTGTCCTCGTCGCCCAGCTCCTCACAGACCTGGAGCGGATTCATAAGGAAGGATGGGTCTTTGGGGATTTAAAGCCAGAAAACTTAATTGTGACGGGTCCTCCTTACAGAATTCGCTGTATTGACGTTGGGGGCACGACCATCAATGGCCGGGCGATCAAGGAGTTTACGGAGTTTTTTGATAGGGGATATTGGATAGGGGGATCCAGGAGGGCGGAACCTTCCTATGATCTTTTCTCAGTAGGGATGATTCTTATTAATTTGGCCCATCCAACGCGTTTCACCAAGACCGGGGAAGGGAATATAAAACAACTGAGGCAGGCTGTGGATTCCAAGGACCAGCTGAAAAAGTTTGCAGGGACGATCCTTGCTTCCCTCGAAGGCAAATTTCAATCTGCCAATGAAATGAGAGAGAGTCTTTTACATGGACTTTCTCATGCCCAGCCGGTGCAGCAGCCGAAACCTAAACCGAAGGCCCAAAAATCCGTTCCGCAAAGCTCTACTGTAAGAACATCTTCCCCCCACCCAAGCAGATATCAAAATCAGCGGAATAAAAATTCAAGTCACTTTCTGGAGACTGTGCTTGTCGTGATCATTGTATCTCTCCTGTACGTTTTGTATATTTATGGGGAATTGCTGTAGCTTAACGGTGTGAGAAACCAGTAGAAATTGATACAATGGGGAAAATGGTTTTAGGAAGAGGAAGCACAATGTTAGAGCATACGACAAAACGATTCATTCAAGATCACCGGCTCATTCAAAAGGGCGACCGCATTCTGGTAGCAGTATCAGGTGGTCCTGATTCCCTGGCGCTGCTGCACTTTCTTGACTCGAACAAAGGTGAGTTAGGGGTGGAAGTGGCGGCGGCCCATCTGGATCATATGTTCAGGGGGGACGAATCCTTTCAGGAGCTTCAGTTCGTCCGGGATTTCTGTCATCAGCGGAATATCCCCTTTTACGGAGAAAGAGTGGATGTTTCGAAGGAAATCGAAGCCGAAAATGGAAGTATGCAGGATATGGCCCGAAAGATTCGTTATGGGTTTTTGGAGGAAGTCATGAGAGAGGTGTCAGCAACCAAGCTTGCCTTGGGTCATCATGGGGATGATCAAATCGAAACCATCCTGATGAAATTGACAAGAGGGGCATCGGGGGCGAGTAGAGCCGGCATTCCCCTGAAACGATCATTTGCTGACGGCGACATTATCCGGCCGTTCCTGACTGTGACTAAAATGGAGATCGAGAACTATTGTGATAGGCATGATCTAGAGCCGCGAAGAGATCCCAGTAACCAGAAGGAAGCTTATACAAGGAATCGGTTTAGAAAGAGAATCCTTCCATTCTTAAAACAGGAAAACCCTCATGTCCATCTTCAATTCCAACGATTTAGTGAAGAATTGGCAGAAGATGAGGCATATTTAGAGGAATTAACAAAGGAAAAGTTGAATAAGGTATGGAATAACACCGGGGATTACTCCTCAATACATATCGATGGTTTTCTTGCAATGGCTCAGCCTTTACAAAGAAGAGGGATTAATCTAATATTAAACTATCTTTACAAACGAAGACCATCTTCCTTATCGTCTATACATATTTACGATGTATTGGGTATTTTAAAAGGAAAAGCGCCGAATGCCAGCATAGACTTACCAAAGGGGCTTAAGGTAACACGTGCGTATCATACATGCTATTTTCACTTTGGAGAATTAGCCTTGACCGAGGTTCCATATTGTTATGAGCTGAAGGTTGATAAGGGGCTGGACATTCAAGGTGAATATCAGTTTCATCTCTATTCTTCCCCGCACACCCCGGACTGTACCAGTGATGTGATCTATCTTGATCCAAGCACTGTGTCCCTCCCTCTTTACGTGCGAACGAGAAGAAGTAGGGATAGAATGAAAGTGAAGGGGATGGAAGGCTCCAAGAAGCTGAAAACCCTCTTTATCGATCATAAACTTCCCGCTCACCTTCGTGAGGAGTGGCCGGTTGTAGTGGACGCTGAACAACGTATACTCTGGGTTCCGGGCATGAAGAAGTCTATTTACGATTTGGGAGAAGAGCAGGAAAATAGTTTAGTACTACAATTTACAAGCAATCATCTTCTAGGAGGCAGTTGAACATTGTTAAACCAAGATATTGAGAAAGTGTTAATTTCAGAAGAAGAACTTCAAGAAAAGATTAAAGCGTTAGGTGCACAATTAACAGAGGAATATCAAGATCGTTTTCCTTTGGCGATTGGCGTTTTAAAAGGTGCGATGCCCTTTATGGCTGACCTTTGTAAGCGCATGGATACTCATATGGAAATGGATTTCATGGATGTATCCAGCTACGGGAACTCTACTGTCTCTTCCGGAGAAGTAAAGATTGTGAAAGATTTAGATACGAAAGTGGAAGGTCGTGATATCCTCATCATTGAAGATATCATCGACAGCGGATTAACATTAAGCTATCTGGTAGAGCTTTTCCGCTATCGTAAGGCAAAATCCATCAGCATTGTGACTCTGCTTGACAAGCCAACCGGTCGTAAAGCAGATATCAAAGCGGACTATGTGGGCTTTATTGTTCCTGACGAGTTCGTGGTCGGATATGGCCTTGATTACGCTGAAAGATATCGTAATCTGCCGTATATCGGTGTTTTAAAACCAAGAGTGTATACAACAGGAGAATAAGTATATTCTAAAGAGGAATCTTGTAAGTGCAATTTGTTGTAATGCCATGATTTTCTATGATACTATTTTACTTAGTTTGTTTACCCGTGGGAGGAGGTAAGGGATGAACCGGATCTTTCGAAACACCATATTCTATTTACTGGTCTTTTTAGTGATCATAGGTGTGGTGAGTTATTTCAGCAACAACAACGAGCCAACCAAAAATATCGAGTACAGTACATTTATTAATAACCTTGAAGACGGAGATGTTTCTTCTTTTTCAATTCAACCTGGCAGAGGTGTTTATGAAGTAAAAGGACAGATGGAAGGGGCTAAAGAAGGAGAGTACTTCTTGACCTATGTCCTTACTACAGATGGAAAGCTGATGGATAAAATCAATGCGGCTGCGTCAGAGCAGGGCATTGATGTGGAAGTATTACAGGCCAAGGAAACAAGCGGCTGGGTATCTTTCTTCACAACCATCATTCCGTTTGTCATCATCTTCATTCTGTTCTTCTTCTTACTTAACCAAGCTCAAGGCGGCGGAAGCCGTGTCATGAACTTCGGTAAGAGTAAGGCAAAGCTTTACAGTGAAGAGAAGAAGAAAGTCCGCTTTAAAGATGTAGCGGGAGCAGATGAAGAAAAGCAGGAGCTTGTAGAGGTAGTGGAATTCTTAAAGGATCCACGCAAGTTCTCTGAAGTGGGTGCCCGTATTCCGAAGGGTGTCCTTCTAGTGGGACCTCCTGGTACCGGTAAAACCCTACTTGCACGAGCGGTAGCTGGAGAAGCGGGAGTTCCATTCTTCTCAATCAGTGGTTCCGACTTCGTTGAGATGTTTGTCGGTGTCGGTGCATCTCGTGTACGTGATTTATTCGAAAACGCGAAGAAGAATGCGCCTTGTATCATCTTCATCGATGAGATTGATGCAGTCGGTCGTCAGCGTGGAGCAGGCTTGGGCGGAGGTCACGATGAGCGTGAGCAAACCCTGAACCAGTTGCTTGTTGAGATGGATGGTTTCGGAGCGAACGAAGGAATCATCATCGTTGCTGCAACGAACAGACCTGACATTCTGGATCCGGCATTATTGCGTCCAGGACGTTTCGACCGTCAAATCACAGTAGATCGTCCAGACTTAAAAGGCCGTGAAGCTGTCCTTAAAGTACATTCTCATAACAAACCGCTTGATGATTCAGTCGATCTAAAAGCGATTGCCATGAGAACACCAGGTTTCTCCGGAGCCGACTTGGAAAACCTTCTGAACGAAGCGGCACTTGTTGCGGCTCGTGAGGACAAAAAGAAAATCGATATGCGTGATATCGACGAAGCAACCGACCGTGTCATTGCAGGTCCTGCGAAGAAGAGCCGCGTCATATCTGAAAAAGAACGTAAAATCGTTGCATTCCACGAAGCGGGTCATACCGTGATTGGGTTAGTCCTTGATGAAGCTGACATGGTACATAAAGTAACCATCGTTCCTCGTGGGCAGGCTGGCGGCTACGCTGTCATGCTTCCTAAGGAAGATCGTTACTTCATGACGAAGCCTGAGCTTCTTGATAAGATTACCGGATTACTCGGTGGTCGTGTGGCAGAGGAAATCATCTTCGGAGATGTATCCACTGGTGCGCACAATGACTTCCAACGTGCAACTGGAATTGCCCGTAAAATGGTCACTGAATATGGTATGAGTGACAAGCTCGGACCACTTCAGTTCGGTCAATCCCAAGGTGGTCAAGTGTTCCTTGGACGTGACATCAATAGTGAACAAAACTATTCAGATGCCATCGCGTATGAAATTGACTTAGAAATGCAGCGTCTCATTAAAGACAGCTATGAGAGAGCGAAGCGGATTCTTACTGAGAACCGTGACAAGCTTGAACTCATTGCCAAAACTTTATTGGATGTAGAAACATTAGACGCAGCGCAAATCAAGTCTCTAATGGATCACGGCAAATTGCCTGAACGCACGTATGAATCCGATCAGGAAAACAGTGACGTGAAGGTGAATATCCAGAAGAAAAATGAAGAAACTGCGATTGTAGAAGACACGACTTCCAAAGAAGACGACTCTACTTCTGATCGCACGTAAATAAAAAAGGATGCATCCATTCGTGGGTGCATCTTTTTTGTGTTGTGCCGGGTAGAATTCGGATTAGATTGTTTTGTTGATTTGGATAATATTGTTTAACGGCTGGATTATGTTTTTTTTCGGCCGGATTTTTCTTAAAATCGGCTGGATTTTCAGTGATTCTGGCTGAATAAAGGAGTATTTCCGCTGAATTACTTATGAAAACGGCTGGATTCTGCTAACACACGGGTTGTCATGGTTCGCTGGGCCTGCAAAGAACGCTTTTCTGGCCGGTTCGTCTTATGCTTGTCGGGTCTGACCAGCCGGTTCCGCTTTTGTACCTATTCTAAATAAATTATGGTATGATGTTGGCAGTGTGAAAACAATTGGCTTAGTAGGTGAGGATATTGATTTTTGTAATGGATGTAGGGAATACCAATATCGTGTTTGGTGTGTATGAAAATGACCATTTAAAATATCATTGGAGAGCTGAAACGAATCGACATAAAACAGAAGATGAGTTTGGCATGCTTGTAAAGAATCTATTTGAGCATGTGAATCTGACGTTTGAGGAAATTGACGGAATCATCATTTCTTCCGTTGTCCCTCCAATCATGTTCAGTTTGGAACGCATGTGCGAGAAGTATTTTCATATTACTCCACTTGTCGTTGGACCAGGGATTAAGACAGGCTTGAACATAAAGTACGAAAATCCCAGGGAAGTCGGAGCGGACCGGATCGTCAATGCAGTCGCTGGCATTCACGAGTATGGCGGCCCGCTTATCATCGTTGACTTCGGTACAGCGACGACGTATTGCTATATCAATGAAGAACGACAATATATGGGTGGTGCGATTGCCCCGGGAATCGGTATATCAACGGAGGCCCTGTACTCGAAGGCGGCCAAACTGCCAAGGATCGAAATCGCCCGTCCGGAACAGATCATCGGTAAGAATACCGTCACAGCTATGCAGGCGGGTATCCTTTATGGATATGTCGGACAAGTCGAAGGTATCGTTCAAAGAATGAAAGCACAAAGTAAGAAGGAGCCAACGGTCATTGCAACAGGAGGATTGGCCACGCTGATTTCGAAAGAATCCAATAGCATTGACGTAGTAGATCCATTCTTGACGTTGAAAGGGCTAAAATTAATCTATAAGAGAAACATGAACTAGAGTGAAAGGAGCTACAACCATGAGTGACTATTTAGTAAAGGCGTTAGCCTATGACGGACAAGTACGTGCGTATGCTGTCAAAAGTACGGATACAGTAGGAGAAGCCCAAAGAAGACATGGTACATGGCCGACTGCATCTGCAGCACTTGGTCGAAGCATCAGTGCCGGTGTGATGATGGGGGCTATGCTCAAAGGTGAAAATAAATTGACGATCAAAGTAGAAGGCGGCGGTCCGATCGGAGCCATCCTTGTGGACAGCAATGCAAAAGGTGAGGTCAGAGGATACGTGACCAATCCACATGTCCACTTTGATTTGAATGAGCACGGAAAGCTTGATGTCCGCCGTGCGGTCGGTACGGAAGGTACGTTATCGATTGTAAAGGATATCGGTATGAGAGATCATTTCTCAGGTCAGGTTCCCATTGTATCGGGAGAACTTGGGGAAGACTTCACCTATTATTTCGTCACGTCAGAACAAGTGCCTTCTTCAGTTGGGGTCGGAGTGCTGGTCAATCCAGACAACTCGATACTAGCTGCAGGAGGATTCATCCTCCAGCTTATGCCCGGTACAGAGGATGAGACGATTACAAAGATTGAGGAACGTCTGGCGAAAATCCCTCCAATCTCTAAATTGATCGAAAAAGGCCTTAGTCCTGAAGAGGTATTGGAAGAAGTACTTGGAAAAGGGGAAGTCAAAGTACTCGAAACACTTCCAGTAGCATTTAAGTGCCAATGCAATAAAGAGCGTTTCTCGAATGCCATCATCAGCTTAGGGGAACAGGAAATTCAAGAGATGATCGATGAAGACGGCAGTGCGGAAGCAAGCTGTCATTTCTGTAATGAAACCTATATATTTTCTAAAGAAGAATTAGAAGAACTGAAAGCAAGCGCTAAGGAATAAATTACATCCAGGGAGAATGGGAGAAATGAGAATTAAACGGTCTGTACTCATGGTGGTCATCGGAGTACTGCTTGTCACGAATCTGATCACGCTTGTGTGGAACTGGTCCTCACGGAAAGTCGGTACTCCGGAAGTAGTGGCATCGGTCGGCGGGGAATCCGTTACCCGGGAGGATTGGTTATACGCACTGGAGCAGCAACATGGTAAAGAAGAACTGAGGGCCATGGTCAATCAAAAAGTGATCGACCACCTGGCGAAGAAATACGATATTTCTGTTTCAAATAAAGAAGTAGAACAGGAATACTACCTTATTCAATCGGTTTATAATGCCTATGATGAAGAGAATCTTGAAGATGAAGCTACGCTGAAAGAGCAGATCAAATCTGAATTATTATTAGAGGAGCTCATTACGAAGGACGTTCAGGTTCCTGAAAAAGAGATGAAAAAATTCTATGCTCAGAATGAGGACCAGTATTCAATCCCTAAAATGTATAAGCTGAAGCAATTAAAGGTAGCGGATCGAACAGAAGCGGAGCAGGTTCTGAAGGAACTCGATGGCGGATCTAACTTTGAAGCATTGGCCATGGAGCGCTCTACCGATGAGCAAAGCGCACATTTAGGAGGGGACATTGGGTATGTTCCCATTGATGGGGATATTCTTTCCCCGGAAGCGAAGGCGGAGGTAGAACCGTTATCACAGGGTGAATGGACATCACCGATTCAACAGGATTCAGACTATGTGATTTATTATGTAGACGGTATCCTGAAGGAGAGGGATTTTTCGTTTAAGGAAGTAAAATCACAAATTCGCAGGCAGATTGCATTAGAGCAAGTCGAAACACCGCTAAAGCCTGAATCCTTTTGGGATGAAGTGGACGTCGAGTGGTTTTATGGCAAACAGGAATAATGAAGGAGCTGGCTTCGGTCAGCTCCTTTTACATAGTTCGAACCCTTTCAACGAAACATAGGATAAGTGCAAGGTGCATATAAATGTAGGTGAGTGAGGAGGGTGTGCATCGCGGCGTCGGTCGTAGAGCAGTGCCCGGAAAAGAAAAGCAATATCGTTGACAAATATATTGAATATTGTTACATTTTATTAAAACCAACAAATTTACTTGGAATTAGGAGTGATGAACGAATGGTGCGAGTAGCCAATTCAATTTCAGAATTAATAGGTCAGACTCCAGTGGTAAAACTGAATCGATTAGTGGATGAGAATAGTGCGGATGTTTATTTAAAATTAGAATACATGAATCCGGGCAGTTCCGTGAAAGACCGGATCGCCCTGGCCATGATTGAAGCAGGGGAAGCTGCAGGTACGATCAAACCCGGAGATACCATCGTTGAGCCGACAAGCGGCAACACGGGTATCGGCCTTGCCATGGTCGCTGCCGCTAAAGGTTACCGTTCTTTGCTCGTCATGCCTGACACGATGAGTACAGAAAGGCGCAACCTGTTACGAGCCTACGGTGCAGAACTTGTGTTGACACCGGGTTCTGAAGGAATGAATGGCGCCATTCGCAAAGCGGAAGAGCTGTCGAAAGAAAAAGGCTTCTTCATGCCGCAGCAATTTAAAAACGAAGCTAATCCCAAGGTTCATCGTGAAACGACCGGACCGGAAATCGTTGAGCAGATGGGTGATCAGCTTGATGCCTTTATCGCAGGGATCGGTACTGGCGGAACGATTACAGGTGTTGGTGAAGTGTTGAAAAAGCATTATCCATCGGTTGAATTATACGCAGTCGAGCCGTCTGATTCCCCAGTCTTATCAGGAGGAAAGCCGGGTCCTCATAAAATTCAGGGGATCGGTGCCGGATTCATCCCTGAAATTTTAGATACAGATGTATATGACCATGTCATACAGGTCGATAAGGATTCAGCTTTTGAGTATGCAAGAAGAGCAGCAAAAGAAGAAGGTGTCCTGGGCGGAATTTCCTCCGGGGCAGCCATCTATGCAGCCCTTGAAGTAGCGAAGAAGTTAGGGAAGGGCAAAAAAGTGCTCGCCATCCTCCCTAGTAACGGGGAACGCTATTTAAGCACCCCACTATACCAATTTGATGAAGAATAGAATTTGAATGCAGGATCCTGAAGTGCACGTTGCTTCGGGGTCCATTTTTTATGTTTAAAAAACCTCTCAGCCTATGATAATTTCATTTTTTTAACGATGAAACCTTCCCGAAGTTCATGTATCATGAAAGGAGATAAACATTAGGAGTGTGAGGGGTCCGTGCAGCACCTGTATTTTCATAAAAAACATACAACCAAAGAACAATTCTTCGCAGCATATGAACAGCTCAGTCAGCATCAAACACATCACATTTTGTTAGAAAGCGGACGGGGTGGTCGATATAGTGTGGCTGGACTGCAACCTGACGTCATTTTACAAAGTATTCCGGAAGGTTTGAGAATACAAGACTCTACTGGAGCTGAAGTGATACATGGAGATCCATTGATTCAATTGGAAAAATGGATGACCCCCCATCGAACGGAAAGAAGAGAGGATCTCCCTGACTTCCAGGGGGGAGTGATCGGTTTTCTTAGTTATGACTATGCAAGAAAGATCGAGAAACTTCCTTCGCTGGGACGTGATGATCTGGAGATTCCCGACCTTTATTTTTACTACCTGAAAGAGTGGGCGGTCTTCGATCACCAGGAGAATTGTATATGGACAATGATTTTATCCGAGCAGGATCCGGAATCGGCAGAGGCGAAGCTTTCACAGTGGACAGCCTCATGGGATAATGTCCTGCCATCCAGGAATGAAAAGAAGAAGGGTCCTAATGACGACATGGCGGATGTTGAAGTGTCGATGGATGAGGAAGAATTCTCAGAAGCAGTGAAAAGAATTCAAGCTTATATCTCACAGGGGGATGTCTTTCAGGTGAATTTATCTGTCCGGCAGTCTCAACAGTTGAGAACAGAGCCATATGAGGTTTATAAAAAGCTTCGGGAATTAAATCCCTCTCCTTATATGAGTTATATCCATAGCCCTGATTTCCAGATTGTTTCCGGGTCACCTGAACTGCTCGTGAAGAAAAAAGGAACGGAAGTTAGCACGAGGCCGATTGCAGGTACCCGGTCCCGTGGGAAGGATGCGGATGAGGATGAGAGACTTGCCCTTGAACTGATCCATAATGAAAAAGAGAGAGCCGAGCATGTGATGCTTGTGGATCTTGAGCGGAATGACCTGGGGAAGGTATGCCAGTACGGGACAGTCGAAGTCAACGAGTTCATGGTGATCGAAAAATATTCCCACGTCATGCACATCGTATCCAATGTCAGGGGCAAACTGGATGAAACCAAAACAGGGGCGGATGTCATTCGATCCGTTTTTCCCGGGGGAACGATTACCGGTGCGCCCAAAGTGAGGACGATGGAGATCATCGAAGAGCTTGAACCGGTCAGGAGGGGCATTTATACAGGCTCCATTGGCTGGATCGGTCTCAATGGCGATATGGAATTGAACATCGTCATACGGACGATGCTTGTAAAAGAAGGAAAAGGTCACATCCAAGCAGGAGCGGGAGTGGTGATCGATTCCAATCCGGCGTACGAATACAAAGAATCCCTCAAGAAAGCGAAAGCCCTCTGGGTCGCAAAGGCAATGGCGGAAGGAGAAAATCTATGATTCTCATGATTGATAACTATGATTCATTTACCTATAATCTTGTGCAATTTTTAGGGGAGCTTGGGGAGGAACTGATCGTGAAGCGAAACGATGAGATCACCCCCGATGAAATTGAAGCTTTGTCCCCGGATTATTTGATGATTTCTCCTGGTCCGTGCAGCCCGAACGAAGCGGGTGTAAGTCTTGAGGCGATCCGGACATTTGCCGGGAAGATTCCGATCTTCGGCGTCTGTCTCGGACATCAGTCGATCGCCCAGGTTTTCGGAGGAGATGTCATTCGTGCCGAACGGTTGATGCACGGAAAGGTCTCCCCGATGATCCATGACGGGAAAACCGTATTTGAAGGAATGCCGAATCCTTTCAATGCAACGAGGTATCATTCCCTGATCGTTAAACGGGAGACCCTTCCGGATTGCTTCGACATTTCAGCGGAAACGGCACAGGGAGAGATCATGGCAATCAGACATAAATACCTTCCCGTGGAGGGAGTACAGTTCCACCCTGAATCCATCATGACGGAGCAGGGGAAGCGGCTGCTCCTTAACTTTCTGAACGCGTATAAAAAAGTAGGGATGTCCTGACCCATGTATCTATATATGAACGGGGACATCGTACACCAGTCAGAAGCGGTCATTTCTCCATTCGATCACGGCTACTTGTACGGGATGGGAGTATTTGAAACCTTTCGAACCTATGACGGTCATCCCTTTTTGCTAAAGGATCATCTGAACAGACTATCACTGGGGTTAAAGGAATTGAATATTGAAGCCCACCTGGATGAGGAAACGATCAGGTGGACCATCTCGGATCTGTTAAAGAAAAACGACCTTAAGGATGCGTATTGCCGGTTCAATGTGTCAGGCGGACCAGGAGAAATCGGCTTGAAGACGACTCCTTATGAGGAGGCAACCGTCATCCTTTTTCAAAAGGAGTTACCGCCTTCCGCCCCATTAAAGGAAAAGGAAGGGGTGTTCCTAAAGCTTAGGAGAAACACTCCGGAAACGGAAGAACGTCTCAAATCCCATCATTACCTGAACAATATGGCGGCAAAAAGGGAAATCGGAGCAACCGTGGATAAAGAAGGGATCTTTCTGTCAAAAGAAGGGTTCCTCTGTGAAGGGATCACCTCCAACCTCTTCTGGGTAAAGGACGGAGGATTATATACGCCGTCGGTGGAAACCGGACTGTTAAACGGGATCACCAGGCAGTTCATCCTGGCTCTTGCCGATCGATTGAATATACCGGTACAGGTCGGGATGTTTGAAAAAGTGGAAATGCTTGAAGCGGATGAAGTGTTTTTCACGAATTCCGTTCAAGAGATCATACCGGTAAACAAAATGGATTCTATACGATTACCGGGGAGACATGGGAAGTACGTAGGGCTCTTTCATGAGCAGTACACGAAATATACACGACACTTGAATTCCATACAGGAAATGATGAGAGGGGGATGACGCAGTGAAGTGCGGAACATACGAACTTGATTTTACAGAGAAGACCCTTATCATGGGGATACTGAATATCACGCCCGATTCATTCTCTGACGGCGGGTCTTTCAATGAGTTAGACCGGGCTGTGGAACGGGCGAAAGAAATGGTGGAGATGGGTGCAGACATCATTGATATAGGGGGGGAGTCGACCCGGCCAGGCCACGAGGTCGTACCTGCCGAAGAAGAGATTTCCCGGGTTGTGCCGATTATTGAAGCGATCGCCCGGGAAGTGAACGTACCAATCTCCATTGACACGTATAAGGCTGCCACAGCAAGAAAAGCGCTTGAAGCAGGCGCAAGCATCATTAATGATGTATGGGGTGCGAAAAAGGACCCTGAAATGGCACGGGTAGCAGCGGATACCGGTGCCCCGATCATTCTCATGCATAACCGGGATAATCGGGAATACAGCCACTTCGTGCGGGATGCGATTCAAGATTTGCAGGAGAGTATCTTCATCGCTAAGGGGTCGGGTGTAAAAGATGAACAGATCATCCTCGATCCTGGCATTGGTTTTGCCAAAACAGTACAATTGAACATAGATATGATGAGGCATCTGGATGCCATCGTCTCCCTTGGCTATCCTGTCCTGCTCGGAACGTCACGGAAATCCATCATCGGACATGTCCTTGATCTCCCTGTGGAGGAGAGGATGGAGGGGACGGGGGCTACAGTTTGCTACGGTATTCAAAAAGGCTGTCACATCGTACGTGTTCATGATGTGAAGGAAATGGCACGCATGGCAAAAATGATGGATGTCCTCGTTGGAAAGGAGAAAAGGTATGGATAAGATTCTATTGAACGAAATGGAGTTTTACGGCTATCACGGTGTATTCCAGGAGGAGAACAAACTTGGACAACGTTTTCGTGTTAGTGTAGAGTTGCATTTAGATTTAAGGAAGTCCGGTCAAAGCGATCAGCTTGAAGACTCCGTAAACTATGCGGAGATCTATTCCATCACCAAAAGTGTTGTGGAAGGAGAGCCCAGGAATCTGGTCGAAGCTGTTGCTGAAGACATCTCTTCCCGGATCCTGAAAACATTCAACGCTGTCAAGAGCTGTAAAATCACACTAATCAAGCCTGATCCACCCATTCCTGGTCATTACCGATCGGTAGCGGTGGAGATTAATAGGAGTCGATAGGATGAATACTGCATATATTTCCCTTGGTTCCAATATGGGAGACAGGGCGGGTTATTTAGAAAAAGCCATAAACATCTTAGGCAGTCATGGTAAGATAGAGGTAACGAAACGATCCTCTCTGTATGAAACAGACCCGGTAGGATTTACAGAACAAGATCAATTTTTGAACATGGTCATCGAAATTCGTACCAGTTTAAGTCCAGAAACTCTATTACATCAGTGCTTGCAGGTGGAAATCGACCTTGGAAGGGAAAGGGAGTTCAAATGGGGTCCGAGGATAATCGACCTCGATATCCTACTCTTTAATCACGAAACGATCGAAGCAGAGAATCTTCTCATCCCTCATCCAAGAATGCAAGAAAGAGCATTTGTATTAATCCCGTTATTAGAGGTGGCTCCGAGTATTGAGCACCCGTCTTTTAATGCCCCGTTGGCTGAATTTCTGGACGAAATACCTGACAAAGAAGGAGTTCGGTTATGGAAACAGATAAATGGGGAAGACGCATTCGTGCATTCAGAAAGTTAAAAGGATTTACTCAGGAAAGTTTGGCCAAGGAACTCTCCATCTCCGTTTCGGTCCTTGGGGAAGTGGAACGGGGGAGTCGGATACCGAAAGAGGATTTTCTGGAGAACGTTGCGGAAGTCCTGGAGATTCCACTGAACGATCTGATGCCTCAAGAAGAATCTGGCCGTAGTGAGTAAAAGCCGCTTGATTCACCTGTATTCCTTTTTATGTTATTCTAGATAAGGCTGTAACCAATATGTGACACTGTCACCCAATTGGATCGGCCTTTTTTAGATTTTTTCAATAGGTTTTCGGGCACCCTGGCGTACGTTTCTGAAATTACTCATACTTTAGGGGTGTTACAAACATAGATATTGTGTAAAATAGTATGGTATATAACCGTATTAGTCTACTAAAGCAAGCAGATAGAATAGGAGTGAAACACATGAGTCACGAAGAAATCAATGACCAGCTTCGCGTCAGACGCGAAAAGATGGAAGCCATCCGTGAAAAGGGACAGGATCCATTCGGTAAACGATATGATCGTACACACAGTTCATCGGATATCAAATCTCAATTCGATGAGTTTTCTAAAGAGGAACTGGAAGAGAAAGATATCACTGTCACGATCGCAGGTCGTATCATGACGAAGCGTGGAAAAGGTAAAGCGGGATTTGCCCATCTTCAGGATCTGGCTGGACAAGTTCAAATCTATGTTCGTAAAGATGCCATCGGTGAAGAAGCATATGAGGTTTTCAATACAGCAGACCTTGGTGATATCGTAGGGATCACGGGTACTGTATTCAAAACAAAGGTAGGGGAACTTTCTGTTAAAGCGAAAGAATTCCACCTGCTGACGAAAGCACTTCGCCCGCTTCCTGAAAAATTCCACGGTTTAAAAGACGTTGAACAGCGTTATCGTCAACGTTATCTCGATCTGATTACAAGTCAGGAAAGCAAAGAAACGTTCATCGCCCGCAGCCGCATCATTCAATCCATGAGAAGATATCTGGACAATAACGGTTATCTGGAAGTAGAAACACCAATGATGCACGCAATCGCAGGTGGGGCTTCTGCCCGTCCATTCAATACACATCATAACGCTCTTGATATGCCGCTTTATATGCGTATCGCAATCGAGCTTCATCTAAAACGCCTGATCGTTGGCGGGCTTGAAAAAGTATACGAAATTGGACGTGTATTCCGTAACGAGGGAGTTTCAACAAGACATAACCCTGAGTTCACGATGATCGAGCTTTATGAAGCGTATGCGGATTACCGTGATATCATGGCTCTAACTGAAAATCTTGTTGCCCATATTGCAAAGGAAGTATTCGGATCTACCACAGTTCAATACGCTGACAATGAAATCAATCTTGAGCCGGAATGGACTCGTCTTCATATGGTAGACGCCGTTAAAGAGCACACAGGTGTAGATTTCTGGCAGGAAATGTCCGATGAAGATGCCCGTGCCCTTGCGAAAGAACACGGCATCGAAATCAAAGGCAACATGCAATATGGTCACGTCGTCAATGAATTCTTCGAACAAAAGGTGGAAGATAAGCTGATTCAGCCTACTTTCATTTATGGTCATCCTGTGGAAATCTCTCCACTTGCGAAGAAGAATGACGAAGACCCGCGCTTCACGGATCGCTTTGAACTATTCATCGTAGGCCGTGAACATGCCAATGCCTTCACGGAGCTTAATGATCCAATCGATCAAAGAGAACGCTTTGAGGCACAATTAAAAGAAAGAGAAGAAGGAAACGACGAAGCCCACATGATGGATAATGATTTCATCGAGGCTCTTGAATACGGAATGCCGCCGACTGGTGGCCTGGGTATCGGCATCGACAGACTTGTTATGCTGTTAACCAATTCCCCTTCTATCCGGGACGTACTATTATTCCCATTGATGCGTCACCGTGACTAATAAGATATGTAAAAACAGCCGAGGGTTCAGCCTTGGCTGTTTTTTTATTGAATCATATCGAAAAGGAAGGCAGATATTAATTTGGTGCAAACACTCAATCGGGACTAAAGGAGCTCATTCTTTTACGTAAAAATGAAAGGAAACAATGTCATTAGACTGATATTATATAGAAGTTAAAAAAGAATCATAAAAACTCTTGCGCCGGGGTTTTTATGGTGGTATAGTATTATCTGTTGCCGCAAAACGCGACACACAATATGAAAAACTTGATAAAAACTTCTTTTAAAAAGTTGTTGACAACAAGTTAACATTCATGTAACATAGTAAGGGTCGCTTCAAACGAAGCGCTTACACATTGAACCTTGAAAACTGAACAAAACAAGACAATACGTCAACGTTAATTCTAGATTTATTTTTAAAGAGCTATTCAAACTTTTATCGGAGAGTTTGATCCTGGCTCAGG
>NZ_JBANLY010000021.1:0-60091 GCF_037046045.1 Rossellomorea sp. LJF3 | reverse complement strand
TTCCAGTTTGAAGAAATGGAGGCAAGCAAGCGAAAGCGCGGTAGTAAATTGAAAAACTAAGGAACCTTAAGAAATATGGAGAACGTGTCCAAACTTAGGGGGTCGGACCGATTATCACGAATTCCTCAAAAGTCACACTCATATCACCAGTCAAAACACCAGTATTCGTAGTAATGAGATCGCTTTCCTTATCTAAAGATGTGATTCTACATATGAAATAAACAACTCCCGTATCTAATACAAACATTTAATCCGGTATTCCAAACCACAAATCAAACCCCCCCATAGAACCACTCCCCATCCACAATACTCACACTCACCCAGTGCCCCATTTCCAAATTTCTATCCAACAATCTCACTTTCACACGTTTAAAACCTTCCTTAAACAGGAAAACTTCTAAGGTCAAACTTCATAATTGCAAAGTTTAAAACGCGGTTGTATAATTATAGTCAAATATAGTCAAAGTCAAAATGAGGAGGAGGTTTGATGAGGAACATATCCGACATCATTGAAAATTATTTAAAGAATGTGTTAGAACTGAGTGAAAGTGAGATAGTCGAGATTAAAAGAAGCGAGATCGCTGATAAGTTTCAATGTGTTCCTTCTCAAATTAATTATGTGATTAATACCCGTTTTACTGTAGAACGAGGGTATGTAGTAGAAAGTAAACGTGGCGGCGGTGGATATATCCGGATCATGAAGGTGAAGGCCCACGATCAAGTTCACTTGATCGACCAGTTAGTGGCGTTGATTACACAAACGATCAGCCAGAATACGGCAGCTGATATTGTTTTTCGTTTAGTGGAAGAAGAGATCATTTCTGAAAGAGAAGCCAAGATCATGCTGAGCGTGATGGATCGATCGGTCATCATGGTCGAATTACCCGAACGGGATATCCTGAGAGGAAGAATGCTAAGAGCCATGCTGGATACATTGAAGTATGAGTAAGTGTTGAAGAGGTGAATGGGATGGTTTGTCAAGAGTGTAACGAAAGACCTGCGACCCTTCATTTTACCAAGGTGGTAAACGGGGAAAAGACAGAGGTTCATTTATGTGAGCAGTGTGCTCAGGATAAGGGTGAAATGTTTATGTTTGATTCTTCTCCCGGTTTTTCTGTGAACAATCTATTGGCGGGTCTTCTTAATATAGCTCCAGCATTTAAGCAGGCAAAGGAAACCGAGATTCCTAAGACAGAAGTTTTACAGTGTGAAAAATGTAAAATGACGATTCATCAGTTCATTAATGTGGGACGCTTCGGCTGTGCCCATTGTTATGAAACGTTTAAAGATGAACTCACTCCATTATTAAAGCGTGTTCATAATGGAAATGTTGAGCATCACGGTAAGGTTCCGGAGCGTATGGGCGGAGCCATCCATGTGAAAAAGAAGGTATTGCAGTTAAAGTCTGAATTGCAAACGATGATTGCGGATGAAGAGTTTGAGAAAGCAGCCGAGATCCGAGACGAAATCCGCTCCCTGGAAAAGGATATAAAGAAAGAGGGAGGCGATAACGAATGAGTCTTGAGAAGTTCTTGAGCAATGCAGTCAGTTCTTGGATGAGTGAAGAGGGACCGAATTCGGATATTGTCCTCAGCTCCAGGGTAAGGCTTGCGAGGAATCTGACGGACTTCCGTTTTTCCACTCTTTATTCTTCAGAGGAAGCCAGGGAAATCGTGGATCGGGTAAAGGAGAAGCTCACATCATACCCGAAGAATTTAGGAGAATTAGAATTTTTACCTACAAGTGAGATTCAGCCTCTCCAAAAGAGGGTATTAATGGAGAAACACCTTATAAGCCCAAATCTGGCAGAGGAAACGAATTATGGAGCTGTCCTTTTATCAAGTGAGGAAGATATTAGCATAATGGTAAACGAAGAGGACCATATTCGAATACAGTGTTTATATCCAGGTCTGCAATTGAAGGAAGCTTTACAAAAAGCCAATCAGATCGACGATTGGTTTGAAAGTGAATTTGACTTTGCGTTTGATGAGAAGCATGGCTACTTAACGACTTGTCCTACCAATGTGGGTACGGGGCTCAGGGCTTCCGTCATGATGCACTTACCTGGACTGGTGTTGACGCAGCAATTAAACCGTATCATTCCTGCAATCAATCAGCTGGGGTTAGTGGTGCGGGGGATATACGGAGAAGGCAGCGAAGCTCTGGGGAACATCTTTCAGATCTCCAATCAAACGACACTTGGCAAGTCGGAAGAGGATATCGTAGAAGATTTGTTAAGTGTTGTGAAGCAGATCATCGAGAAAGAGCAATCGGCAAGGGACGCATTAGTTCAAACGTCAAACATACAATTAGAGGATAGGATCTTCCGTTCTCTAGGGGTGCTGGAGCACAGCAGGATCATTGAATCCAAGGAAGCTGCGAAATGTTTATCGGATGTCAGGCTTGGAATTGATTTAGGATACATCAAAGTGATATCTAAGAATATATTGAATGAACTAATGATTTTAACCCAACCTGGTTTTTTACAACAATATTCTGGAGGTCCACTGAGACCAAATGAACGAGATATAAGAAGGTCTTCTTTAATTCGGGAGCGAATTAAGTTAGATAAAGATACATGTGAGGAGGAAAAATAATATGATGTTTGGTCGGTTTACAGAAAGAGCCCAAAAAGTACTGGCATTAGCTCAAGAAGAAGCGATTCGTTTGTCGCACAGTAATATTGGTACTGAACATATTTTATTAGGACTTGTCCGCGAAGGTGAAGGGATCGCTGCCAAGGCACTTACGGCATTGGGACTGAGCCCTGAAAAGATCCAGAAGGAAGTTGAAGGGTTGATCGGGAAAGGAACCGAGAAATCTCAAACGATCCATTACACACCTCGTGCAAAGAAAGTGATTGAACTTTCCATGGATGAAGCCCGTAAGCTGGGTCACTCATATGTTGGAACGGAACATATTTTACTGGGGTTGATCCGCGAGGGTGAAGGAGTGGCCGCCCGGGTACTTGGTAATCTGGGTGTCAGCTTGAATAAAGCGAGACAGCAGGTGTTGCAGTTGCTTGGCAGTAATGACTCAAGCAACCATCAGGGTGGAGGCAATGCCAATGCCAATACGCCTACACTTGACAGCTTAGCCCGTGACTTGACGGCCATTGCCCGTGAAGGCAGCTTAGATCCGGTCATTGGTCGAAGCAAGGAAATCCAGCGTGTCATTGAAGTGCTGAGTCGTCGTACGAAGAATAATCCGGTGTTGATCGGTGAGCCCGGGGTAGGTAAGACAGCGATCGCAGAAGGACTTGCACAACAGATCATCGCCAATGAAGTGCCTGAAATCCTTCGTGACAAACGCGTTATGACCCTTGATATGGGTACGGTTGTAGCCGGTACGAAATACCGCGGGGAATTCGAGGACCGACTGAAGAAGGTCATGGATGAAATCCGTCAGGCTGGTAACATCATCCTCTTCATCGATGAGCTCCATACATTAATCGGAGCAGGAGGGGCTGAGGGAGCGATTGATGCCTCCAACATCTTAAAACCATCCCTCGCACGCGGGGAATTGCAGTGTATCGGTGCCACGACATTAGATGAGTACCGTAAATATATTGAAAAGGATGCAGCGCTTGAGCGCCGTTTCCAACCAATTCAAGTCAATGAGCCAACGGCAGCAGAGTCCATCCAGATCCTTAAAGGATTACGTGATCGTTATGAAGCGCATCACCGCGTGTCGATTACAGATGAAGCCATAGACGCTGCTGTGAAGCTTTCTGATCGCTATATTTCAGACCGCTTCTTACCGGATAAGGCAATCGATTTAATTGATGAAGCAGGTTCAAAGGTGCGCTTACGTTCATATACGACGCCGCCAAACTTGAAAGAGCTTGAAGCAAAGCTGGAAGAAATCCGCAAAGAGAAGGATGCAGCGGTTCAGAGCCAGGAATTTGAAAAAGCCGCTTCTCTAAGAGATTCAGAACAAAAGCTTCGTGAAGAGTTGGAAGAAACAAAGAACACATGGAAAGAAAAGCAAGGACAGGAAAATACAGAAGTGACCGTTGAAGATATTGCGAAGGTTGTTTCGAACTGGACGGGAGTACCGGTATCCAAATTGGCCCAAACGGAAACGGATCGTTTACTCAAATTAGAGGAAATCCTTCATTCCAGAGTCATCGGACAATCAGAAGCAGTCGTTGCGGTATCAAAAGCCGTGCGACGTGCAAGGGCAGGCTTGAAAGATCCGAAGCGTCCGATCGGTTCCTTCATTTTCTTAGGACCTACAGGTGTCGGGAAAACGGAATTGGCACGGGCACTTGCAGAGTCTATGTTCGGTGATGAGGATGCGATGATCCGTATTGATATGTCCGAGTACATGGAAAAGCATTCGACCTCTCGTTTGGTCGGTTCACCTCCAGGATATGTAGGTTACGAAGAAGGCGGTCAGTTAACGGAAAAGGTTCGCCGCAAGCCATATTCAGTCGTTCTTTTAGATGAAATTGAAAAAGCACATCCGGATGTATTCAATATTCTCCTTCAAGTACTGGAGGATGGCCGTTTGACAGATTCCAAAGGCAGAACCGTCGACTTCAGGAATACGGTATTGATCATGACTTCAAACGTTGGTGCACAGTCCCTTAAGAGCAACAAGTACGTAGGGTTCAATATTCAGGACGGGAAACAGGATTATAAAGATATGAAAGGAAAGGTCATGGAAGAGCTGAAACGTGCTTTCCGACCTGAGTTCCTTAACCGTATCGATGAAATCATCGTGTTCCATTCCCTTGAAAAAGACCACTTGAAAGAGATTGTGACATTGATGTCGAACCAATTGACAACCCGCTTGAAAGAGCAGGATATTCATTTAGAGCTTTCACCTGCTGCCAAAGAGAAGATAGCAGATGAAGGATTCGATCCTGAATATGGTGCACGACCTCTCCGTCGCGCCATCCAGAAATATGTTGAGGATAAACTGTCGGAGGAATTATTAAGAGGAAAAGTGCTGACAGGACAGAATATTTTGATCGACGTAGAAGATAGTGAATTTGTTGTAAAGGTTAAAGAAGAGGAAGCAGCCAATACGCCGACATAATAGCAAGGATGATAAAGAGGTACACGTATATGTTTTTCGTGTACCTCTTTTATCATAATGGTTGCCTTACGTGGTGGTCGGGCCTGACCAAGCCACCTACGCTTTTCTGATTGTCTAGCTCCTCCGGCTAGTCCCTCGAGGTCATAAGTCAATCTCGCCAAAAAGGCAAAGACCGCCTTTTCAGCGAGCTCGTCTTATGCTTGTCGGGCCTGACCAAGCCGGCTCCGCTTTTCTGATTGTCCAGCTCCGGTGGCTAGAGTCTCGAGGTCATAAGCCAAGTTAACCAAAAAGGCAAAAAACGCCTTTCCGGTTAACTCATCTTATGCTTGTCGCCTCTAACCAAGCCACCTCCGCTTTTCTGATTGTCTAGCTCCTCCGGCTAGTCCCTCGAGGTCATAAGTCAATCTCGCCAAAAAGGCAAAGACCGCCTTTTCAGCGAGCTCGTCTTATGCTTGTCGGGCCTGACCAAGCCGGCTCCGCTTTTCTGATTGTCCAGCTCCGGTGGCTAGAGGCTCGAGGTCATAAGCCAAGTTAACCAAAAAGGCAAAAAAACGCCTTTCCGGTTAACTCATCTTATGCTTGTCGCCTCTAACCAAGCCACCTCCGCTTTTCAATTGAATCTAGTACATAAAACCGATACAATCATTCCAAATGGTATTATCCTGAATGGGTAGGAGTACAAATAGAGTAAAAGAGGGGAAGAATAGATTGGCAAAGAAAAAGACTAAGTTTGTGTGTTCATCTTGTGGATATGAGTCTGCTAAATGGATGGGTAAATGTCCGGGGTGTAACGAGTGGAATACGATGGTGGAAGAGGTTGAAATGACCGGGAAGAAACCCAGGACGTCGTTTATGCACTCTGAAAATACCGGACCATCTAAAGCAGAGAAGCTGATCTCCATCGAAACCAAGCAGGAGCCCAGGGTATTGACCGAGTCGAAAGAGTTGAACCGGGTGCTTGGGGGAGGAGTAGTACCAGGGTCGCTTATATTGATTGGTGGAGACCCGGGGATCGGAAAATCCACTTTGTTGCTGCAGGTTTCGGCCCAGCTTGCTGATCAGAAGCAGAAGGTTTTATACATCTCCGGAGAGGAATCCATCAAGCAAACAAAGCTCCGGGCAGATCGACTGCATGTGAAATCAGATGATTTATATATATTTGCGGAAACAAATTTGGAGCTTATTCATCAAACGATTGAGCAAATCTCACCGGATTTCGTCATCATCGACTCGATTCAGACGGTCTTTCATCCTGACGTGACGTCTGCTCCCGGAAGTGTATCCCAGGTAAGGGAGTGTACGGCAGAACTGATGAGAATCGGGAAAACAAAGGGCATTGCCATCTTTATTGTAGGGCATGTTACCAAGGAAGGCTCGATTGCAGGGCCTCGATTGTTGGAGCATATGGTGGATACCGTTCTGTATTTTGAAGGGGAACGTCATCACTCCTATCGTATATTAAGAGCGGTGAAGAACCGTTTTGGATCTACGAATGAGATGGGGATTTTTGAAATGAAGGAACTGGGCCTTGAGGAAGTGGCCAATCCGTCTGAGATATTCCTGGAAGAGCGTTCACAAGGTGCGGCGGGTTCAACGGTCGTTGCCTCGATGGAAGGAACGAGACCGGTTCTTGTGGAGATTCAAGCTCTTGTGACCCCAACCAGTTTTAATAATCCCCGAAGGATGGCAACAGGGATTGATCATAGCCGGGTTTCACTGATCATGGCTGTGTTGGAGAAACGGGCAGGCATGCTCTTGCAGCAGCAGGATGCCTATCTAAAAGTGGCTGGCGGAGTGAAACTGGATGAACCGGCGATTGATTTGGCAGTCGCTGCAAGTATTGCTTCAAGTTTTCGTGATAGAGCGTCAAGTGCCCATGATTGCATAATCGGTGAAGTCGGTTTAACAGGTGAGATCAGAAGGGTATCAAGAATTGAACAGCGCGTGCAGGAAGCATCCAAGTTGGGTTTTAAGAGAGTGATCATTCCCCAGAATAACTTAAGCGGGTGGCAGCCTCCTTCTGATATAGAGGTCAAAGGGGTATCGAATATCAATGAAGCACTGTCTATTATTTTAGGAGGATAAGAAATGGAAGATAAGAAGGCAAGAGATAAGTCCATGTCGGATATATTGCAATTCGTTGCTCCGGGTGCCCCGATCAGGGACGGCATTGATAATGTGCTGAGAGCCAAAACGGGGGGACTTATTGTTGTTGGGTACAATGATAAGGTGAAATCTGTTCTGGACGGGGGCTTTCATATCAATTGTGCATTCTCTCCCAGCTACCTGTATGAACTGGCCAAGATGGATGGGGCCATCATTTTGAATGAAGCGGGAACGAAGATTATATTGGCGAATGCACAGTTGGCTCCCGATGTGTACGTGCCTTCCACGGAAACGGGTATGAGACATCGGACGGCAGAGCGGGTTGCGAGGCAGACAAATGCCCTTGTCATTGCCATATCTCAACGGAGAAACGTCATCACCCTGTATCAAGGGAATTTCCGATATGCACTAAAGGACATCTCAGTCATCTTGACGAAAGCCAACCAGGCGATCCAAACCTTGGAGAAATATAAGGTGGTTCTCGATCAAAGCATTTCTAATTTATCCGTGCTTGAGTTTGAGGAGCTTGTCACCCAAAGCGACTTACTGCAGGTTCTTCACCGCTTCGAGATGGTTCTCAGGATTAAGAACGAGCTATTGACGTATCTCAGCGAGCTCGGTGTCGAGGACAGATTGATCCGCCTTCAGATGAATGAACTGTTGGCAGATATTGAGGATGAGGCGATGCTCATCATAAGGGATTATTCCCAGGAAAGAAATATCAAACCGTTCGAACTTCTCTATAAGTTCCAGGAGCTTGTTCATTCAGAAGTATTAGAGGATAATGTCCTATTAAAATTACTGGGATACCATGGATATGTCCATCATGATGATGCCATTTATCCCCGAGGATACCGTGTGTTGAATAAGATTCCCCGGCTGCCGATCGTCATCATTGAAAATCTTATCACGAGATTTGAAACCCTCCCCCATGTAGTGAGGGCTTCAGTCGATGATTTGGATGAAGTGGAAGGAATCGGTGAAGTGAGGGCAAGGAAAATCAAAGAGGGGTTAAAACTGATTAAGGAACAGACGTTTGCAGATCGACAGCTGTAGGTATAGAGGCCTATATATGCCGGAAATGGTATAATTGTATCATTTTCAAAAAATTGACAGTTTGGTTTAGACGTGTTAGCCTTCATTTAAGGAAGCTAGTAAGATGGGATAAGTGTATCAAAATCGTTTCCGTTGTATTAAATTTCAAATTTTCAAGGCTTAGACGTTTCAAAAATAGTAAATTGTTTATAATGAGTAGGAGGAGGTGAGGGAATGTTAAAAAGAATCGTTCAAGCGTGCTTCCTCATAGTCGGGGGAACACTTGGGATATTTCTGCTTCCCGAATTATTTACCGTCATAAATTTATCGGACATTCCTTTAATTAATAACCCTTATATGACTGCTATATTTGGTGCCATCATTTTTTATATTCTTACGTTTTGGGCAGTCGAGTATGTCGTCAATTTCGTCAAGTGGTTTGAAGATAGCCTGGTAAAGGCACCGGTAACGGATTTGTTATTTGGTAGTTTAGGCCTGATTATCGGTTTATTTGTTGCGTATTTGTTTGGGATCCCCTTCAATCAGATGGAGATTCCGATCGTCAATACAGTGATTCCCATTCTATTAACATTGCTTCTTGGATATTTAGGATTCCAGGTTGGATTTAAGAAAAGGGACGAATTGGTCAATCTATTCGGCACGGCAAATCGAGGTAAGAAAAAAGGGACGGAAGAGGATTTGGATGAAGAGGGTGTGAAGACCCTTAAAATATTGGATACGAGTGTGATCATTGACGGACGTATCGCGGATATCTGTCAAACAGGATTTTTAGAAGGAATCGTGGTGATTCCTCAATTCGTACTGGAAGAGCTCCAGCATATTGCCGACTCTTCCGATGTATTGAAACGAAATCGCGGACGCCGTGGTCTGGATATTTTAAACCGCATCCAAAAAGAGCTTCCAGTAGAGGTCCAGATTTATGAAGGGGACTTCGAGGAAATTCAGGAAGTGGATTCGAAGCTGGTGAAATTAGCGAAGCTTACGAATGGGATCGTTGTAACGAATGATTTCAACCTGAATAAAGTGTGTGACCTTCAAGGTGTACAAGTATTGAACATCAATGACCTGGCCAACGCCGTCAAGCCGGTTGTTCTGCCTGGAGAAGAATTGAAGGTGCAGGTCATCAAAGACGGTAAGGAGCATAACCAGGGCATTGCTTACCTGGATGATGGTACGATGATCGTCGTGGAAGAAGGGCGTAATTACATCGGTAAGTATATCGATGTCCTTGTAACATCCGTTCTTCAGACATCTGCAGGCAGGATGATCTTTGCGAAACCGAAGCAACTGGAAAAAGCACTGTAAGAAAACGGTTTGCAGCCTGACTCCACTGATGCAGTAAGGTATAATGAATAGTATTACTTGTGTGTTAAAGGAGTTATATTATGGAATATGAAGTGGTCATTCCGGCTGCAGGGCAGGGGAAACGGATGAAAGCGGGCAAAAACAAACTGCTCCTTAGGTTGAATAGCTGTCCTGTCATCATTCATACATTGCGTGTGTTCGAGCATGACATCCTTTGTAAGGGAATCTATTTAGCCATCCATCCATCAGAGCGACATGTGTTTGAGGGACTCTTGGAGCGGTACGGCATCAAGAAGGTCGTGAAGCTTGTCGATGGTGGAGAAGAAAGACAGCATAGTGTTTACAATGCGTTGCTTGAGGTTGATCATGAGATTGTTCTGGTACATGACGGAGCAAGACCATTTATTAAAGAATCCACGATTCACCAATTAGTCGAAAAGACATATTCAACAGGGGCTGCCATTGCGGCGGTTCCGGTTAAAGATACGATCAAGAAAGTACTGGATGGCGAAGTCGAGGAAACGATTGAACGCTCAAGCTTGTGGATGGTTCAGACCCCACAGGCTTTTCGCGTTTCCGTTTTAACAAAGGCTCATAAAGAAGCCGATCAAGATGGTTTCCTTGGTACAGATGATGCTTCACTGGTGGAAAGGTCGGATATTGAAGTCGCTGTCGTTGAAAGTGATTATGACAATATTAAACTGACAACACCTGAGGATTTATATTTTGCCGAGGCGATTTTGAAGAAGCGAGAGGAAATGAGTGGAGGAGAGAATCATGTTTAGGATCGGACAAGGATTTGATGTTCATCAGTTAGTGGAAGAGAGACCCCTTATCATGGGGGGCATAACGATTCCGTATGAAAAGGGGTTATTGGGGCATTCAGATGCAGATGTCCTGTTACATGCTGTAGCGGATGCGTGTTTAGGAGCCATTGCGGCCGGGGATATCGGGAAGCATTTTCCTGATACAGACCCGGAGTTCAAGGATGCTGATTCGGCAAAGCTTCTCCAGCACGTATGGGCCCTTGTGAAAAAGGAAGGCTATGAATTAGGGAATATCGATTGCACGATCATTGCCCAGAAGCCTAAGATGGCTCCTTATATTGACGAAATGAGACAAAGCATCGCTACGTTACTGGAAGCGGATATGGCGGAAGTAAACGTGAAAGCCACTACTTCCGAGAAGCTTGGCTTTACCGGAAGAGGCGAAGGGATTGCCGCCCAAACCACCATATTGATTAAAAAGAAGTAGGGGATAAATTCGCTTTATTCCCGTACTTAACGGTGTTAAAATAGGTCAGAGACTTTAAAGAGTAATCATTATAGGAGGAACATACATGACAAAGGAAGTACGCGTCCGTTATGCCCCGAGTCCAACGGGTCATTTACATATTGGAAATGCAAGAACCGCTTTATTTAATTACCTATATGCCCGCAGCACTGGTGGAAAGTTCATCATCCGTATTGAAGACACGGATAAGAAACGTAATATCGAAGGTGGAGAAGAAAGTCAGCTCAAGTATCTTCAGTGGCTCGGGATCGATTGGGATGAAAGCACAGATAAGCCGGGTGAGTACGGACCTTATCGCCAATCCGAGCGTAATCATATTTATGAGCAGTATTTAAATGAGATGCTGGAAAGTGGACAGGCTTATAAGTGTTACTGCACGGAGGAAGAGCTGGAAGCGGAGCGTGAAGCACAATCAGCATCTGGTCAAATGCCCCGCTACTCCGGTAAATGCCGTAACCTGACAAAAGAGGATCAGGAGAAATTGGCAGCAGAAGGCCGCAAGCCGAGCATCCGTTTCCGTGTACCCGCAGGGAAAGTATATTCCTTCAACGATATCGTGAAGGAGGATGTCTCATTTGAATCAGACGGTATCGGTGACTTTGTCATTGCGAAAAAGGACGGTACACCGACGTATAACTTTGCCGTTGCGGTCGATGATTATCTGATGAAAATCACACACGTTCTTCGCGGAGAAGATCATATCTCCAATACACCGAAGCAGTTGATGATCTTTGAAGCACTTGGTTGGGAAGCACCTGTTTACGGACATATGACATTGATCGTCAATGAAAGCCGTAAAAAGTTGAGTAAGCGGGATGAAAGCATCATTCAGTTCATCGAGCAGTACGAAGCATTGGGGTATCTCCCAGAAGCCTTGTTCAACTTCATTGCGCTACTCGGCTGGTCTCCAAAAGGAGAGGAAGAGCTGTTTTCGAAAGATGAGTTCATTGAAATCTTTGATCCTGAACGTTTATCCACTTCTTCTGCCCTGTTCGATAATCAGAAGCTTACATGGATGAACAATCAGTACATGAAGAACTTGGAATTGGCTCAAGTGGTGGAGCTAGCCCTTCCTCATTTAATCAGTGCGGGTAAATTGGATGAGAACATGTCCGATGAACAGCGCGAGTGGGCGAGCCGCGTCATTTCTTTATACCAGGAGCAAATGAGCTTCGGTGCTGAGATCGTGGAGCTTTCTGAAATGTTCTTCAAGACAGATCTTGAATATGATGAAGAGGCGAAAGCGGTACTCGAAGAAGAGCAAGTACCAGAAGTCCTTCAAGCTTTCTTGAATGAGATCGAGGCACTTGAAAAGTACGAAGCGGCAGAGATCAAATCCTCTATCAAAGCTGTCCAGAAATCGACGGGCCATAAAGGGAAGAAGCTGTTCATGCCGATCCGTGTAGCCGTTACAGGCCAGACACATGGCCCTGAATTGCCGAATGCCATTGAGCTTTTAGGGAAAGATACAGTTAAACATCGACTTCAAGGTCTTTTAGGTTAACATTTTGGAGGATATGTAATATAGTAAGAGTATCACGTTAAATGATATCGCGTTGATGAGGAGAAGTAAGAAAAGGATGCTTAGTAGAGAGAACCATCACCGGCTGAAAGTGGTTTAAGCCCCTCCGATTCTGAAATGCACCTCTGAGCCCGTTACTGAAATAGAGTAGGTAAAGGCGGTTTCCTACCGTTAACAGGATTCGAGTTGGAGAAGGTTTGTCTTCTCAATCAGAGTGGAACCGCGCCTTTAAAAGCGTCTCTGTCAGTTTATTGACAGGGGCGTTTTTTTATTGTTAGCAGTTTTTAAAAAAGGAAGGGGGATGGATCCGGATGTTTAAGTCGTTTAGGGAAGATATAGATGTGGTGTTTGATCAGGATCCGGCTGCGAGGAATTACGTGGAGGTCATCCTCACGTATTCGGGTCTTCATGCCATTTGGGCTCATCGTGTTGCCCATGCATTTTTTAAACGTAAATTCTTTTTCATTGCCCGGGTCATTTCACAGGTCAGCCGCTTCTTCACCGGAGTGGAGATCCACCCCGGTGCTAAGATCGGCCGCCGCTTTTTCATCGATCATGGAATGGGTGTGGTGATAGGCGAGACGTGTGAAATCGGAGACAATGTCACGCTCTTCCAGGGGGTCACCCTCGGTGGAACCGGGAAGGAAAAAGGGAAACGTCACCCGACGATCCAGGATAATGCGTTGATTGCGACAGGTGCAAAAGTATTAGGATCGATCGTTGTTGGGGAAAATTCTAAGGTAGGGGCAGGATCCGTTGTCCTGAAAGATGTTCCGCCCAATTCAACCGTAGTCGGTATTCCAGGTAAGGTGGTCATTCAGGACGGTGTGAAGATACAGAAGGATCTGAATCACTGTGATCTGCCCGATCCGATGAACGACCGAATGAAACAGCTTGAAAAAGAAGTGAATGAATTGAAATCATTATTAAGGGAATATGAGGGAAGGAGTCGATCATCATGACGATTCGTTTATATAACACACTGACAAGGCAGAAAGAGGAATTCAACCCCCTGGAAGAGGGTAAGGTCAAAATGTATGTGTGCGGTCCGACGGTTTATAACTATATTCATATAGGGAACGCTCGTCCTGCGATTGTGTTTGACACAGTGAGACGTTATCTGGAATACAGGGGATATGATGTTCATTTCGTCTCTAACTTCACGGATGTGGACGATAAATTAATTAGAGCTGCCAAGGAACTGGGAGAAGATGTCCCGACGATTGCCAAGCGCTTTATCGATGCTTACTTCGAAGATACGGGAGCCCTCGGTTGCCGGAAAGCCGATGTACATCCGACAGTGACAGATAATATTGACACCATTGTTAATTTCATCTCAGCCCTTGTGGAAAAAGGATATGCCTATGAATCCCAGGGAGACGTTTATTATCGTACCAGAAAGTTTGATGGGTACGGTAAGCTGTCTCATCAGCCGATCGATGAACTGAAAGCGGGAGCACGCATCGATGTAGGGGACAAAAAAGAAGATGCCCTTGATTTCGTTTTATGGAAAGCTGCGAAAGAAGGGGAGATCTCCTGGAAGAGCCCGTGGGGTGAAGGACGTCCGGGCTGGCATATCGAATGTTCAGCCATGGCTAAGCGCTATTTGGGGGATACCATCGACATCCACGCCGGGGGACAGGATCTGACCTTCCCTCATCACGAGAATGAAATCGCCCAGTCAGAGGCTCTTACAGGTAAGGCATTCGCCAATTACTGGATGCACAATGGGTATATTAATATCGATAACGAGAAGATGTCGAAATCACTCGGTAATTTCGTATTGGTGCACGACATTATTAAAGAACAAGATCCGCAGGTCCTTCGTTTCTTCATGCTATCCGTTCATTACCGTCATCCGATCAACTACAATCTTGAGCTTTTGCAGAATGCAGAGACTTCTTTGGATCGAATCAAGACAGCCTATGAGAACCTGAAGCATCGCAAGGAATCGAGTACGAACTTAACGGACAATAATCAGGAATGGCTGGACAAAATCGATGCGCTTAAAGCTCAATTCATTACCGATATGGACGATGACTTTAATACTGCCAATGCGATTTCCATTTTATTCGAACTATCCAGACAAGCGAACTATTACTTGATGGAGAAAAATACATCAACAGAAGTCATTGACGGGTTCTTACACCAGTTTGAAGATTTCTTCTCTGTACTTGGACTGACGTTGCAGGAAGCGGGAATGTTGGACGAAGAAGTGGAAGAGATGATCGAAAAGCGTATTCAAGCCCGTAAAGATCGAAACTTCCAACTGGCCGATGAGATCCGGGACACATTGAAAGACATGGATATCATCCTGGAAGATACTCCTCAAGGCACCCGCTGGAAAAGAGGATCTTAATGCTTTACGAGACAAATGAACAAATCGATGCGAAACAAATCAATGCACTTGCACTTGCTTATATGGGGGATGCTGTATATGAAACATATGTACGGCAGCTCCTGTTAACCAAGGGTAAGATCAAACCGAATCAACTGCACAGGGCTGCGACGAAATATGTTTCTGCTAAAGCGCAGGCGGCCATTCTCAGAACGTTGTTCGATCAGGACCTCTTATCGGAAGAAGAGATATCGATCGTCAAGCGCGGCCGGAATGCGAAATCGGGGACAACGCCTAAAAACACGGATGTACAAACGTATAAACACAGCACTGCTTTTGAGGCTCTTATTGGATATTTGTTTTTACTTAATCGGACGGATCGATTAGAGGAACTGTTGAAGATCATTTTTGAACAAGCCCAGGCAGGAAAGGAGGAGCAGAAATGAGTAAAGATTTTATCGGAGGAAGAAATCCTGTCATAGAAGCGTTAAAGTCAGGAAGGGATATCAATAAGATTTGGATAGCGGAAGGTTCACAGAAAGGCTCCATCCAGCAAATCGTCGGACTTGCCAAGGAATCCAATGTCATGGTCCAGTATGTACCAAAGAAGAAAATCGAGCAGATGGTATCGGAGAATCACCAAGGGGTTGTCGCTTCCGTTGCCGCTTATCAGTATGCTGAACTCGATGATCTATTTCAAAAAGCAGAACAAAAAGGGGAGGATCCTTTTATTCTGATCCTGGATGAACTGGAAGATCCCCATAACCTGGGATCCATCATGAGGACGGCTGATGCAGCGGGTGCCCATGGGATCATTATTCCGAAGCGAAGAGCGGTGGGACTTACTTCTACCGTAGCGAAGGCTTCCACTGGTGCGATTGAACATATTCCCGTGGCACGTGTGACGAATCTGTCGAGAGCGGTGGATGAATTGAAAGAACGCGGTGTATGGGTCGCGGGAACGGATGCTAAGGGTAAGCAGGATTTCCGCCAGCTTGACGGTACGCTTCCCATCGGTTTGATTATCGGAAGTGAAGGAAAAGGGATGAGCCGTATTTTGCGGGATAAATGTGATTTCCTTGTTCAGTTGCCTATGATCGGTCATGTTACATCACTAAACGCTTCGGTGGCAGCTAGTATTTTAATGTATGAGGTATATCGTAAACGCCACCCATTGGGAGAATAGTAAGATGGATATCCTTCTTGTGGATGGCTATAACATAATCGGTGCCTGGCCGGAATTGAATGAATTGAAACATAAGGATCTAGCCGCAGCAAGAGACCGCCTGGTCGAACAAATGGCCGAATATCAGGGGTATACGGGCTACCGTGTCATTGTCGTATTTGATGCATACTACGTACAGGGGATCGCCCGGAAATATCAAAATTA
The DNA here is from genome assembly GCF_037046045.1 of Rossellomorea sp. LJF3. Lineage (NCBI taxonomy): Bacteria > Bacillati > Bacillota > Bacilli > Caryophanales > Bacillaceae > Rossellomorea > Rossellomorea sp. LJF3. The sequence continues at coordinate 44,035 of NZ_JBANLY010000021.1, read as the reverse complement.
TAAAGTGGAAGTGCTTTTCACCAAAGAAAATGAAACGGCAGATGAACGAATTGAAAGATTGGCCATTGAGTTAAGCAATATTAAAACCCAGATTCATGTAGCCACTTCTGATTTCACAGAGCAATGGGCCATATTTGGGCAGGGAGCCCTTCGCAAATCAGCGAGGGAGCTCTTGACCGAGGTGGAAGTCATTGAAAAAAAGATTGAAAGAAAAGTAAGGAATTCGAGCGAGAAACGGCCGGCCTCCAAGATCCAATTATCAGAGGAAGTTGCTGAAATTTTCGAAAAATGGCGTCGCGGGGAACAATGATAGGTTGACGATTGAATTTTCTGTAATGTATAATATTTCTATCTATTGTTTTGCTCGGGGGGATGCGTGTGAGCAATATCATCAGGACAGAAGCATTTGATAATCGATTAGAAGGCATGGATGATGAAGAGATAATAGAAGCCGTCCATCAGGGTCACAGCGAAGCACTCGATTTTTTGATCAGGAAATACCGTAATTTCGTAAGAGCGAAAGCCCGCTCGTATTTTTTAATCGGGGCAGATAAGGAAGATATCGTCCAGGAGGGTATGATTGGTTTGTACAAGGCAATCCGTGATTATAAGGAGGACAAGCTGACTTCTTTTAAAGCGTTTGCAGAGCTTTGTATCACAAGACAGATCATTACAGCCATCAAGACAGCCACGAGACAGAAGCATATACCACTGAATTCGTATGTTTCACTGGATAAACCCATTTATGATGATGAATCTGACCGAACGCTATTAGATGTCATTTCAGGTGCGAAAGTAATGGATCCGGAAGCGCTAATTATCAATCGCGAGGAATTCGATAATATGGAAGATAAGATGGCCCAGCTGTTAAGCGATCTTGAGAGGAAAGTACTTGCCCTTTATTTGGACGGGCAGTCCTATCAGGAGATATCAGAAGAGCTGAACCGCCATGTGAAATCCATCGACAATGCATTACAGCGAGTGAAACGGAAGCTTGAACGATACTTGGAAGTTCGCGAAATAACGATGTAAAGTCATATTGACACTTTTTGGTGGTCGTGTTATTTTTGATAGGACTTACTATGTATAGTATAGGTGGAATATATGACTACTAAACTAATACTGGCTTGTACGGTATGCGGTTCCAGGAATTATTCCGTGCCGGGAAACCGTAATCAGGCCGTTCGATTAGAATTAAAGAAATTCTGTAATACATGTAATGCTCACACCCTACACAAAGAGACTAAATAGAGTGTAGAAGTCTTGCGTATTGATATTAGTTGGAGGTTACTAACGGATGTTTAAATTCTTTCGCAATGTTGCATCGGAAATGAGAAAGGTCAGCTGGCCTAAACGTAAAGAGTTAACGCGCTATACGATCACGGTTATTACGACAGTGGTATTTGTTGCCCTTTTCTTTGCTGTTATCGACCTGGGCATCTCAGAACTTATGCGATTGATCATTGGTTCTAAGTAAGAGAAACATAGAATTAATTGTATATATACCATGAAAGCATGGTATAATGAATGTTAATAGAGTACATGACCTTAGAGCCCGTTATCTTTTTACGGGTTTTTTCATTTGGAGAAAAAAGGCGAATGAGTATTCTTAAATAGCGAGGAGGGACGGACGTTTAGTCCTATGAAATGGAGAAGAATTGGTATGTAGTCCATACTTATTCAGGATACGAGAATAAGGTGAAAGCGAACCTTGAGAAGCGTGTTGAAACGATGGGGATGCAAGATAAGATCTTCCGCGTGATCGTGCCTGAAGAAGAAGAGACGGATTTTAAGAATGGCAAGAAGAAAGTAATTAAGAAGAAGGTATTTCCCGGTTATGTGATTGTGGAAATCGTCATGACGGATGATTCATGGTATGTCGTCCGAAACACACCTGGAGTGACCGGTTTCGTCGGTTCATCAGGCTCAGGGTCAAAACCTACACCATTATTGCCGGAAGAAGTAACGAACCTTCTGAAACAAATGGGCATGACAGAGAAAAAGGTAGAAATCGACTTCGAATTAGGAGAAACAGTAAGGGTGAACGAAGGTCCGTTTGCGAACTTTACCGGCTCGATCGAAGAGATTGATAATGCAAAAGCAAAAGTGAAGGTACACGTCAATATGTTTGGTAGAGATACCCCGGTAGAACTGGATTTCTCCCAAATTGATAAATTATAATGGAAAAGAACTTGAAATCATTCTGAAAAAATGGTACTATTTCATAAGTCAGTGCGTCTCCACAAAGAGATACTGAAACTAATAGACGTTCTTTATGTTGATAAAGACATTTTTTACATTTGAGTGGGAGGGTGAAAAACCCAATAACCACATCACGGACTTAAGGAGGTGTGTCTCGTGGCTAAAAAAGTTATCAAAATGGTTAAATTGCAGATCCCTGCCGGTAAAGCTAATCCAGCTCCACCAGTTGGTCCTGCACTAGGTCAAGCAGGTGTTAACATCATGGGATTCTGTAAGGAATTCAATGCTCGTACAGCAGATCAAGCTGGCTTAATCATTCCTGTTGAAATCACGGTATTTGAAGACCGTTCATTTACATTCATCACAAAAACTCCACCCGCTGCTGTTCTTCTTAAGAAAGCTGCAGGTATCGAGTCTGGTTCAGGCGAACCAAACAGCAAGAAAGTGGCAACACTTAAACGCGATAAAGTACGTGAAATTGCTGAAACAAAAATGCCTGACTTAAATGCAGCTAGTGTTGAATCAGCTATGCGCATGGTAGAAGGAACTGCGCGCAGCATGGGTATCGTCATCGAAGACTAATCCCTGCTTCGTTAAAGTAGAGGTTCCTGTTGAACGAGGTTGCGATGATGAAATGTACGTTTCACTCGCAACCTTATTTCGTGGGAGGTTATTCCGCTAAAACCACATATAGGAGGAAATTTAAAATGGCTAAAAAAGGTAAAAAGTTTCTTGATGCTCAAAAGCTTGTAGATCGTACTAAAGCTTATTCAGTGGAAGAAGCAATCGAACTAGTTAAGAAAACAAACTTCGCTAAGTTTGACGCAACGATTGAAGTAGCGTTCCGCTTAGGTGTAGATACACGTAAAAACGACCAGCAAATCCGTGGAGCAGTTGTACTTCCACACGGAACTGGTAAAACTCAAAAGGTTCTTGTATTCGCTAAAGGCGATAAAGCAAAAGAAGCAGAAGCTGCCGGCGCTGATTTCGTAGGTGATGCAGAACTTATCAACAAGATCAACCAAGGTTGGTTCGAGTTCGACGTAATCGTTGCAACTCCAGACATGATGGGTGAAGTTGGTAAACTTGGTCGCGTATTGGGACCTAAAGGTTTAATGCCAAACCCTAAAACTGGAACAGTAACATTCGACGTAACAAAAGCTGTCAATGAAATCAAAGCTGGTAAAGTTGAATACCGTGCTGACAAATCAGGTAACGTTCACGTTCCTGTTGGAAAGATTTCATTCGATAACGAAAAGCTTGTTGAAAACTTTGCTACAATGTATGAAACAATGCTTAAAGTTAAACCTGCTGCTGCAAAAGGAACTTACATGAAAAATGTTTCTGTAACTTCTACAATGGGACCTGGCGTTAAAGTCGATCCTTCAACTTTCGCAGTTAAGGCATAATTTGGTATTGACTTACTGAGGACTAGTGATTATAATTAGTTCTGTTGTTAAAAACGAATACATTTGTACCGTAGACAGTAGGGGCTCATTACGAGCTTAATATCCTGCCGAGGTAATTGCGATAAAATAACCGCGTATAGCGTGTTTGCAATGCCCTTATGTCTACCTTGATATAAGGGCATTTTTTATTGGATGACGGTATAAATGTTCATCAGTCAATCTACAGGAGGTGTAATGATGAGCAGCATTCTAGATCAAAAGAAACACATCGTTGGAGAAATCTCTGACAAGCTAAAAAACAGTGTATCTACAATCGTTGTAGATTACCGTGGACTAGACGTTTCCGAACTTACTGAACTTCGTAAACAACTTCGCGAAGCTGGCATCGAGTTCAAAGTGTACAAAAACACTATGGTACGTCGTGCCGCAGAAGAAGCTGGTCTTGAAGGGTTAAACGAATTCTTAACTGGTCCTAACGCAATCGCGTTCAGTACAGAAGAAGTAGTTGCACCTGCAAAGATCCTTAACAGCTTCGCTAAAGAACACGAAGCACTTGAAATCAAAACGGGTGTCATCGAAGGAACGATCACTTCAGTTGAGGATGTTAAAGCAATCGCTGAACTTCCAAACCGCGAAGGACTTCTTTCTATGCTACTCAGCGTGCTACAAGCACCAATGCGCAACTTTGCGTTGGCAACAAAAGCCGTTGCAGATCAAAAAGAAGAGCAAGGCGCGTAAGCTAAAGCAAGTCGTTTAAATAAAAAAATTAAGCAAACACCACAAGGAGGAAATTTAAAATGAGTAAAGAGCAAATCATTGACGCGATTAAAGAAATGTCAGTTCTTGAACTAAATGATCTAGTTAAAGCAATCGAAGAAGAATTCGGAGTAACTGCTGCTGCACCTGTAGCTGCTGCTGCTGGTGGCGCTGACGCTGCTGCAGAACAAACTGAATTCGACCTAATTCTTGAGAGCGCTGGAGCTCAAAAAATCAAGGTTATCAAAGTTGTTCGTGAAATCACAGGTCTTGGCCTTAAAGAAGCGAAAGAAATGGTTGATAACACTCCTAAAGCTCTTAAAGAAGGTATTGCTAAAGAGGAAGCTGAAGAACTTAAAGCTAAACTTGAAGAAGTTGGAGCTGGCGTAGAAGTTAAGTAATGATTGTATAGATGAAAAGCTCGCTATATTTGGCGGGCTTTTTTCTTGTCTGGCATCTATCCAGACTCTTTTTGGAAAAGATGGTTACCAGGCGGGTTCTATCAATGGATGGAGATGATATAATGACCAATCACTATTATTCCCGTAACCCTGATGTGGAAAGTAACCCCGGGATGATTGCCTTTGAATTAAGGGGACAAACATTCCGTTTTAAGACAGACCAGGGCGTTTTCTCAAAAAAGGAAGTTGACTTTGGTTCAAGAGCCTTGATTGAAACGTTTGAATTACCTGATGTTCAGGGACCGATACTTGATGTCGGCTGCGGTTATGGCCCGGTCGGACTATCCTTGGCTAAAGACTTTGGTGATCGGACGGTCCATATGATCGATGTAAACGAGAGGGCTCTATCTTTAGCGAAAGAAAATGCCGGGGAAAATAAAGTTCAAAACGTTAAAGTCTATCAAAGTGACCGATATACGAATGTCGTTGAAAAGGGATTTGCCGCTATTTTAACGAATCCTCCGATACGGGCAGGGAAAGAAACGGTTCATTCGATTCTTGAGAATAGTTACGGACATCTGACGGAACGCGGAGAATTATGGGTCGTTATTCAGAAGAAGCAAGGTGCTCCCTCTGCCATGGAGAAAATGGAAAAAATCTTTTCAAATGTAGAAGTCGTCACCAGAAAAAAGGGATACTATATCTTGAAATCGGTAAAAGAAATCCGTTGACGTAGCTTATCTGCTATGATAACATTATAAAATGCAAAAATATTATTTTCCGGTATTATGTCCATATGTATACATGTTGGATAAATTGGAAAAGATTATAAAATAATAGTTCGTCATTTGAAAATGAGGTTTTATCATTAAAACCCTTTTTCTTTTTGTCTTGTGTAGAGTAGTGATCCTACTTTAAGGCATATAGACACAACCAAAACGCTTGATTTGAGGGGTGAATCAGTTGACAGGTCAACTAGTTCAGTATGGACGACACCGCCAACGCAGAAGTTTTGCGCGTATCAGTGAAGTTTTAGAATTACCGAATTTAATCGAAATTCAAACTTCCTCGTATCAATGGTTTCTTGATGAGGGGTTAAGAGAAATGTTCCGTGACATTTCTCCGATTGAGGACTTCACTGGTAATCTCTCTTTGGAATTTATTGATTATAGTCTGGGAGAGCCAAAGTACTCGGTGGAAGAATCAAAGGAAAGAGATGTTACTTACTCTGCACCGCTTAGAGTAAAAGTCCGTCTTGTGAACAAGGAAACAGGAGAAGTAAAAGATCAAGACGTATTTATGGGTGATTTCCCATTAATGACAGACACAGGTACTTTTGTCATCAATGGTGCTGAGCGCGTTATCGTATCTCAGCTAGTGCGTTCACCTAGTGTTTACTTTAGCGGAAAAGTAGATAAAAACGGAAAGAAAGGGTTTACTGCTACCGTTATACCAAACCGCGGAGCTTGGCTTGAGTATGAAACAGATGCAAAAGATGTTGTATATGTGCGAATTGATCGAACTCGCAAACTACCGGTAACGGTTCTTTTACGTGCCCTTGGGTTTGGCTCTGATCAAGAAATCATCGATTTGATCGGTGATAATGAGTACATTCGTAACACGCTCGAGAAAGATAACACGGAAGGTATCGACAAGGCATTGCTCGAGATTTATGAGCGTCTGCGCCCGGGAGAGCCTCCTACAGTAGAAAATGCTAAAAGTTTACTCGTTTCTCGTTTCTTTGATCCTAAGCGTTATGACTTAGCAAACGTTGGACGTTACAAAATGAACAAAAAGCTTCACATTAAGAATCGTTTATTCGGTCAAACTCTAGCAGAAACTCTAGCAGATCCGGAAACGGGTGAGATTCTGGCAGAGAAAGGCACGGTTCTTGACCGTCGCGCCCTGGATAAGGTCATCCCTTATTTAGAAAACGGCATTGGTTTCAAAAACTACCAACAGTCCGGCGGCGTATTAGAAGAAGACGTAGTTCTTCAATCTATCAAAATCTATTCTCCTAACGAAGAGGGAGATTTTGAAATCAACGTAATCAGCAATGCGTATGTTGAAGAAGAGGTTAAGTACATTACACCTGCAGATATCATTTCTTCCATTTCTTACTTCTTTAACTTATTACATGGAGTAGGACTGACAGATGATATTGACCATTTAGGTAACCGTCGTTTACGTTCGGTTGGTGAATTGCTACAGAACCAATTCCGTATCGGTTTATCACGTATGGAGCGTGTGGTCCGTGAAAGAATGTCCATTCAGGACACGAACACGATCACGCCTCAACAACTGATCAACATCCGTCCTGTTATTGCATCCATTAAAGAGTTCTTTGGAAGCTCTCAATTGTCTCAATTCATGGATCAAACGAATCCTCTTGCAGAATTAACGCACAAACGCCGTCTTTCTGCATTAGGGCCCGGTGGATTAACACGTGAACGTGCCGGTTTCGAAGTACGTGACGTCCATTATTCCCACTATGGCCGTATGTGTCCGATTGAAACACCTGAGGGTCCGAACATCGGACTGATCAACTCACTTTCCTCCTTTGCGAAAGTGAATAAATTCGGCTTTATCGAAACGCCGTATCGTCGTGTCGACCCCGATACCGGGAAAGTAACCGATCGTATCGATTACTTGACGGCAGACGAAGAAGATAACTATGTAGTGGCGCAGGCGAACGCACGTCTTGGAGATGACGGTGCATTCCTTGATGAAGAAGTCATCTCCCGTTTCCGCGGTGAGAACACGGTCATCAAGCGTGAACGTCTCGACTACATGGATGTATCTCCTAAACAAGTAGTATCAGCTGCGACAGCATGTATTCCATTCTTAGAGAACGATGACTCCAACCGTGCTCTAATGGGAGCGAACATGCAGCGTCAAGCAGTACCTTTGATGAATCCGGAATCACCGATCGTCGGAACAGGTATGGAACACGTATCTGCGAAAGACTCCGGTGCAGCCGTGATCTGTAAATACGAAGGTATTGTGGAGAAGGTTGAAGCGAAACAGGTTTGGGTGCGTCGTGTGAAAGAAATCGACGGTCAGGAAGTAAAAGGTGACCTCGATAAGTATCGTATGCAGAAATTCATCCGTTCTAACCAGGGTACATGTTACAACCAGCGTCCAATCGTAAGTGAAGGTGACCGTGTAGTAAAAGGAGAAATCCTTGCTGATGGTCCTTCCATGGAGAAAGGTGAACTCGCCTTGGGACGTAACGTCATGGTTGGATTCATGACTTGGGACGGTTACAACTATGAAGATGCGATCATCATGAGTGAGCGTCTTGTAAAAGACGATGTCTATACTTCTATTCATATTGAAGAATATGAGTCTGAGTCCCGTGATACGAAATTGGGACCTGAAGAAATCACTCGTGATATTCCTAACGTTGGTGAAGATGCACTTCGCAATCTTGATGAGCGCGGAATCATCCGCATCGGTGCTGAAGTAAAAGATGGCGACCTGCTAGTCGGTAAAGTAACGCCTAAAGGTGTAACGGAACTGACGGCTGAAGAGCGTCTATTACATGCGATCTTCGGTGAGAAGGCCCGTGAAGTCCGGGATACATCCCTTCGCGTACCACACGGTGGCGGTGGAATCATCCTTGATGTGAAAGTCTTCAACCGTGAAGATGGCGATGAATTACCACCAGGTGTAAACCAGCTTGTACGTGTATACATCGTTCAGAAACGTAAGATCTCTGAAGGTGACAAAATGGCTGGTCGTCACGGTAACAAAGGTGTTATCTCAAGAATCCTTCCTGAAGAAGACATGCCGTTCTTACCAGACGGCACACCGATTGATATCATGCTTAACCCACTAGGGGTACCATCACGTATGAATATTGGTCAGGTGCTGGAGCTTCACTTGGGAATGGCAGCAAGATACCTCGGTATTCATGTTGCTTCACCAGTATTTGATGGAGCACGTGAGGAAGATGTATGGGCAACAATTGAAGAAGCAGGTATGGCACGCGATGCCAAAACCGTTCTTTACGATGGTAGAACGGGTGAACCGTTTGATAACCGTGTATCAGTTGGAATCATGTATATGATCAAACTTGCTCACATGGTTGATGACAAACTTCACGCACGTTCAACCGGACCTTATTCACTTGTTACGCAACAGCCACTCGGTGGTAAAGCGCAATTCGGTGGACAGCGTTTCGGTGAGATGGAGGTATGGGCACTTGAAGCTTATGGTGCTGCTTACACTCTACAAGAAATTCTTACAGTTAAGTCCGATGACGTTGTGGGCCGTGTGAAAACATACGAAGCCATCGTCAAGGGTGAAAACGTTCCTGAACCTGGTGTTCCGGAATCATTTAAAGTTCTGATCAAAGAGCTTCAAAGTTTAGGTATGGATGTTAAGATCCTCTCTAGTAACGAAGAAGAAATCGAAATGCGCGACTTAGAGGACGAAGAAGAAGTACAACAAGCAGACACGCTAAATATCTCTGAATCTAATGCACAGGAATCCGAGACAGTAGGGTCTAAAGAATAAATTTAGAGCAATTAGGGTTAGAGCCTGTAGATTAAAAGGGAGGTAGGCCCCTTGCTAGATGTAAATAATTTTGAGTATATGAAAATTGGTTTAGCTTCCCCCGATAAGATCCGTTCATGGTCTTTCGGGGAAGTTAAAAAGCCCGAAACGATTAACTATCGTACGTTAAAACCAGAAAAAGATGGTTTGTTCTGTGAACGTATTTTCGGTCCTACGAAGGACTGGGAATGTCACTGTGGTAAATACAAGCGTGTCCGTTATAAAGGCGTCGTTTGTGACCGCTGTGGTGTCGAAGTAACAAAAGCTAAAGTTCGTCGTGAACGTATGGGTCACATTGAACTTGCCGCACCTGTTTCTCACATCTGGTACTTCAAAGGAATCCCAAGCCGTATGGGTCTTGTGTTAGACATGTCCCCGCGTGCTTTGGAAGAAGTCATCTATTTCGCTTCCTATGTTGTAACAGAACCAGGCGACACGGCTCTTGAAAGAAAGCAACTTCTTTCTGAAAAAGAGTACCGTGCATATCGTGAGAAGTACGGAGTGAAATTCCAAGCTGCAATGGGAGCGGAAGCAATTAAAAAGCTTCTGCAGGATATTGACCTGGATAAAGAAGCTGATTTCTTGAAGGAAGAACTGAAAACAGCTCAAGGTCAACGCCGTACCCGTGCAATCAAACGATTGGAAGTAGTGGAATCTTTCAGAAACTCAGGGAATGATCCGGACTGGATGATCCTTGATGTCCTTCCTGTCATTCCTCCAGAGCTTCGCCCGATGGTTCAACTTGACGGTGGACGCTTTGCGACTTCTGACTTAAATGATTTATATCGTCGCGTTATTAACCGTAATAACCGTCTTAAGCGTTTATTGGACCTTGGTGCCCCAAGCATCATCGTTCAAAATGAGAAGCGTATGCTACAAGAAGCGGTTGATGCTTTAATTGATAATGGTCGTCGTGGCCGTCCAGTTACTGGACCGGGTAACCGTCCATTAAAATCCCTTTCACATATGCTTAAAGGGAAGCAAGGTCGTTTCCGTCAGAACCTTCTTGGTAAACGTGTTGACTACTCCGGCCGTTCTGTAATCGTTGTTGGACCTAACCTTAAGATGTACCAATGTGGTCTTCCTAAAGAAATGGCTCTTGAGTTATTCAAACCATTCGTTATGAAAGAACTCGTTGAAAAAGGATTGGCCCATAACATCAAGAGTGCCAAGCGCAAGATTGAACGCGTCCAGCCGGAAGTATGGGATGTATTAGAAGGCGTCATCAAAGAACATCCGGTACTGTTAAACCGTGCACCTACACTTCACAGACTTGGTATTCAAGCATTTGAACCAACGCTTGTCGAAGGTAGAGCGATCCGTCTTCACCCACTTGTATGTACAGCATACAATGCGGATTTTGATGGTGACCAAATGGCGGTTCACGTACCGCTATCTTCTGAAGCTCAAGCTGAAGCGCGCATGCTGATGCTTGCTGCCCAAAACATCCTAAATCCGAAAGACGGTAAACCGGTTGTTACACCGTCCCAGGATATGGTATTAGGTAACTATTACCTTACACTTGAACGTGAAAATGCTGTTGGTGAAGGTATGATCTTCAATGATGCGAATGAAGTCATCCTTGCATATCAAAATGGTTATGTACACTTGCATACCCGTATTGCAATCCATGCAAGCACCATCAACAACAAAACGTTCACCGAGAAGCAAAACAAACAATTATTATTAACAACGGTAGGTAAAGTAATCTTCAACGAGATCTTGCCTGATACATTCCCGTTCATCAACGAACCAACAAGAACGAACTTGGAAGTTGCGACTCCTGAGAACTACTTTGTTGATCCGTCAACGGACGTAAAGGAAGTATTCCAAAGCCGTGAGTTAATCAACCCATTCAAAAAAGGTTTCTTAGGGAATATCATCGCGGAAGTGTTCAAGAAGTTCGCCATCACGGAAACGTCTCGTATGCTTGATAAGATGAAGGACCTTGGATTCAAATATTCTACAAAAGCCGGTATTACGGTTGGTATCGCAGATATCGTCGTACTAGCGGAAAAAGAAGAGATCTTGATCGAAGCGCAAAGTAAAGTAGATAACGTATTGAAACAATTCAAACGTGGTCTCATTACAGAAGATGAAAGATACGATCGTGTTATCTCCATCTGGAGTGCTGCGAAAGATACGATTCAAGGTAAGTTAATGGCAACATTGGATAAACGCAACCCGATCTTCATGATGAGTGACTCAGGTGCCCGTGGTAACGCATCAAACTTCACTCAGCTTGCCGGTATGCGTGGACTGATGGCCAACCCGGCTGGTCGTATCATCGAGTTACCGATCAAATCAAGTTTCCGTGAAGGTCTGACGGTTCTTGAATACTTCATCTCTACCCATGGTGCCCGTAAAGGTCTTGCCGATACAGCACTGAAAACAGCTGACTCAGGTTACCTGACGCGTCGACTGGTTGACGTTGCACAGGACGTTATCGTTCGTGAGGAAGACTGTGGAACGGACAGAGGCTTACTTGTAGGCTCCATTAAAGAGGGTACGGAAATCATCGAACCTCTTGAAGAACGTTTACTCGGTCGTTACTCCCGTAAGACATTACGTCACCCTGAGACAGATGAAATCATCATTACAGAAAATCAGCTGATCACAGAAGACTTGGCTAAGACGATCATTGATGCTGGCGTCGAACATGTTTCGATCCGTTCTGCCTTCACATGTAACACAAGACACGGTGTGTGTGAAAAATGTTACGGAACGAACCTTGCGACAGGTCAAAAAGTCGAAGTCGGGGAAGCTGTCGGTATCATCGCTGCTCAATCCATCGGGGAACCGGGTACTCAGTTAACGATGCGTACGTTCCATACTGGTGGGGTTGCAGGAGACGATATCACTCAAGGTTTACCGCGTATCCAAGAAATCTTCGAGGCGCGTAACCCTAAAGGTCAAGCTGTCATCTCTGAAATCGATGGTGTGATCACATCCATCAGTGAAGGAAAAGATCGTCAGTACGAAATTACCGTACAAGGTGATGTGGAAACGAGAAGTTACACAGCTCCTTACACAGCTCGCTTGAAGTTCGCTGTAAACGATAAGGTCGCACGCGGTCAGGAAATCACTGAAGGTTCGATCGATCCGAAAGAACTTCTTAAAGTCCGTGATGTGTCTGCCGTTCAAGAATACTTGCTTCGCGAAGTACAAAAGGTATATCGTATGCAAGGGGTTGAAATCGGCGACAAACACGTTGAAGTCATGGTCCGTCAAATGTTACGTAAAGTCCGCGTCATCGATGCTGGTGAATCTGAAGTGCTTCCGGGTACTCTTATGGATATCCACCAATTCAGAGATGCGAACGAGAAAGCATTGTTCGGCGGTAAGCTTCCGGCAACAGGACGTCCTGTACTGCTCGGGATCACCAAAGCTTCACTTGAAACAGATTCCTTCTTATCCGCAGCATCATTCCAGGAAACAACTCGTGTGTTAACGGACGCTGCGATCAAAGGAAAACGTGATGAGTTACTAGGATTGAAAGAAAATGTTATCATCGGTAAACTGGTTCCGGCAGGAACAGGTATGCAACGTTACCGTAAAGCAGAACCGGTTTTAGCAGAAGATACTAGTGAAGAAACAGTAACAGTAGAGTAATCTATTTAGGCTAACTCTTAGGCGGGTTTGATTGCTCAAACATCAGCTCTAAGAGTTAGCTTTTATAAATCTTTTAAATCTTTGTTGACATAGAGATTTTAAGATGATAATATATTCAAGGTTGCTCCTATTAATAACCTGTTACTTTGGAGGATATGAAATGTCTTATGAAAAAGTAGCGCAGGCTAAAGAAATTATTGTAGGAACAAAGCAAGCAGTGAAAGCTCTAAAAACAGGTCATGTACTCGAAGTTGTAATTGCGGAGGATGCTGATCCTAAGGTTACAGCAAAAGTAGTTCAGGCCGCGATCGATCTTAATGTACCGGTTAACAAAGTGGATTCGATGAAGAAACTTGGTAAATCGTGCGGAATAGATGTTGGAGCAGCAGCTGTTGCGATTATACAGTAAAATAGTTTTTGTAGAAGCGATCTACAAAAACTTTACTTTTACCCAAAAAAGAACCACCTGGATGTGTGGGCTTACCAAATAAGAAGGGAGGAAAACAAAATGCCAACTATTAACCAATTAGTTCGCAAGCCTCGTCAGTCAAAATCAACTAAATCAAAGTCACCAGCTCTTAACAAAGGTTATAACAGCTTTAAGAAGGTGCACACGAACTTGTCTTCTCCACAAAAACGTGGTGTATGTACTCGTGTTGGTACAATGACTCCAAAGAAACCGAACTCGGCGCTACGTAAATATGCACGTGTTCGTTTGACAAATGGAATCGAGGTTACTGCTTACATCCCTGGTATCGGACACAACCTTCAAGAGCACAGTGTTGTTCTTATCCGTGGAGGACGTGTAAAGGATTTACCGGGAGTACGTTATCACATCGTACGTGGTGCGCTTGATACAGCTGGAGTTGACGGCCGTATGCAAGGACGTTCTAAATACGGAACTAAGCGCCCTAAAGCAGCTAAAAAATAATAAAACTACTATAAATTCATTTCTCGTTGAAAGGAGGAAATCACATGCCACGTAAAGGTCCTGTAGCAAAAAGAGACGTTTTACCTGATCCAATGTACAATTCTAAATTAGTTACTCGTTTAATCAACAAAATCATGATTGACGGTAAAAGAGGTAAAGCTCAAAAGAAATTATACGCAGCGTTTGATATCATTAGCGAGCGTTCAGGTAAAGATGCAATGGAAGTATTCGATGCAGCTTTGAAAAATATCATGCCGGTATTGGAAGTTAAAGCTCGTCGTGTAGGTGGTTCAAACTATCAAGTACCTGTAGAGGTGCGTCCAGAGCGTCGTACTACATTAGGTCTTCGTTGGTTAGTAAACTACTCTCGTCTTCGCGGTGAGAAGACAATGGAAGAGCGTTTAGCTAACGAAATCCTTGATGCAGCTAACAACACTGGAGCTTCTGTCAAGAAGCGTGAAGATACACACAAGATGGCTGAAGCGAACAAAGCGTTTGCTCACTATCGTTGGTAATCTGACCTTAATCAAACAAATCATTCTTTTATAAGGAAGGAGAAAGACCGCATGCCTAGAGAGTTCTCCTTAGAAAACACTCGTAATATCGGTATCATGGCTCACATCGATGCCGGTAAAACAACTGCAACTGAGCGTATCCTATTTTATACAGGTCGTATCCATAAAATTGGAGAAACTCACGAAGGTGCTTCTCAAATGGACTGGATGGAGCAAGAGCAAGAACGTGGTATCACTATCACTTCTGCTGCGACAACAGCTCAATGGAAAGGCCATCGTATCAACATCATCGATACACCGGGTCACGTAGACTTCACTGTTGAAGTTGAACGTTCCCTGCGTGTACTTGATGGTGCAGTAGCAGTACTTGATGCTCAATCTGGTGTTGAGCCTCAAACTGAAACTGTATGGCGCCAAGCAACTACTTACGGGGTTCCCCGTGTAGTGTTCGTTAACAAAATGGACAAAATCGGTGCTGACTTCCTTTACTCTGTAGGTACACTACATGAGCGTCTACAAGCTAATGCACATCCTATTCAGCTTCCAATCGGTGCTGAGGATGACTTCGAAGGAATCATCGACTTAGTAGAAATGAAAGCATATTTCTATGAAGATGACCTTGGAACTCGTGCAGAAGCTCGTGACATTCCTGAAGAGTACAAAGATCAAGCTGAAGAATACCGTGGAAAACTTATTGAAGCTGTATCTGAACTTGATGAAGAGCTTATGATGAAGTACTTAGAAGGTGAAGAGCTTACAAATGATGAGCTTAAAGCAGCTATCCGTACAGCGACTCTAACTGTTGAGTTCTATCCGGTAGTCTGTGGATCTGCCTTCAAAAACAAAGGGGTTCAATTACTAATTGACTCAGTTATCGATTATCTTCCAGCACCAACAGATGTTGAAGATATCAAAGGTTTTGTACCTGATACAGAAGAAGAAGTAACTCGTCCATCTGCTGACGATGCTCCATTCTCTGCATTAGCGTTCAAAGTTGCAACTGACCCTTATGTTGGTAAATTAACTTTCTTCCGTGTGTACTCAGGAACATTAGATTCTGGTTCATACGTAAGAAACTCTTCTAAAGGTAAACGTGAACGTGTAGGACGTATCCTGCAAATGCACGCTAACTCCCGTGAAGAGATCTCCACTGTTTACGCTGGGGACATTGCGGCAGCAGTTGGTCTGAAAGATACTAGTACTGGAGATACACTATGTGATGAAAAGAGCCTTGTTATCTTAGAATCCATGGTATTCCCAGAGCCGGTTATCTCTCTATCCGTTGAGCCTAAATCAAAGGCTGACCAAGATAAAATGACGACTGCTCTTCAAAAACTTCAAGAGGAAGATCCAACATTCCGCGCGCATACTGACCAGGAAACAGGTCAAGTTATCATCGCAGGTATGGGTGAGCTTCACTTAGATATCATCGTTGACCGTATGAGACGTGAATTCAAAGTAGAAGCAAACGTAGGTGCTCCTCAAGTATCTTACCGTGAGACTTTCCGTGATACGGCTAAAGTTGAAGGTAAGTTCGCCCGTCAATCTGGTGGACGTGGACAATTTGGACACGTTTGGATCGAATTCTCACCTAACGAAGAAGGTAAAGGATTCGAATTCGAGAACGGTATCGTTGGTGGTGTGGTTCCTCGTGAATACATCCCTGCTGTACAAGCCGGTCTATCTGACGCTTTAGAAAATGGTGTCTTAGCTGGTTTCCCACTTGTTGATGTTAAAGCAAGATTATTCGATGGTTCATACCATGACGTCGACTCCTCTGAGATGGCGTTCAAAATCGCTGCATCAATGGCACTTAAGAATGCTGCTTCTAAATGTAAGCCGGTCATCCTTGAGCCAATGATGAAAGTAGAGGTTGTTATCCCTGAGGAATACCTTGGAGATATCATGGGTGACGTTACTTCCCGTCGTGGACGCGTAGAAGGTATGGAAGCACGCGGTAACGCTCAAGTCGTTAAAGCGTTCGTACCTCTATCTGAAATGTTTGGATATGCAACTTCATTACGTTCTAACACACAAGGACGTGGAACATACTCCATGCACTTCGATCACTACGAAGAAGTACCTAAGTCGATTTCTGAAGAAATCATCAAAAAAAATAAAGGTGAATAATTGATTTATTCGCTTTTATAAAGTATAAATACTAATGTAAGCAATTGTTGTGTCAGAGGTGGTTATTTAACCGTCTCTGAGGCACCTAAAATATACTTATTTTCTTTAAAATCAAAGGAGGATTTTCAAATGGGTAAGGAAAAATTTGATCGTTCCAAGCAACATGCGAATATCGGTACAATCGGTCACGTTGACCATGGTAAAACAACTCTAACAGCTGCAATCACAACTACACTTCACAAGAAGTATGGTCGTGGAACTGCAATGGCTTATGACCAAATCGACGGTGCTCCAGAAGAAAGAGAACGTGGAATCACAATCTCTACTGCGCACGTTGAGTACGAAACTGATACTCGTCACTATGCACACGTTGACTGCCCAGGACATGCTGACTATGTTAAGAACATGATCACTGGTGCTGCACAAATGGATGGTGGGATCCTAGTAGTATCTGCTGCTGATGGCCCAATGCCACAAACTCGTGAGCACATCCTTCTTTCTCGTCAAGTAGGTGTTCCATACCTAGTTGTATTCATGAACAAATGTGACATGGTAGACGACGAAGAACTACTTGAATTAGTAGAAATGGAAGTTCGTGACCTTCTTTCTGAGTACGATTTCCCTGGCGATGACGTACCAGTAATCAAAGGTTCTGCTCTTAAAGCTCTTGAAGGAGATGCTGAGTGGGAAGCGAAAATCTTCGAACTTATGGAAGCTGTAGATAGCTACATTCCAACTCCAGAGCGTGACACTGACAAGCCATTCATGATGCCTGTTGAGGACGTATTCTCAATCACAGGTCGTGGAACAGTTGCTACTGGTCGTGTTGAGCGTGGACAAGTTAAAGTTGGAGACACTATCGACATCATCGGTCTTTCTGAAGAACCAAAATCTACTACTGTAACAGGTGTAGAAATGTTCCGTAAGCTTCTTGACTATGCTGAAGCTGGAGACAACATCGGTGCACTACTTCGTGGTGTAGCTCGTGAAGATATCCAACGTGGACAAGTACTTGCTAAGCCAGGTACAATCACTCCACACACAAAGTTCAAAGCAGAAGTTTATGTTCTTTCTAAAGAAGAAGGTGGACGTCACACTCCATTCTTCACTAACTACCGCCCACAGTTCTACTTCCGTACAACTGACGTAACTGGTATCTGTAACCTTCCTGAAGGTGTAGAAATGGTTATGCCTGGCGATAACATCGAAATGACTGTTGAGCTTATCGCTCCAATCGCTATCGAAGAAGGTACTAAGTTCTCTATCCGTGAGGGTGGACGTACTGTAGGTGCTGGAGTAGTAGCTACAATCACTGAGTAATCATTGATATCGAAAACAGATGGACATCGTGTCCATCTGTTTTTTTGTGCGCATTTATTGTGAGTGGGAAGATAATGACTTGGACATAGAGATTTGGACTGGTTCTATAAGTACAAAAAAATATCACTTTTGTACGCCGCTGTTGATTTCCGTGCAAGACTCCGCTTTCCTCGGGCGAAAGGCGAGCCTCCTCGTCGCTATCGCTCCTGTGGGGTCTCACCCATTTCGCTTTTCCCGAAGGAGTCTCCGTCTTGCACTCCAATCAACAGCTAGAGACTGCATAATTTGTATTTATTGCTTTTTATAATACCCGACCATTTCTATATCGATTAAAGAACACAGATTGATAGTTCCCTCATAGATGAATCATTATATTTGCGACTTTCTTCTATATATAATGTGCTAACTCCATTCTAAATAAAACATGATTAAAGATAAGGATTGTCTTTAAGCTTTCAACTTTCAAATCGGATCTTAGGAAATGTCATCTCTATAGCAATAACTTATTGAACTCATTGTTGATTGAAACGGAAGGCAGCTCGACTCCTGCGGGAAGTGCTGGACAGGTGAGATCCCACAGGGCGAAGCCCGAGGAGGCTCACCGCCAGCCCCGCGGAAAGCGAGCTGCCTGCAGTGGAAATCAACATTCAGTCGCTCTTATACAAATAATATTTACTTTCACAAAATGCTATAGTACATAAAATAAGTTGTTATATTAAATATTGTGAAAATACCACATAACCTTGAAAATATAACGGTTCGTTTGTATAATAGAGAAAGTGTGCAAAACATAAAGAAATTGCAAGAAACCCTTGCTTCTTCTGGGTGTTTTAGTTATAATAGACAATGTTGGTCTTTGACTGCGATGAAACAGAAGGTTGCTGACACACACGGCCGCTTTGCCATGGCGAGTGTGTGGGAAATTTCTGTGGAGAATGTCTATTCAAAAATAGGCGATAAAGGAGGGAAAATAATGGCAAAACAAAAGATTCGTATCCGTTTAAAGGCTTATGATCACAGAATCCTTGATCAATCAGCTGAGAAAATTGTTGAAACAGCAAAACGTTCTGGTGCGGCGGTTTCAGGACCGATCCCACTACCGACTGAAAAGTCTGTTTACACAATCCTACGTGCTGTGCACAAATACAAAGATTCTCGTGAGCAATTCGAAATGCGTACTCATAAACGCTTAATCGACATTGTAAATCCGACACCTCAAACAGTTGATGCGCTTATGCGTTTAGACTTACCATCAGGTGTAGATATCGAAATCAAACTTTAATTCATAAAAACCATAATAATCAGGAGGTGTGACTTATGACCAAAGGAATCTTAGGAAGAAAGATTGGTATGACTCAAGTTTTCGCTGAAAACGGTGATCTTATCCCTGTAACTGTTATCGAGGCTGCTCAAAACGTGGTACTTCAAAAGAAATCTACAGACGTTGATGGCTACGAAGCTATCCAAGTAGGTTTTGAAGACAAACGTGAAAAGCTTTCTAACAAACCAGAGAGAGGCCACGTTGCTAAAGCTGAAACTGCTCCTAAGCGCTTCATCCGTGAAATCCGCGGTGTAAACGTAGAAGAGTACGAAGTTGGTCAAGAAGTCAAAGTTGATATTTTCGCTGCAGGCGAAATCGTAGATGTAACAGGAGTTTCAAAAGGTAAAGGTTTCCAAGGTGCTATCAAGCGTCATAACCAATCACGCGGACCTATGTCCCATGGTTCTCGTTACCACCGTCGTCCCGGTTCAATGGGTCCTGTTGATCCAAACCGTGTATTCAAAGGTAAATTACTACCTGGACGTATGGGCGGAGAGCAAATTACAATTCAAAACCTTGAAATTGTAAAAGTTGATGCTGAACGTAACCTTATCTTAGTCAAAGGTAATGTACCTGGACCTAAGAAACAACTGATCAAAGTAAAGTCAGCTATTAAAGCAAACTAATAGAACTTTTCAAGAAAGGAGGAAACAAGAATGCCGAAAGTAGCATTATTTAACCAAAGCGGTTCTAAAGTTGGTGATATCGAACTTAATGACACTGTTTTTGGTATTGAACCAAACACACATGTGATGACTGAAGCAGTATTGATGCAAAGAGCGTCTTTACGTCAAGGTAATCATAAAGTAAAAAATCGTTCTGAAGTACGTGGCGGTGGGCGTAAGCCTTGGCGTCAAAAAGGAACAGGTCGTGCTCGTCAAGGGTCAATCCGTTCTCCACAATGGCGCGGTGGTGGTACTGTATTTGGACCAGTTCCACGCAGCTACAGCTACAAACTTCCTAAGAAAGTTCGTCGCTTAGCGATTAAATCTGCATTATCTTCTAAAGTGGTAGAAGAAAACATCTTAGTATTAGAAGCATTATCATTCGATGCTCCTAAAACAAAAGAATTTGCCAGCGTTCTAAAAGGTCTTTCTGTTGATTCTAAAACATTAGTAATCACTGACGGTCTTGACGAAAACGTAGCACTTTCAGCTCGTAACATCCCTGGTGTAACTGTTGTCACTGCAGAAGGAATTAGCGTTCTGGATGTATTAGGACATGACAAACTAGTGATGACTAAATCAGCTGTTGAAAAAGTAGAGGAGGTGCTCGCATAATGGATGTACGTGAAATCATTAAGCGCCCCGTAATTACAGAGGCTTCAACTGATCTTATGTCTGAGAAAAAGTATACTTTCGAAGTTGATACTAGAGCTAACAAAACTCAAGTAAAAGACGCCGTTCAAGCAATCTTTGACGTGAAAGTAGATAAAGTAAACATCATGAACTACAAAGGTAAGTTCAAGCGCATGGGTAAACACGCTGGTTACACTAACAAGCGTCGTAAAGCTATCGTTAAGCTTACTGCTGACAGTAAAGAAATCGAATTCTTTGAAGTATAAAATTCTTTAATTAAGAAGAGGAGGGAAAAACATGGCGATTAAAAAGTATAAACCTACCTCTAATGGTCGTCGCGGCATGACTAGTTCTGATTTCGCTGAAATCACGACTGATTCTCCGGAAAAGTCACTTTTAGCACCCCTACACAAAAAGGGTGGCCGTAACAACCAAGGTAAGTTAACAGTTCGTCATCAAGGTGGCGGCCATAAGCGCCAATACCGTATCATCGATTTCAAACGTGAAAAAGATGGTATACCTGGACGCGTTGCTACGATCGAATACGATCCAAACCGCTCAGCTAATATTGCACTAATCAACTACGCTGATGGAGAAAAACGTTACATCCTTGCACCTAAAACACTAGTTGTAGGTATGGAAGTAATGTCTGGACCAGAAGCAGATATCAAAGTAGGTAATGCATTACCACTTATCAACATCCCAGTTGGTACAATCGTACACAATATTGAACTTAAACCAGGTAAGGGTGGTCAGTTAGTTCGTTCTGCTGGTACATCTGCTCAAGTACTTGGTAAAGAAGGTAAATATGTACTTGTACGTTTGAACTCTGGTGAAACTCGTATGATTCTTTCTGCTTGTCGTGCTACTATAGGTCAAGTTGGAAATGAACAACACGAACTTATCAACATTGGTAAAGCCGGTCGTTCTCGTTGGTTAGGTAAACGCCCAACAGTTCGTGGTTCTGTTATGAACCCTAACGATCACCCACACGGTGGTGGTGAAGGTCGCGCTCCAATCGGACGTAAATCACCAATGTCTCCATGGGGTAAACCTACTCTTGGATACAAGACACGTAAGAAAAACAACAAATCTGATAAATTTATTGTGCGTCGTCGCAAAAAATAACGGGATTGTACTACGGTTCCTGAAAAGAGCCGTAGATCAGTCACGAAGGGAGGTTCAAACATGGGTCGCAGCTTAAAAAAAGGACCTTTTGTTGATGATCATTTAATGAATAAGGTTGAAAAATTGAACGAAACTGAAGGCAAACAAGTTGTTAAAACTTGGTCTCGTCGCTCAACGATCTTCCCAGCATTCATCGGTCACACTATCGCAGTTTACGATGGTCGTAAACATGTACCTGTATACGTCACTGAAGACATGGTAGGACACAAGCTTGGTGAATTCGCGCCATCTCGTACTTACAAAGGTCATGCAAGTGATGATAAGAAAACAAGACGCTAATTGAGAGGAGGGTATCCTAATGCAAGCAAAAGCTGTTGCAAGAACAGTACGTATTGCTCCTCGTAAAGTACGTTTAGTCGTTGATCTAATCCGAGGTAAGCAAGTTGGAGAAGCGGTTGCTATTTTAAAGCATACACCTAAAGCTGCTTCACCAGTAATCGAAAAAGTACTTAAGTCTGCTATTGCGAACGCAGAGCACAACTTTGACATGGATATTAATAGCCTAGTGGTAACTGAGGCTTATGTAAATGAAGGACCAACACTTAAACGTTTCCGTCCTCGTGCGATGGGACGTGCAAGTCAAATTAACAAACGTACAAGTCACATTACACTTGTCGTATCAGAAAAGAAGGAGGGATAAGCTGTGGGTCAAAAAGTACATCCGGTCGGACTTCGTGTCGGTATAATCCGTGATTGGGAATCTAAATGGTACGCAGATAAAGATTACGCTAATCTATTACACGAAGACATTAAAGTACGTGAATATATTGCAAAACGTTTAGTTGACGCTTCTGTTTCTAAAGTAGAAATCGAACGCGCAGCAAATCGTATTAACATTACTGTTCATACAGCTAAACCTGGTATGGTTATCGGTAAAGGTGGTACAGAAGTTGAAGCACTTCGTAAAGCTTTAAACGAACTTACTTCAAAACGTGTACACATCAACATCGTTGAAATCAAAAGAGCTGACGTTGATGCGAAATTAGTAGCAGAAAACATCGCTCGCCAATTAGAAAATCGTGTTTCTTTCCGTCGTGCTCAGAAACAATCGCTCCAACGTGCGATGCGTGCTGGTGCAAAAGGAATCAAAACACAAGTATCTGGTCGTTTAGGCGGAGCAGATATCGCTCGTTCAGAACATTACAGTGAAGGTACTGTTCCACTTCATACTCTACGCGCTGACATTGACTATGCTCATGCAGAAGCTGATACAACTTATGGTAAGCTTGGCGTTAAAGTATGGATCTATCGTGGAGAAGTTCTTCCTACAAGAAAGAAATCTGAGGAAGGAGGCAAATAATTATGTTATTACCTAAACGCGTTAAACATCGTCGCGAACACCGCGGAAAAATGCGTGGACGTGCTAAAGGCGGTCAAGAAGTAGCGTTCGGTGAATACGGTTTACAAGCAGTTGAAGCTTCTTGGATCACAAACCGTCAAATCGAAGCATCTCGTATCGCTATGACTCGTTACATGAAACGTGGCGGTAAAGTATGGATTAAAATCTTCCCTCATAAACCTTACACAGCAAAACCTTTAGAAGTTCGTATGGGTTCAGGTAAAGGTGCTCCAGAAGGTTGGGTAGCAGTAGTTAAGCCTGGAAAAATCATGTTTGAAATCGCTGGTGTTTCTGAAGAGGTAGCTCGTGAAGCGCTTCGTCTAGCATCACATAAACTTCCAATCAAAACGAAGTTTGTAAAACGTGAGGAAATTGGTGGTGAATCAAATGAAAAGTAATGAAATTCGTGACCTAACCACTGCTGAAATTGAACAAAAAGTAAAGACTCTGAAAGAAGAGTTATTTAACCTTCGCTTCCAACTTGCGACTGGACAATTAGAAAATACAGCTCGCATCCGTGAAGTCCGCAAAGGGATCGCTCGTATGAAAACTGTAATCCGTGAAAGAGAGATCGGGGTTAACAATCGATAAATGAGAGGAGGTTTGCTTAAATGAGTGACCGCAACCAACGTAAGGTATACACTGGCCGTGTTGTTTCCGACAAAATGGATAAAACAGTAACGGTTATGGTAGAAACTTATAAAAAGCATTCTCTATACGGCAAGCGCGTTAAGTACTCTAAGAAGTTTAAAACTCATGATGAGAACAACGAAGCAAAAGTAGGCGATATCGTACGTATCATGGAGACTCGTCCACTATCTGCTACAAAACGTTTCCGTTTAGTAGAAGTTGTTGAAAAAGCAGTTATTATCTAATATATTTGTTCGGATATTTTATATTCCGAAGGGAGGTTACCTACATGATTCAACAAGAATCACGTTTAAAAGTTGCTGACAACTCTGGTGCTCGTGAAGTATTAACTATTAAAGTGCTTGGTGGTTCTGGACGCAAGACGGCTAACATCGGTGATGTTATCGTGTGTACAGTAAAACAAGCAACACCAGGTGGCGTTGTTAAAAAAGGTGACGTAGTCAGAGCAGTTGTTGTACGTACTAAATCTGGTGTACGTCGTCAAGACGGTACTTACATTAAGTTCGACGAGAACGCTTGTGTCATCATCCGTGACGATAAAGGACCACGTGGAACTCGTATCTTCGGACCTGTTGCCCGTGAACTGCGTGACAGTAACTTTATGAAAATTGTATCTTTAGCTCCAGAAGTTCTTTAATAGATATTAGCATTGGGCCATTCAAGGAGGTGCGATGAAATGCATGTAAAAAAAGGCGATAAAGTAATGGTCATTACTGGGAAAGACAAAGGCAAAACAGGTGTTGTTCTTGCTTCATTCCCTAAAAAAGACCGAGTGCTAGTTGAAGGAATCAACGTTGTAAAAAAACACGCTAAACCTTCACAGATGAATCCGCAAGGCGGAATCATCAGCCAGGAAGCATCTATCCATGTATCAAATGTTATGCTTCTAGATCCGAAATCTAACGAGCCAACTCGTGTAGGTTATAAGACAGAAGACGGCAAAAAAGTACGTGTAGCAAAAAAATCAGGTGAAGTTCTAGATAAATAGTACGATTAAGAAGGGAGGTATTCTGAATGAACCGCCTAAAAGAAAAATTCCAACAAGAAATCAGTCCAGCTCTAGTTAGCAAATTCAATTACAAATCAGTAATGGAAGTACCTAAAGTTGAAAAGATCGTTGTCAACATGGGTGTCGGCGATGCTGTTTCAAACTCAAAAGCTCTTGATGTAGCTGTTGATGAATTAACTCAAATCACTGGTCAAAAGCCAGTTGTAACAAAAGCTAAAAAATCTATCGCAGGCTTCCGTCTTCGTGAAGGTATGCCAATCGGTGCAAAAGTTACTCTTCGTGGAGAGCGTATGTACCAATTCTTAGATAAATTAATTTCTGTTTCACTTCCACGTGTACGTGACTTCCGCGGTGTTTCTAAAAAAGCATTCGACGGTCGCGGTAACTATACATTAGGAGTAAAAGAGCAATTGATTTTCCCTGAGATTGATTATGATAAAGTGTCTAAAGCACGCGGTATGGATATCGTAATCGTAACAACTGCGAACACAGACGAAGAAGCTCGTGAATTGTTGACACAAATCGGAATGCCATTCCAAAAGTAATCGCTATATAAGGGAGGCGAAAATGTGGCTAAAAAATCTATGATTGCGAAACAAAAACGCACGCCAAAGCATAATGTTCAAGCGTATACTCGTTGCGAACGTTGCGGACGTCCTCATTCAGTTATCCGTAAATTCAAGCTTTGCCGTATTTGTTTCCGTGAACTTGCATACAAGGGTCAGATTCCTGGCGTTAAGAAAGCTAGTTGGTAATACCCCATATTGGGAAGGAGGTAAATTATTATGACAATGACAGATCCAATTGCAGATTTGCTTACTCGCATCCGTAATGCGAACATGGTTCGTCACGAAAGATTAGAAGTTCCTGCTTCTAACATCAAGAAAGAAATTGCAGAAATCCTCAAACGTGAAGGTTTCGTACGTGACGTAGAATATGTAGAAGATAACAAGCAAGGTGTTATCCGCATTTTCTTGAAATATGGAGCAAACAACGAACGTGTAATCACTGGATTAAAGCGTATCTCTAAACCTGGTTTACGTGTATATGCTAAATCTACAGAGGTACCTAAAGTACTAAACGGTTTAGGTATCGCGCTTGTTTCTACTTCTACAGGTGTGTTAACTGATAAAGAAGCTCGTGCTCAACAAGTAGGCGGAGAAGTACTAGCTTACGTTTGGTAATATTTTTTATATGAATGGAGGTGCAACAGGATGTCACGTGTAGGAAAACTACCAGTAGAAATTCCATCTGACGTTACTCTAACAGTTGCTGAAGATAACACAGTAACTGTAAAAGGACCTAAAGGGGAACTTTCTCGTACATTCAATTCTGATATTAAAGTTGAATTAGAAGGAAATGTAGCAACAGTTACTCGTCCTTCTGATGCAAAAGAACACCGCGCGTTACACGGTACAACTCGTGCCCTAATCGCGAACATGGTTGAAGGTGTATCTAAAGGATTCCAAAGAAATCTTGAGCTAGTCGGTGTAGGTTACCGTGCTCAAAAACAAGGTACTAAGCTTATCCTTAACGTTGGTTACTCTCACCCAGTTGAGATCGAACCAGAACAAGGTATCGAGATCGAAGTACCGGCTAATACAAAGATATCTATCAAAGGTATCGACAAAGAACGTGTTGGAGCATTAGCTGCTAACATTCGTGCTGTACGCTCTCCTGAGCCTTACAAAGGAAAAGGTATTCGCTACGAAGGTGAATATGTTCGTCGTAAAGAAGGTAAAACAGGTAAATAATGCCGCGTAGGCAAAAGAAAGGAGTGACCGTAGGTGATTACTAAGCCAGATAAGAACAAAACACGTAAGAAAAGACATGCTCGTGTCCGTTCAAAGATTACTGGAACTGAAACTCGTCCTCGTTTGAACGTTTTCCGTTCTAACAAAAATATCTACGCTCAACTTATCGATGATATGAATGGTGTTACTCTAGTTAGTGCATCTTCTCAAGATAAAGATTTCAATCTAGACTCATCTGCTACTGCTGATGCAGCAGCGAAAGTTGGAGAACTAGTAGCGAAACGAGCAGTAGAAAAAGGATTAAAATCCGTAGTATTTGACCGTGGTGGATATTTATATCATGGCCGTATCAAAGCTTTGGCTGAAGCAGCTCGTGAAAACGGCTTAGAATTTTAATAAAAAAAGGAGGGACAATCCAGATGCGTCGTATTGACTCAAGCAAACTAGAATTTGAAGAACGCGTAGTTACAATCAATCGTGTTGCGAAAGTAGTTAAAGGTGGACGTCGTTTCCGTTTCGCTGCTCTTGTAGTAGTGGGCGATAAAAACGGCCACGTTGGTTTCGGAACTGGGAAAGCTCAGGAAGTACCTGAAGCAATCCGTAAAGCGATTGAAGATGCGAAAAAGAATCTAATTGAAGTTCCTATGGTTGAAGGTACTACACCTCACCTAGTAACTGGACGATTTGGTGCTGGTCAGATCCTGATCAAACCTGCTTCTGCGGGTACAGGAATCATCGCCGGTGGACCTGTTCGTGCCGTACTTGAATTAGCTGGTGTTCAAGATATCCTATCTAAGTCTTTAGGATCTAACACTCCAATCAACATGGTTCGCGCTACTATCGAAGGTTTAAAACAATTAAAGACCGCTGAAGACGTTGCAAAATTACGTGGTAAATCAGTAGAAGAGATATTAGGATAAGGGAGGGATAACGATGGCTAACAAACTAGAAATTACCCTCACTCGCAGTACAATCGGCCGTCCTCAAGATCAACGTAAAACGGTTGAAGCTTTAGGACTTCGCAAAATGCACCAAACGGTTGAGCAACAAGATAATGCTGCTATCCGCGGTATGATCAACAAAGTCGCTCACCTTGTTACAGTAACTGAAAAATAATTTTTAACGTTTAAAAAGAAGGAGGTGCCGACATGAAATTACATGAGTTAAAGCCTACAGAAGGTTCACGTAAAGTCCGCAATCGTGTAGGACGTGGTATTGGTTCAGGTAATGGAAAGACTGCTGGTAAAGGTCATAAAGGACAAAACGCCCGTTCAGGTGGCGGAACTCGTCCTGGCTTCGAGGGTGGTCAAACACCATTGTTCCAACGTCTACCTAAACGTGGATTCACGAACATCAATCGCAAAGAATATGCAATCGTCAATCTTGACGCATTGAATCGCTTCGAAGATGGTACAGAAGTTACTCCAGCTCTACTTGTAGAATCTGGTGTAGTGAGTAACGAAAAAGCAGGAATTAAGATTCTTGGTAAAGGTAAAATCGAGAAAAAGCTTACAGTAAAAGCACAAAAATTCTCAACCACTGCTAAAGAAGCTATCGAAGCTGCTGGCGGTACATCCGAGGTGATCTAATGTTTCAAACTATCTCCAATTTTATGCGCGTGGGTGATATAAGAAACAAAATTATCTTCACCCTTCTAATGTTAATAGTCTTCCGTCTTGGTACCTTTATTCCGGTACCAAACGTAGACGCTAATGTATTGAAAATGCAAGACCAGGCAGGGATCCTTGGATTCCTGAATACATTTGGTGGCGGTGCGTTAAAGAACTTCTCCATTTTCGCGATGGGAATCATGCCTTATATCACAGCTTCGATCATCGTGCAGCTCCTGCAAATGGATGTTGTACCGAAGTTTACTGAGTGGTCTAAGCAAGGTGAAGTCGGGCGCCGTAAATTAGCTCAGTTTACACGTTATTTCACTATCATTCTTGGATTCATCCAGGCTTTAGGAATGTCCTACGGCTTTAATAGAATTTACGGTGGAATGCTTATCCAAAGCCCCGGAGTCAGTACGTACCTACTAATAGCTTTAGTTCTAACAGCTGGTACGGCTTTTCTTATGTGGCTGGGTGAACAAATCACGGCTAAAGGCGTTGGGAATGGTATTTCGATTCTGATCTTTGCAGGTATCGTTGCTGCGATCCCCAACACTGTAAACCAAATCTATGCTCAACAAATCGAGGGGGCAGGCGAACAGCTCTTCCTTCGTATTGTGGTTCTTGCACTTCTTGTTTTAGCAGTTATTGCAATCGTGGTTGGTGTCGTGTTTATTCAACAAGCACTTCGTAAGATTCCGATTCAATATGCAAAACGTTTAGTGGGGCGTAGTCCGGTTGGTGGACAATCAACACATCTACCATTAAAGGTGAATGCTGCGGGTGTTATTCCAGTTATCTTTGCGATTTCTTTCATTATCACGCCACAGACCATTTCATCCTTTTTTGGAGATAATGATGTGACCAGTACTATCCAGTACATCTTTGATTACACCAAACCAGTTGGTATGATCATCTATGTAGCTCTGATCGTTGCCTTTACGTATTTCTATGCTTTCATTCAAGTCAATCCGGAACAAATGGCTGAAAACTTGAAGAAGCAAGGTGGATATATCCCTGGTATTCGTCCAGGTAAAACCACACAAGAGTATCTCACTCGCGTTCTGTATCGTCTAACATTTGTTGGGGCCATTTTCTTAGCTGTTATCTCAGTCCTTCCAGTTTTCTTCATTAACTTTGCAGGATTACCTCCTGCAGCTCAAATCGGTGGAACAAGCTTACTGATCGTAGTAGGGGTTGCACTTGAGACAATGAAGCAACTAGAGGCACAGTTAGTGAAACGTCACTACAAAGGATTTATTAAATAAGAGGGTTTTCGGGAACATCTTGTTCCTGAAACCATTTTATAGACAATTAGGGGGAGTACGAGTGAATATAGTTCTTATGGGCTTACCAGGCGCAGGAAAAGGCACTCAAGCTGAAAAAATCGTAGATAAATATGGTATCCCCCATATCTCTACAGGTGATATGTTCCGTGCAGCTATCAAAGAAGGTACTGAACTAGGCTTGAAGGCTAAATCATTCATGGATAATGGCGACCTTGTTCCTGATGAAGTGACAATCGGTATCGTCCGTGAACGATTAAGCAAAGAGGACTGTGAAAAAGGCTTCTTACTGGATGGGTTTCCAAGAACGGTTGCTCAGGCAGAAGCACTTGAAAACATCCTAGCTGATCTTGGTAAAAAAATGAATTATGTCATTAATATAAATGTAGATAAGGACATCCTGATGGAGCGCTTGACAGGTCGCAGGATCTGTAAAGAGTGCGGCGCTACTTATCATCTTGTCTTTAATCCGCCAACAGAAGAGGGCGTTTGTGATCGCTGCTGTGGCGAGTTATATCAACGCGCAGATGATAACGAAGAAACGGTTCAAAACCGTTTGGACGTAAACATCAAACAAACCCAACCACTATTGGCTTACTACGAAGATAAAGGCTATCTGAAAAACATTGACGGTCAACAAGACATCCATAGAGTGTTTGATGACATTGATGAACTACTTGGAGGCCTTTCATAATGATCATTTCTAAAACTCCGAGAGAGATTGAGATTATGCGGCATGCTGGTAAGATTGTTGCATTGACTCATACGGAATTGCAAAAGTATATTTCTCCGGGAATATCGACGAAGGAATTGGATGCAATTGCTGAAAAATTCATTCGTAAACATGATGCAATTCCATCTTTTAAAGGGTATAATGGGTTTCGTGGCAGCATCTGTGCTTCAGTCAACAATGAGTTGGTACATGGAATTCCAGGCGATCGGGTATTGAAAGATGGCGATATAATCAGCATCGATATCGGTGCTAAATATAATGGTTATCACGGTGACTCGGCTTGGACTTATCCAGTTGGAACAATAGATGATGAAACCCGGAAGCTTCTTGATGTAACGGAAGAATCATTATTTCTGGGCCTTAAAGAAGCGAAACCAGGCGAGCGTCTGTCGAATATCTCTCATAGTATACAAACTTTTGTTGAAGCTAATGGCTTTTCAATCGTTCGGGAGTATGTGGGACACGGAGTTGGTCAAGACTTACATGAGGACCCGCAAATCCCTCATTATGGACCACCCAACAAAGGTCCGCGTTTAAAGCCTGGCATGGTACTGGCTATTGAACCAATGGTTAATGCAGGAAGTCGATATGTTAGAACGTTATCAGATAACTGGACAGTCGTCACAGTAGATGATAAAATGTGTGCGCACTTTGAACACACGATAGCAATTACTGAAGACGGCTATGAGATATTGACGAAAGCCTAAGTGAAGGTGATTGGATTGATCGAGTCAGAATCAACGGTTCCGAGGATAGGCCAGATTGTTCAAACCCTCAAAGGGAGAGAGACTGGAAGCTACTCGGTCGTTATTCAGCAGTTGGATGAACGTTTTGTACTGATAGCAGATGGGGATAGACGAAAGTTCGATCGCGCCAAGCGAAAGAACATCGCTCATCTTCACTTGTGTGACTATGTTTCTCCAGAAGTTCAAAACAGTATTATAGAATCAG
This sequence comes from Rossellomorea sp. LJF3, assembly GCF_037046045.1. Lineage (NCBI taxonomy): Bacteria > Bacillati > Bacillota > Bacilli > Caryophanales > Bacillaceae > Rossellomorea > Rossellomorea sp. LJF3. Next base: position 13,056 of record NZ_JBANLY010000021.1, on the reverse strand, counting down.
GCAGAGTAACGAACGGTAAACTGCGTTATGCTGTTTCAAAGTTTGTTAACGAAGTATTAAATGATGAGAAGAAGGGAGACATGTTCGATGGCTAAGGATGATGTAATTGAAGTTGAAGGTAAGGTCGCCGAGACTTTGCCCAATGCGATGTTTAAGGTAGAATTAGAAAATGGTCATACAGTACTGGCACATGTTTCAGGAAAGATCCGTATGCATTTCATTCGTATCCTACCTGGTGACAAGGTAACAGTAGAATTATCACCGTATGACTTAACTCGTGGTAGAATCACTTATCGTTATAAATAATCTATTGCACTCCGTACTATTAAGGAGGTTAGAATAAGATGAAAGTTAGACCATCTGTTAAACCAATCTGCGAAAAATGTAAAGTTATTCGTAGAAAAGGTAAAGTCATGGTTATCTGTGAAAACCCTAAACACAAACAAAAACAAGGCTAATCTTAAAGGAGGTGCGCTATCACTATGGCACGTATTGCTGGTGTAGACATTCCACGTGACAAACGTGTTGTCATTTCATTAACATACATCTACGGTATTGGTAAAAATACTGCTGCGAAAATCTTATCTGAAGCTGGTGTATCTGAGGATACTCGCGTTCGCGATCTAACTGACGACGAACTAGGAAAGATTCGTGATATCGTTGATAAATTAAAAGTAGAAGGTGATCTTCGTCGTGAAGTATCACTAAACATCAAACGTCTTATGGAAATCGGTTCATACCGCGGTCTTCGTCACCGTCGTGGACTACCTGTTCGTGGACAACATACGAAGAACAATGCTCGTACACGTAAAGGTCCTCGTAAGACTGTAGCTAACAAGAAAAAATAATAGGTAAAGGAGGTTACTTCTTAGTATGGCACGTAAAACAAACACTCGTAAACGTCGTGTGAAAAAGAATATCGAAGCTGGTATTGCACACATTCGTTCTACATTCAATAACACAATCGTAACTATTACTGATGTTCACGGAAATGCTGTTGCATGGTCAAGTGCTGGTTCACTAGGATTCAGAGGTTCTCGTAAATCCACTCCATTCGCAGCTCAAATGGCAGCTGAAACTGCAGCTAAAGCTTCTCAGGAACACGGTTTAAAAACTCTTGAAGTAACAGTAAAAGGTCCTGGTGCTGGTCGTGAAGCAGCTATCCGTGCTCTTCAAGCAGCAGGTCTGGAAGTTACTGCAATCAGAGACGTTACTCCAGTTCCACATAATGGATGCCGTCCACCAAAACGTCGCCGCGTTTAATTTTCTGTATAAATTTTGTATCGTTGTCTATAATGGGATATGATACAAGATACGTTCATTCAGAAAAGTAACCAGTTGTTGGTGCACAATAGGGAACGTAAACATGGGGAATTTCGGACTTTATATTATTTAGCCCGGAGTTTCGACGTTTTGAAGGAGGGTAAATATTAATGATCGAAATTGAAAAGCCAAAAATTGAAACGGTTGAGATCAGCGATGATGCCACATATGGAAAGTTCGTCGTAGAACCACTTGAGCGTGGATATGGTACAACTTTGGGTAACTCCTTACGTCGTATCCTACTATCGTCACTCCCAGGTGCTGCTGTCACATCTATTCAAATAGATGGAGTACTACATGAGTTTTCAACAATTGAAGGCGTCGTAGAGGATGTCACATCCATCATTTTGAATATCAAGAAGTTAGCGTTGAAGATCTACTCTGATGAAGAAAAAACGCTAGAAATTGATGTACAGGGTGAAGGAGTCGTAACGGCTGCAGATATTACTCATGATAGTGATGTTGAAGTGTTAAATCCTGATTTACACATCGCAACGTTATCTAAGAGTGGTCACTTCCGTGTGCGTTTAAGTGCATCCCGTGGTCGTGGGTACAGACCAGCAGACCAAAACAAACGTGAGGATCTTCCTATTGGCGTGATCCCAATCGATTCTATTTACACTCCAGTTTCACGCGTTAACTATCAAATAGAAAATACTCGTGTTGGTCAAATGACGAACTACGATAAACTTTCTCTTGATGTATGGACTGATGGAAGTATTGGACCGAAAGAAGCGATTTCTTTAGGTGCTAAGATTCTGACAGAACACTTAAATATTTTCGTTGGCCTTACAGATGAAGCGCAGAATGCTGAAATCATGGTAGAAAAAGAAGAAGACCAAAAAGAAAAAGTTCTTGAGATGACCATCGAAGAATTGGATCTTTCTGTTCGTTCTTATAACTGCCTGAAGCGTGCTGGAATCAATACTGTTCAAGAGCTTGCTAACAAGACTGAAGAAGATATGATGAAAGTGCGTAATCTAGGACGTAAATCCCTGGAAGAGGTTAAGGTTAAACTTGAAGACCTTGGACTAGGATTACGTAAAGACGACTGATAACATCTTCTTTCATATATAGATTCAACAAAGGAGGGAACCCTTAATGGCTTACAGAAAGTTAGGACGTACCAGTGCTCAACGTAAAGCAATGCTACGTGATTTAGCTACAGACCTAATCATTAACGAGCGCATCGAAACAACTGAAACTCGTGCGAAAGAGCTTCGTTCAGTTGTGGAAAAAATGATCACACTAGGTAAACGTGGTGACATTCACGCGCGTCGTCAAGCTGGTGCATTCATTCGTAAAGAAGTTGCAAACGCTGAAAACAACCAAGATGCTTTACAAAAGTTATTCTCTGACATCGCTCCTCGTTACACAGAGCGTCAAGGCGGATATACTCGCATTATGAAGGTTGGTCCTCGCCGTGGTGACGGTGCTCCAATGGCAATCATCGAATTAGTTTAATAATTCGTGACTTCTAACATTAAGGGCGGGACAGTTAATCCTTAACTGCTTCTTTGCCCTTTTTGTATAAGTGCATGTGATGAAAAGCAGAGCGTTACGATGAGCAGCGCTGTCTGACTCGTCTAGCTCGTGCACCCCTTCCAACTTCTATGTTCATAGAAGCTGTTCAATGGATGAACAAGAAAAGATGTTCTTTTCTTTGGTCGGGGTGCAGGCTTTTTTTTATATGCAAAGGTTTTAGCAGAGCTGAGTAAGGATAGCGTAGAGGAGGTTACAGAATTGAAAGAAATCATTAAAGTGGACGATGTGCACTTCAGATACCCTGATCAGAATACGTATGCCCTTAAAGGCATCAGTCTGACAGTCAACCAAGGGGAGTGGCTCGCGATCGTCGGACATAACGGATCCGGTAAATCCACCCTTGCCAAGATGTTGAATGGGCTTCATTTCCCTGAGAAGGGACTAGTGACGGTGGACGGGATCACTCTTGAGGAAAGTTCTATCTGGGACATCCGTTCAAAGCTGGGTATGGTTTTTCAGAATCCCGATAATCAATTTGTTGGTGCTACAGTAGAAGATGATGTGGCTTTTGGGTTAGAAAACCATGGAGTACCTTATGAATCGATGGTACAGAGAGTTAATGATGCTTTAAAAAGCGTCCATATGGAAGATTTTCTTGATCAAGAGCCGCACCATTTATCAGGGGGCCAAAAGCAGCGTGTGGCGATAGCAGGGGTTGTAGCCCTTCAGCCATCTATCATCATCTTGGATGAAGCCACATCGATGCTTGACCCTAAGGGAAGACAGGAAGTTCTTGAAACAGTCCGGAAGCTGAAAGAAGAAGAGAACCTGACGGTGATCTCCATCACCCATGACCTTGAGGAAGCAACGAAGGCAGATCGTATGATTGTTTTGAATCAAGGCAGTGTCTTTAAGGAAGGGATGCCAGAAGAGATTTTCCTATTAGAGGATGAGCTCATAAAGCTTGGTTTGGATTCGCCTTTCACCATCAAGCTTGCCGGGGCACTGAAGGAAGCAGGGATTCCCCTGTCTAAAACATACTTTACAGAAGAAGAGTTGGTGGATGAATTATGCAGATCACATTTCAACAGGTAGAATACCGATATTCATTCAACACTCCATTCGAAAAACTTGCCCTTCAAGATATCAACCTTTCGATTCCAACCGGTCAGTTTCTCGCGGTGATCGGTCACACCGGTTCAGGCAAGTCTACACTGTTGCAGCATCTTAATGGATTATTAAAGCCTACAGAAGGACTTGTGCAAGTAGGTGAGCACGAGATCAAGGCAAAGGAAAAGGCAAAGAATTTAAAGCCTGTCAGACAGAAGGTAGGGATCGTCTTTCAATTCCCTGAACATCAACTGTTTGAAGAAACCGTCCTTAAGGATATTTGCTACGGCCCCATGAATTTCGGGGTGCCGGAGGATGAAGCAATCCAAAGAGCCAAAGAGCTCATTGTCAAAGTAGGACTGTCAGAGGATGTATTACAGAAATCCCCCTTTGATCTGTCTGGTGGACAAATGAGACGTGTTGCCATTGCAGGTGTACTGGCTATGAATCCCGAGGTCATTGTCCTGGACGAGCCGACGGCAGGACTCGACCCAAGAGGACAGAGGGAGATCATGGACATGTTCTATGCCCTTCATAAGGAAAAAGGGCTGACCACCATTCTCGTCACTCATAGCATGGAAGACGCCGCTCACTATGCAGAAGAGATCGTCATCATGCAAAAGGGCCGTTTAAAACGAAAAGGAACCCCTGCAGAAATCTTCTCACAGGCGAATGAACTGTTTGAGATGGGACTGGACGTACCGGATGTGGTTCGTTTTCAATACCGGGTTGAAAAAGAGACCGGAAAGAAACTTCCAAAGACGTGTCTGACAATAGACGAATTGGCTTCAGCCATCCGTGCGATACAGGACGGAGGTGAAGGACTATGATGGAAAAAATGATCTTTGGCCGTTATGTACCGGCCAAATCCATTCTTCACCAAATGGACCCCAGGGCAAAGCTTTTATTTATTTTCGGATTTATATGTGTCGTCTTTCTGGCCAATAATGCTGTAACATACGCACTGCTCGGTCTTTTTACGTTTAGCGCACTCATACTATCCAACCTTTCCATCCGTTTTATCATCGGAGGATTGAAGCCCATTCTATGGCTGATTTTATTTACGTTTTTCTTACATGTGTTTTTTACAAAGGAAGGTCCCGTCATTTTGGACCTGGGTATCTTGTCGGTTCACGAAGAAGGGTTAAGGCAGGGGATCTTTATATCATTACGATTCTTTTATCTGATCCTTGTTACTTCATTATTAACGCTCACGACCTCACCCATCACAATCACGGACGGGCTTGAAACGCTTTTGAATCCATTGAAGAAAGTGAAATTCCCTGTACATGAACTGGCACTCATGATGTCGATTTCCCTGCGGTTCATTCCAACCCTGATGGAGGAAACCGATAAAATCATGAAGGCACAGATTGCCAGGGGGGCAGAGTTTTCATCAGGCCCCATCAAAGATCGGATCAAAGCCATCATCCCTCTATTGATTCCTCTCTTCGTCAGTGCATTTAAACGCGCCGAAGACCTGGCTACGGCCATGGAAGCAAGAGGGTATCAAGGAGGGGAGGGCAGGACGAAATACCGCCTGTTATCCTGGCATAAGAAGGATACGGGAGCGTTAATCGTTCTAGCCCTCCTCACAACAGTATTAATTATTTTCAGAGGATAACGGGAGTGTCACGTATGCAGAGAGTAAAGTGTACCATCGCATATGATGGAACATATTTTCATGGTTATCAGGTACAACCTAGAGAGCGTACCGTCCAGGGACTTATAGAAAGCATCTTGTCCACTATCCATAAAGGCGTTTCTGTCCGGATCAGCGGGTCTGGCCGGACCGACGCAGGCGTCCATGCAAACGGTCAGGTCTTTCATTTTGACACACCTCTATCCATTCCAGAAGAGAAATGGCCGATCGTGCTGAATACAAGGTTACCGGATGAAGTGACCGTGAAAGAAGCTGTGTTTGTTTCAACGGACTTCCACTCGCGGTTTTCAGTGGAGCAGAAAGAATACCGTTACCGAATCTATACAGGGGAATCAAGAAATCCGTTCAACCGGCATTTTGCCCTTCACTACCCCCATACGCTTTCCGTTCCTGATATGGAGCGTGCTGCCCGACACCTGATCGGGGAGCATGACTTCACAAGTTTTTGTTCAGCAAAAACGGAAGTCGAAGACAAAGTAAGAACCATTCACCGTATTGACATTCAGGAACATGAAGAAGAAATCATTTTTTCTTTTGTGGGGAACGGATTTCTATATAATATGGTTAGGATATTGGTCGGTACTTTGTTAGAGGTAGGTGCTGGGAATATTCCTGTGGATGAGGTACCTAGAATACTGCAAGCACGGGATCGTAATCAGGCAGGAAAGACTGCACCGCCACATGGATTATATCTGTGGAAGGTGGATTATGGATCACATGAGAAATAAGATTGTACGGAATTTATTAAAAAGATACTAAAACAACTAATCCTGGTGTAACATTCTCTTGACAATAGACTGGGAACAAGATAATATAGCATATGGTATGTTATTAACCCCACGATAAGCCCCGGAAACTTATTGTGATTAGAAAATAAATACTACGGATTCATTAAATAGGAGGTTAAATCATGCGTACAACGTATATGGCAAAAGCCAACCAAATCGATCGTAAATGGTTCGTTGTAGATGCTGAAGGTAAAACTCTTGGACGTTTATCCAGTGAAGTTGCTTCAATTCTACGCGGAAAACACAAACCAACATTCACACCACATGTTGACACTGGTGATCATGTAATCATTCTTAATGCTTCAAAAATTGAACTTACTGGGAAGAAGTTAACGGACAAGATCTACTACCGTCACACTAATCACCCTGGTGGTTTAAAACAACGTACAGCATTAGAAATGCGTACAAACTACTCAGAGAAAATGCTTGAGCTTACTATCAAAGGTATGCTTCCAAAAGGTTCTCTAGGTCGTCAAATGTTCAAGAAATTACATGTATATGCTGGAGCAGAGCATCCACATCAAGCACAACAACCTGAAGTTTACGAACTTCGTGGATAATTAATAAGAGGAGGTTATTATCTTGGCTCAAGTTCAATATTACGGAACTGGTCGTCGTAAGAGCTCAGTAGCTCGTGTACGTTTAGTACCAGGTAACGGAAACATTGTTATCAATGATCGTGAAGTAGAAGTTTATATCCCATTCGCAGCACTAAGAGAAGTAATTAAGCAACCACTAGTTGCAACTGAAACTCTTGGTAACTATGACGTTTTAGTAAACGTTAATGGTGGAGGCTATGCTGGTCAAGCTGGTGCGATCCGTCACGGAATCGCTCGTGCTTTACTACAAGCAGACCCTGAATACCGTGGAACTCTAAAACGCGCTGGATTATTAACTCGTGACTCTCGTATGAAAGAGCGTAAAAAATACGGTCTTAAAGGTGCACGTCGCGCGCCACAATTCTCTAAGCGTTAATTATTATTTCACACAAAAGCTCAGTCGATTCTGTCGGCTGGGCTTTTTTTTATATGGGTTTGAGGGACGGACCTCCAATTTGCATATAATTCTGCAGCGGAATCCCCTTATATCAGGAAATGACTACTTCCTGAAGGGTCGATATGGAGGTCCGTCCCTCCAAGAAAATTGGTAACAGTTACTCGAATGAAGTGGTGGGTTAAGTAGGAAAATACGTTCAAAGGGGTGAATGTTTTTTGAACGTTATTACGACTTTCAATACAAAGAGAAGAGAGAAGCAGATCAAGACGGAAAGAACTTTACTGAAAGAAATTTCAATTAAGATGTTGCAGGAAAGTGTCCGGCGGCATTTTGGATATATAAAGGTTCAAGGCGGCGTATTTATGCAGCAGGGATTTGATGAGGCATGTTTTGATGTTGCCATAGAAGCTTATCTCCTTGGTGGGAAGATGAGCAAATTCGGGTACTCAGGTGAAGACACCACATTAGTGAAAAAGCGCTGTGAGGAAGAATTGAAGCATTTTATTGATACACTTTATAATTTCTGGCTGTACTGGTCTGAGATGGGTGTATCGAATGAAGTAGATGAGTCCTTTTATTTCTGCTGTGAGCACTTTGTGGAAACATGGTGGTCAGAAGGATACGAAAAAGGCATCAAGCGTCACAAATTACGGTTGCATTAATTTCAGTTCTAAAACCCATTCTTGTCCCATATTTTTTAGTAAAGGCAGCGGGGCTTGTTCCGTCGCCAAGACTTGAAATAGGAGGACTGGAATGGTTCAGAAACTGAAGGTTATCGGGATAATTTCTGCACTGGCTATTTTATTATTCATCATTCAATATAAAATATTAGACAAAGATACATGGGATTCGTGGAATCTCCCCTTATCAGGAAAGATCATCTATATAGATCCGGGACATGGTGGACCGGACGGCGGGGCCGGAGATCAAAATGCACTTGAGAAGGACATCGCATTAAATGTTTCCCTGATGATAAGGGATTATCTTCAGGAACAAGGTGCTCTCGTGATCCTGACGCGTGAGAAGGATGAAGATCTTGCCGATGAAGGTACGAGGGGATACAGCCGAAGAAAAGTGGAAGATCTTAAGAAAAGGCTCAGCTTGATCAATGAATCCCAAGCGGATATGTTTCTTAGTATCCACTTGAATTCCATTCCATCTGCGAAATGGAGCGGGGCCCAAACCTTCTACAATCCAAAGTTTGAAGAAAATAAAGCACTCGCCAAATCGATTCAAGCAGAACTGACACGAAATCTGGAAAATACGACCCGGGAAGCAAAGGGTCTGCAAAATGTTTATATCCTGAAACATGCTAAAAAGTCCGGAGCCCTTGTGGAAATCGGCTTCCTCTCCAACCCGGGAGAACGTGCCAACCTCCTTAAAGAGGATTACCAGCAAAAGATTGCTGCTTCCGTCTACCAGGGGGTACTCAATTACCTGACCATGGACAAAGAAAAAGCTGATGAGGAATAACCTCTCAGCTTTTTTTATTATTCGACAAAAGCATTCAAAACCTTTTGAGCATTCATTCAACTGAGAATATGTTATACTGAAAACAGATGATTGAAAACGAATACATAGAAAAGGGTGGTTATTCATGTTATCGGAACAACAAACACGCGAACTTTTATTTGGATTAAAAGATCCTTTTTTAAATAAAACCTTACAAGAAACAAATGGTGTGGTAGACATCTCCGTCAAAGAAGAAAAGAACCATGTCAGTGTGAAAATTGCCATCGCCAAAACGGGTACCGGGGAGCAAATGCAATTCCAGCAGCAAATTGTACAAGTATTAAAGGAGAATGGAGCGGAATCCGTCGGGATCCGTTTCACCGAGCTTCCGGAAGAGGAGCTTGAGAAGCATAGAGGAGCAGGTGGGGAAGGAACGGACCTGTTATCCCCTGCAAGTAAGACAACCTTCATTGCAATTGCCAGCGGAAAAGGCGGCGTAGGAAAATCAACCGTTTCGGTTAACCTTGCCGTATCACTTGCCCGTCAAGGCAAAAAGGTGGGTCTAGTGGATGCCGATATTTACGGCTTCAGCGTTCCCGATATGATGGGGATCGTGAAGAGACCGGTCGTACGAGGTGAAAGAATTATTCCAGTAGAACGATTCGGCGTGAAGGTCATTTCCATGGGATTCTTCGTAGAGGATAATGCCCCTGTTATTTGGAGAGGGCCGATGCTTGGTAAGATGCTGAACAACTTCTTCTCAGAAGTCGAGTGGGGCGAATTGGATTATTTACTGCTGGACCTGCCACCGGGAACAGGGGACGTTGCTCTAGATCTTCATACGATGCTTCCACATTGTAAGGAAATCATCGTGACGACACCTCATCCGACAGCAGCATTCGTAGCTGCCCGTGCAGGAGCCATGGCCCTTCAAACTGACCATGACATCCTTGGTGTGGTAGAAAACATGTCTTATTTTGAAAGCAAACTGACAGGTGAAAAAGAATTCGTCTTCGGTCAAGGCGGTGGAGAGAAGCTCACAGAAGAGCTCCGTACCGATTTACTTGGCAAGCTTCCTCTACAGCAGCCGGACTGGAATGAAGCGGATTTTGCCCCTTCCATTTATGCTGAGGACCACCGACTCGGTCAGATATATGGGGAAATCGCTCACAAAGTAATTGAAAAATTGTCTTAAAGAAGCAAAAAAGGGACCAATGCTGAAATATGCATTTGGTCCCTTTTAATGTTTTTCATATTGGCACTCTATTGCCCTCCGCCTCCGCTGCCTGTACCACCGGAGTCTCCAGAACCACCCTGGTTACCACCGGAGGATTCACTGCTGCTGCCTTCACTTTTTCCGCCATCCTTGATTTCGCCTGCAGCCTTCAATAGAACATCCTGCAGCTTCGCCTTGAATAACGGGCTTTGGAAGGTCTCCGTAATCACCTTTTGCAGATGTTCTTTGTATTCCTGGCTCTTCAGTACCTCGGTAAGCTCTTTTTTGAATTCCGGATCCTTTAAAAGGTCCATCATCATTCCTTGGTACTCAGGGTCCTTCATGAGGTCCTTGAGTAATTTTTCATTGCCATCCTTCATGCTTTTTGCCATGGCTTCAGCAAACTTCGGATCTTCAAAGGATTTCTTCCAGAATTCTGTTCCCTTTTCAGATGTGAGGGTTTTGGATATCGTATCGGTTACAACACCCTGATCCATAATAAGCTCTGACTTCATTTTTTCATCAGACATGACTTGCTGGATGGCTTTTTTCCCATCATCCGTCTTTAATATATCAACAACCATCTTCTTGGTTTCTTCATAATCCATTTTGCCACTGCCCGTATCCCCGCCACCGCCACAAGCGGATAGAAGAAGAAGGGGCAATAGAAAAAGAAAGGAATATCTTTTCATGGGTAAGCTCCTTCCATACAAATTCCCTTACCCTTAATATGAGAAATATCGAAAAAAATATGCACAGGTAAAATTGGAACCTGGATTTTTTAAACACGCGTTGGTACAATCAAGTGAGTGTATATTTTTTTATTTGGAGGAAAATAGAAGTGACCATCCGCAACTGGATTCGTTTATTTATTCATACGTTAGTAATCGGTGGAGCCGTTACAGGTGTCGCCGCCCTGATCATAAGATGGGATCAGTTCGGGCCATACTTTCAAGACGGTGACGTGATTGGTATATTATCGAGTTTACTTTGGTTCATATTTGTTGGATTTACTTTTAGTGTCATCAGTCAAATGGGCTATTTCGCTTATTTAACCATCCATCAATTCGGGATGGGGATGTTCAAAGGTTTATGGAACCCCGTTCAAGTGGTGCTGATCGCCCTTGTCCTGTTTGATCTGATTTACTTCCGATTCAGAGCCTTCGCTGTAGAAGGAGAGTCGTATACGCCTTATATACTACTGGGGATCGGGATCTTTGTGGTGGGTCTTGTCGTGGCTTACATCAAGAATCAACAATCAGAAGCAAAAACCAACACATTTGTATCCGCACTATTCTTTATGATCGTCGTGACGACACTTGAATGGCTCCCGGTGTTATTGGTGAATTCCGTGAAATGGCTGTATCTTATGTTGCTCGCCCTTCTTGCCTGTAACGCCTTCCAACTATTGCGCCTTCCTAAGTACATAGAGAAGTCCCAGACGGAAAGGGAACGCAGGCAATCGGTTAAAAACTGAAAAAATCCCGCAGGTGAACGATGGTCACCTAGCGGGATTTTTTTTACTGTATAAGCGATGACTTGGCATCACCGTTTGAGATCATGTCGGATACCGTAATGAAGTTACCTTTTCTTTTAAGCTCTTTCACGATGGACGGCAAGGCGTCCTTCGTCTGTTTAGCTGAATCTGATGCATGAAGCAGAACGATATCCCCTTTTTTTGCTTTGCTAACATTATTCAGGATTTCTTCCACACCGGGATTGGTCCAATCCTTTGAGTCCACGCTCCAGTGGACGACCGTTAAGCCGAGGGAATCCGCAACCTTCAACGTTGCTTTATCGAAGTGTCCCGTTGGAACGCGTAATAATTTCACATCTTTCACATTCAATTTCTTAAAGACCTCATCCGCCTTCATTATGTCCTGCTTAATCTTGTTCGCTTCCATCTCCGTATAATCGGAATAGGCATAGCCAAGATTTCCGATCTCATAACCCTGCTTCACGATTTGTTCCACTAAATCGGGATGTCGCTCAGCCCAGGCTCCGGAAAGAAAGAAGGTAGCGGATGTCACATTCATTTTCTTTAATTCTTCAAGGATCGGCTTGGCCTTTTCATCTCCCCAGCCAATATTGAAGGTGATCGCCACTCCCTTTTCCCCTTTGTAAATCGCCTTCGGACCATCCTTCGTACTGAAAACCGAGAGTGTCGAGAGGTTACTGCTATATACAAACAAAGCAGTAAAGAAAGAAATCACGATGATCAAACTAACTTGCTTCAATTTCTTAGCGTTTACTGTGTGAAACGTATTCAAAGTCATCCCTCCGTTCAACCGTCTGTCCTTACTAAAGATATGCATGTCCCCCAAAAAAATATCTATCTGACAAAAAAATGATTATAAATATCTTTTAATGGAAAAAACTACAAATACCAACATAAAGGGGTGACATACTTGCTGGGGTTAATGATTAATGATAGAGAGAAACAAGAAATAGAATATCTGTTGAAAAGAGAGATGGATGAAATACTGTTCGATCTTAAGGATTCTCGGATTGATCATATCGTTAAGAGAGCAATGGATGAACGGTACAAAATCTTATTTTCCCTTTTTAAACGGTTTGCGAGTCACAAGGAATGTTTGAAATATATGAAGACAGCACCTAAGAAAGAAACAAATTAAAGTCATCAGGCTCTCCTTATTAAACAAGGGAGAGCTTTCATTATCATAAATGTGAGGGACCATGGATGAAATAGAGGTAATGGGAATGAAATAATTTATTAAAAAAGTTCACAAAATGTATTGACCCGTACTTAAAATCTTGATATAGTAATAAACGTCGCTGAAACACAATGAATTATTTAGAAGAAACACCAATAAATAATTTCGAAAAACAGTTGACATCACATGGAAACTTGTTATAAATTAATAAAGTCGCCCCAAACGGGAACGGCGAATATTGAACCTTGAAAACTGAACAAAACAAGACAATACGTCAACGTTAATTCTAGATTTATTTTTAAAGAGCTATTCAAACTTTTATCGGAGAGTTTGATCCTGGCTCAGGAC
>NZ_JBANLY010000020.1:0-61906 GCF_037046045.1 Rossellomorea sp. LJF3 | reverse complement strand
ATCTAAGTCCCATGGGCAGGGACGTTCTACCCTGGCTACTGTTATAATAAGACCATATAAAAAAAGGTCAACCAGAAATATCTAGAATTCTGGTCAACCTTATAATACGAAAGGGCAGGTTAATGGAAAAAGAGTGGAAAATAAAAACACAAAGAGAACCAAGGTCGAAATGACCTTGGTTCTTATATCTTAATTATAACAAATAATCAGAAAAAAGTTCAGTCTGTAAATTGGATATTTTATCCATTATATTATAAGAAGGACATAAAGGAGGTTTTATGAATGATTTCTGGTTATGCTACTTTAAGTGGAACTGGTAAATTCGTAAGTCAACAAGATATATCCTTTCGAAAATCACCAATGTTTTACACATCTCCGATTGCTTTAGGAACTCATTTAGGTGATATGAATGAGAAAGACTCAAAGATATATCGTGAAGGTATTGAATATGGGTTAATGAATGGACTCAATTTTATAGATACAGCAATTAATTATCGTGGGATGAGGTCTGAAAGAGATGTTGGTTATGTATTAAAGTCTTTAATTGACAAGGGTAGTATAAATCGAGATGAAATAATAGTTTCCACAAAAGGTGGTATTATTCCTGGTGACATTGAAGCAAATCTCGTCCCAAAAGAATACTTACAGAAGATTTTATTGGAAGGTGGCATAATTAAGCAATCTGACTTAAATATTGTAGATAACCATCGCCACGTATTGACTCCAAATTATTATAAATTTGCTATTGGGGCAAGTAAGAAACATCTTAATTTAAATACCATAGATATTTATTATATCCATAATCCAGAGGTCTCGATGATGACTTTAGGACCTGAACTTTTTTATAAACAACTGAGAAAGCTATTTTCCTTTATGGAGGAACAAGTTCAAATTGGGAATATTAAATATTATGGTCTGGCTACTTGGTTAGGATTAATAAATGATACAAACCAAGAAGGTTACATTTCACTTGAAGAGGTCATAAACACAGCAAAAACCGTGGCAGGAGAAGAGCATCACTTCAGATTTATACAATTCCCACTAAATAAACATTTGAATAAAGGAATCAAACAACAGAATCAAAAAGTAAATGGAAAGTGGTTGTCTCTTGTAGATGCAGCTGAAGAGCTTGGGGTAATCTCAACGACGAGTGCTCCATTTAATTTAGGAAAGTCAATCGATAAAGCAAATAATCCTCAAGAAATTTTACTTGAAGTAATTCAAAACAAAGGAATTTTTTCTACAATGGTAGGAATGAAGCAGATAAAACATATCAAAGAAAACATTCAAATCTTTCAGGGGAATTTTCAATATAAATAAAAATGAGTTCTTCCGTTATAGGGGGCAATAACGGAAGATAAGCTAATTGATCATCGTCGATTGCCCTTCTTCAATTAAAGGATAGTTTTACTAAAGACCTAGCTGATAAACTCAGCATATAGATTTCTCAACAATAACAAATTTATTTCACTTATACCGGCGTCTTAATGCCACGGGACCCGTCCACGTGGTTCATTTAGGTGCATTTTTTTGAAAATTAGGAAATCAACTCTTGTTACTACATGGGATTTCGTGTTAAAATACATTAATTTGTGTATCGTGCGATGAATTGCGCGACCATACATAGTAGGATTTTTACAAGAAATAAATAAAAAGTAGTAGATTGGGAGATGTTTCGATGGAATTCAGAGGAGCTAGTGTTTATGATCAAACGGATTTTTTTTCAAATTATATGAAAAGAAGAAATAGACAAGACAGTCCGAACAATGCCATTGAAGGTCCTATTATGTATGAATTAATGGGAAGCATTCAAAATAATAGTATCTTAGATTTAGGGTGTGGTGATGCCTCGTTCGGAAAAGAACTCATACATAAAGGGGCAAAACACTATACAGGAGTAGAAGGTTCAAAACAAATGGTAGAAGCGGCTCGCTCTAACTTACTTGAACAAAACGGAACAATATACAACCAAACAATGGAATCGTATGATTATCCGAAAGAGACATTTGATCTAGTAACATCTCGATTTGCTATCCATTACGTTTCTGACATTAACCACCTGTTCCAAAATGTTAACAAAACACTTAAAGAAGACGGCAGATTTGTTTTTAGTATCCAGCATCCCCTTACCACTTCGTCATTTGCGAGTAAGCAAACCGGTGATAAACGTGGTAATTGGATTGTCGATGATTACTTCCTTGATGGTGAAAGAAAAGAGCCTTGGATTGATCAAGTAGTGGTTAAGTATCACCGGACTATTGAACAATACTTTCTGGCACTTCGACAAGCTTATTTTACAGTGTTGGATTTGCGTGAAGGTACACCTAAACGTGAACATTTTAGCAGCGAAGAAGAATTTGTTAGAAGGCAACGGATTCCAGTCGTATTGGTTTTTTCTTGTGTGAAGTAAATGAATTCTAAAGTAATTATAGGTTTGTGACTACCCATTGTAGTGCAAATAGCTATAAGGAGAGGTTTTCTTGGAACTTACCACTGAAAGATTAATAATCAGGCCATTTAAGAGCTTTGACTTACAAGATGTGTTTAAGATATACAGTAATGATGAGACGTGTAAGTACCTACTACATACTAAATGGACACGTGAAAACATGCATGAATCATTTGATAAAAAATTAAAGAACAGTTCCCTCACTAAAGATACCGGTTTAAGTTTAGCTGTGGCGAACGATAAAAATGTCATTGGTGATTTATCTGTATGGTACACAGGGATGAGGGATACAGTTGAAATTGGGTACAGTTTTTCTGCTGAAACTTCAGGTAAGGGATATGCGACAGAAGCAGTTAGTCATTTAGTAAGAAAGTTGTTTGAAGAATTTGAAGTACATAGGATTCAAGCAACCCTTGATGCACGGAATTTGGCATCACAAAAGTTGTGTGAGCGAATAGGGATGAGGAAAGAAGCTCATTTCACACAGGATTTCTGGAGTAAGGGTGAATGGACAGATAGCATTGTATATGGAATGCTAGTTTCAGACTTGGAAAACTGAGAGATACAATAGAATAAGATAACTTTAATCTATCTTGCCTTTGAATTTTTCACTTAAGGAGGCTTATCCTAAACAGGGTAAGCTTCTTTTTTTCATTACATTCCTCTTGAGCAAGTCGCTGTAATTTGAAATAATTGGTATTGAGTTGAATGACGGAATAGGATTAAACAATAATAGAGGTGAACCCCATGAACATTAAAGGATTGAATCATTTTCTCTTCTCTGTTTCTGACTTGGAACGCTCCATACGCTTTTACCAGCAAGTGCTTAATGCAAAGCTACTCGTAAAAGGGAAAACCACAGCCTACTTTGATCTTCATGGCTATTGGCTTGCCCTGAATGAGGAAAGGGATGTCCCGAGGAATGAGATCTCACAGTCTTATACTCACATAGCCTTTTCGATTGAAGAAAAAGATTTGGAGCAGGCGTATAAAGAGTTAACTGATTTGAATGTAAATATTCTGCCAGGTCGAAAGAGAGACAGTCGAGATAAGAAATCAATTTATTTCACTGATCCTGATGGTCACAAATTTGAGTTTCATAGTGGCACGTTACACGATCGAATCGATTATTATAAGGAAGCTAAGCCTTACATGGAATTTTATGAGGAGGAGTGAAGGTATGCCGCTGGTTGAACACAATTTGAACATTAATCACAAAGATTTTTCACCGGTGTTGGACCACATTAAAGCAACATTTAACAAAGTCATCTGTTCAGGGGCTTCTACTATTATCATTCATCAAGATTCCATTGTGTTAGAAGAATACATAGGGAAGCAGTCAGGGAAAGAAGACGCTAGAACGGTTCAGGCTGATACCCAGTTTCATGTGGCTTCGGTTAGGAAGAGTTATATCGGTTTTGCGGTTTCGTATGCTTTGTACTACGGCTACATCAACAGCATAGATGATCGGGTTTTATCCTATTTGCCTGAACTTGCTGAGAACGTCTGGAAAGGTACAACGATAAGACATTTACTTACTCATACACATGGACTGACACAAGAGAGGAATGAAGACGTTCGGGAGTTTAATCCAGGCTCAAGC
Organism: Rossellomorea sp. LJF3; assembly: GCF_037046045.1. Classification (NCBI taxonomy): domain Bacteria; kingdom Bacillati; phylum Bacillota; class Bacilli; order Caryophanales; family Bacillaceae; genus Rossellomorea; species Rossellomorea sp. LJF3. The sequence continues at coordinate 57,854 of NZ_JBANLY010000020.1, read as the reverse complement.
TGGTCTTATAAGCAAATTGGGATCGAGGCTCTAACCCGAATTGTTAAACGAACAACTGGTAAATCAGTTGCTGCCATCATTCATGAAAGTGTCTTTACCCCTTTAGGGTTTACTGAATCCAATTGGTATTCACAGAAGCACGAAAGGCTGGTTGATGTCATGTTGCGTTATGAAGGGGATAAAGACTGGAAAACGAGTGAAAGCACTGAAGGGGACAAAATGAACATGTATGTCTCGACCAGGGAGCTCGCATACTGGGGATACCTTCATTTGAAGAAAGGAAAAGTGAATGGAAAGCAAATTGTTCCGAGAGAAATCATTGAGGTCGCCACCTCTCTTCAGAGTCCATCCACCCTTCATAAGGACTTACCTCAAAATGGTTTCTTATGGTTCGTCAAAGATTTATCCGCCAAAAAGACAGAGATTGGTGATCAAGTCCCTAAAGGGTCCTACCAAATACTTGGGTTTACCAATGTAACTCTATTAGTAATTCCTGAAGAGGACATTGTGGCAGTTCGGATGTTTAATAGCTTTGGGTCTCCAGAGGGTTATGATTACTTATCCGATGTACGATCGTTTGGAGATACGGTTATGTCATGTGTAAAGAATGTAAGAGGAGTAAGAAGATGAAGAAGCTTTTAATAGAGTCACACTGTATTTTTCCAACACAGGATATAATGAAAACGGCGAACTTTTATGAACAGAAATTAGGGTTTAAGGCTGTTGAATATTTGAATGCGAATGAACCACATATTTGTTTGTATCGTGATGCAACAGAGATCATCTTAACCCAAACGAATGGACAAAAGGTCATTCCGAATCGAGAATTATATGGTTATGGGTATGATGCTTACTTTATTACAAAAAATCAAGAAGAGCTTCAGGGGGAATTTGTCAGTTCTAATGTTAAAATAGTCCGTTCCTTAGATCTTACCGATTACAATAATAAAGAATTTGTAGTCGAAGATATTGATGGAAGATGGTTAGCTTTTGGGCTGAAGGTGGATTGAAGGCAGTGGTGGAATGTGAACCAACTGCTCTGTGTTCAAGTGGAAATAATCAAAAAGAGAGCCAGCTTGCCAGCTCTCTTAGATGACCTCCTCATCCAAATAAGAAACCACTATCTGAAACGCCTTTATCCTTCTCTCAATATACGTCCGCTGCCCACTCCCGGGCTTTGTTTTCTCAAGAAAGGAAGGAAGCATCAACAGCAATCCCTTCAGCACCTCTTTTGCCATTAATAACTCATCTTTGCTGACAACCAACTCCTTGCCTTCCCAGCATGCATGAAGAACCTCTTCGCCAATCCTTGCTGCTTTCAATCGTTTCTCAAGCAAGTTCGTCTGCGGCGTGCCTGGTTTCATACGAGCAAGAGCATTTTCCGATTTACGAATGATCGAACGAAACGCTTCAATCAATTGCTGCTGTTCTTCTGGTGTGACTTGTTCCATGACAGTCACCTCATTTCTCTAAAATTAAACTATATGTAGTGTACCAAAAATCAATCCCCATTACTGACTTTTGATATAATGACAACAAAGAACCTTAAATAGGAGTGTGACCGATGGAGCAGAACGTCTTTGAAGAAATGGCCAAGCGATACGATACAGAAGAGCGAATGGAATTGGCCAAGGTTGTCGTGAAGGAAGTGAAAAAAGAACTGCAAGACAGTCAATCTAGGTCCCTAATTGATTATGGGAGCGGTACTGGGCTCGTTGGTTTGGAAGTGGCCGATATGGTCGCCTCGACTCTATTAATCGATTCATCGGAGCAGATGTTAGAAGTGGCAAAAGCAAAGATCACTCAGAGAGGAATCACCAAAGCTGATGTCCTTCATTCCGACTTTACACAGGGAACGCCTGAAGTGAAAGCAGACATTATCCTCATGTCACTCGTCCTTCTCCACATCCCAGATACCCGAAAGATTTTACAAGAAATGTTCACCATCCTCCATGACGGCGGCAAGCTTATCATCGTGGACTTTGACAAAAACGAAGAAATCAGTCATCCAAAGGTACATAACGGATTTGTACATGAAGAGCTAAAAGAAACACTCTCTGAGGTGGGATTTACTTCTACCGGGATTAAGACATTTCATCATGGAAAGCGTGTGTTCATGAAGAAGGATGCTTCGATGTTTATTGCGAGCAGTATGAAGTAAAGAAACAGTCATTCTAAAAGAAACCGAGTCGGAGGTAATGACTCGGTATTTTTGTTGTGTGACAAGAACTCTACTTGTTCCACATAGGGAGGGGATTTTAGAATAATTGAAGAATAAGTAGACAGAGATGTAATTTATTTTGGAGGATTAATATGAAGATCAGACCTGTAAAAAAAGAGGAATATCGTTACGTTGAAGACTTTGTCTATGAAATATTCAGGAACACCACTTTTTCAGATGGAGTCATTGAAAAAGCATTGGTAAGGGAGATCCGTGAAAAAGCCTATTATATTCCCCAACTAGATCTGGTTGTGGAGGAAGAAGGAAAGATCATCGGTCACTTTATCCTCTCAAAACTCCCCATTAGTCATAAGCATGAACATGAAATCTTGATGTTATCCCCTGTTTCAGTCGTAAAGGATCAACAACAACAGGGCGTTGGCACGTTTATGTTAGAGGAAGGAATCACATTAGCGGCTGAAATGGGGTTTAAAGGAATCGTGGTTGAAGGAGATCCCCGGTACTATCACCGTTTTGGATTTAGGACATCGACTGCATTCGGAATCTACGCGTCGGAGAAAAACCTCCCACCTTCTGAAGAGAATTTAATGGCCATGGAATTGAGTGAAAAGGGGCTCGAGAATATTTCAGGCGAAGTGGATTATTCGATTTATCGTGCGTTGAGACATTAGTGTTTAAAATGCTCAAATGATAGACCAAAGGAAAAGGGCTGCACATTCCCTTCCCTTTTCCTTTGGAAACTAAATGATTATCAGGAAAGGATGAAATATTCTTTCTCAGTTGGACTGTTTCACGCTAAGTACGGTGATCGTCACCAGGATGACCGCCATTCCCAACACTTGAATGAGGTTCAAGTGATCCCCGATTACCAGAACGCCAAATAATGATGCGGTCACCGGCTCTACCATAGCAACCATCGAAGCATTTGCCGGAGTAGTCTTTCGAATTCCAATTACATACACTAAAAAGGACAGTCCAGCACCCAGGAGCCCTAATAGTAAAAATAGCCCTAAATCCTTAGACGCCAGTACAGCTGCTGATTCCCCTTTGTCCGTAAAAAGAAAAAGGATGAAACAAAATGAAAAAAAAGCAATGCTTAACGTGGTGGGTGGTTTTCCATGAGAAGACGCATTCTTAAACCCGAATATAAACAAAGCATAGGAAAGGCCAGCAGCAAGCCCGGCAGCCATTCCTACCAAACTCACTGAAATCGACTCAGTATCATAGGCACCAGTAAGCAGGATAATCCCCAAAAGAACACCGGTAATGCAACTCCATTTAAACCAAGTAGAACGTTCTATTCGTAATAAAAAGGAGATTAAAAGGACGAATACAGGCGCGGTGTACATTAAGGTAGCGGCAATGGCAACGCTCGAAGCTTGGATACTTAGAAAATAAAAGGTGAAGTTACCAGCAACGCCAACACCTGCTAAAAGAGACCATATCCAAATACGAGTAGAGATGCCACGGTTTTGTTTAAAGCGAAGGAGAAACCACACGAAAAAACAAATAAACCCAACAGCCCCTCGGTAGAGTGAAATCACTATAGGATCCCAGCCCTTATTCAATAAAATATCGGCAATTCCCCCACTAATGCCCCAGCATATAGCGGCAACAATAACTAATCCTATCCCTGTAAATTTCATCGTGTGCCTCCTAAAGATAATATTTGGTACGAAAAGCTTGAGCAAGATTATTAAAGTTGTTAACGGTGATTCCTTTAATCTCCCTTGCCTAAACCAATGAAAGGATAATTTTTAAAAAATGGGTAAAATGAAACAAAAATAAAGGGTTACAAGAAGTAAATTAATAAGAAAAGTGAGGATTCATATGACTCAACTAACATTCCATGAATTACAGAACTATCTGGCACTAAAATACAAAGAAGGACGCACGTCGTCTGGTTTGTTTATGAAGCTAGTAGAAGAAATCGGGGAGGTAGCAGAGGTACTGAACCAGTTGGAAGGCAGAAAAGAAAATACAGGGAATCCTTCCTTAGAAAAAGAGTTAGTGGATGTTATACACTACGCAGTCGCCATTGCGAGCATAAATGAGATTGATCTAACATCGGCCATAATTGAAAAGGATAAACAAGCTGCATTGAAGTATAATCAATCTCCAAATTTAGAAGAATATTTAAGCCGTCCATAAATAACAAAATCACTAAAGGATTTGTTAATTTCCAAATTTTTCTTTCTGTTTATGTTAAAATAGCGTTATAAGAAAAGCGAGAAGAGTGGAGTGGGAAATGCGATGGAATTGTTCGAAATTAAAGTTTCTTAAAATGGTGAAAACCTTCTTATCAAATACCAATTAACCAAAATTGAAATTCCTTTATCAGATATTAAGGATGTTGTAAATGATGATACGTATGGAGGAGAAGAAAAGTCAGCTCTAAGAATTGGCACCCCTTATGGACATACGGACCGAGTTGTGATTAAAACTAAAAAAGGAACGTATATACTGTTCACTAGCATCGGTGGACTTAGAGTGAAAATCCTGTCCATTATGGCAGCATAGTGTAGTATTCTACTCGAATTTATTAGATTAAAAGCTAAAAGCTCCAAGGAATGATTCCCAGGAGCTTTTTTCATTCTTAAGGTTTGCTAGGAACCTTAATCGCTTTAATCATCTGACGTATGGAACCAAGGTGGTAGGCGGAGTGGGCGATTGCCCCGAGCAGGCCCGTTCCGGTCTGTTCATCTAAGGAGTCAAGGGAGTCAATCGTTGTAAGCAGTGTGGAGTATTCTTGTTGAAGTTGAGAGGTGAATTGTGTCCATGTGTTGGTGTCTACACTCGTGATTTTCCAGGATGCTTCCCAGTCCTTGTCGGGTTCTTCTCCATTCAAGTAGGATCTCGCCACCCATACATAATAACGGGTATGATCGGTTTGGGCGGCGATTGTCGTGCCGTTGACCGGTATCGAAGCGTCTTCTGCCGATAATCCTTCGAGCGTCCCGAATAAACCACTGCCAGGCTTAGATTCTGTGTACCAGCTTCCGTTTCCTTCAGGCCCTTCAAATGTTTCCTTTAACAACGTCTTTACAGCTGCCAACATCGGATTCTTCATTTTAGTACCTCCTGAATTTGGGTTTAACCATCTAAAGCGCTTTAGATGGTTATAAGTTTACTCCGGTTGTTTCTAACTGTCAATATGTATTATGATGGTTAGAGTAAAGGAGTCATGATTATGTCGGAAACAAACCCTTATATGATGGTCGGAGAACGAGTATGTATGGATTTCATCAATACCGTCAGCTGGCGGGAAAGTACGGAGAAAAGGCGGGACTGGTTTACGAGTTACGCCAAATTGGTCGACTGGTCCGTTCACGCTGAAGTGTTGACAGTTCAACAGGCACAAGATCTTCTTAGTGAAGCAGATGAAAACCCCTCTAAAGCAAAAGATGTCCTGAAGCAGGCAATCGAATTGCGTGAAGTCATGTATCGAATGTTCAAGCGCATTTCAAAGAAAACCTCACCCAACGAGCAGGACCTGGCACGCTTCAATGAATCAGTGAGCCACTTTTATCAATCACTACAAGTTATCCAAGACGAGGATCAATTCATATTAAAGTTCAAAGAAACAGATGCCCTGGATACCATGCTGCCACCTATTCTACAATCAGCTGTCGATTTACTTACTTCAAAAAATGAGTTGGGGAGGGTCAAACAGTGTGAGGGAGACCCTTGCGGATGGTTATTTTTCGATACGAGCCGGAATAAAAGTCGCCGCTGGTGTTCCATGGCGGATTGTGGGAATCGTGCGAAGGTGCGGAGGTTTTATCAGAAAGGGAAGTGACGATGCTGGTTCACTTTCCTCATCATTCTGTAATCAACCTAATATGATAAGTATGTCAGAAAGATTGACGTACTTTTTTTCAGTAGGAAGTTCAAAAATCGAAAGGACGAATGCAATTGAAGCGACTATGGATCATAATGGTCATCTTGCTCTTGTCAGGGTGTAATGCCACTGAACAGAGTGAGAAATCTTCTAATGAACTTGAAAAAACTCCTTCAACAGAAACAAAGACAATTGGAAATCTCAAAGAGGGGTACACTTTCGATGAGTTCATGGAAGATCAGGAGGTCTCGTTAAAGGGGACTGACATTCCTTACAGGGTGGAAGAAGAATTTACAGATCAATCAATTGCTCTTGAAGGAAAGGCACAGCTCAGCAGGTATTATAATTATGGCTTTAACAAGCTAGAAGGCAGTCACTTTGTCATCAAGGTGACGAAAAAAGATGAGTTGGATTGGTATGTTTATTTACCAAGGGAAGAGTACCCGGACCTGTTTGAAGCGTTAAAGAAAGGACCGGTGGGTGTGTACGCGACCGTTTCCATCCCGAAAGAATATTTCGAAACGGGGCAGGGTCACCTTTCAATCGTTGAGGAAATATTGTTTAAACAAAGCGATGTAGAAGAAAAGCCGCTGGATGACGAATTGGCAGACTATATGAAGGAGCATTCGGTTGAGCTTACAGCAAGGGATATTCTGTACGACTTAAAGGGGATGTCAGATCGACCATTCGCCCTCAGTGGGAACGCACAGCTCGTGACCTTTCGCTATGCCAGCGCATACAAGGACCTAGAGCCGACCCATTTCGTATTAAGTGTGCGGGACACGGTAAATAGCGAGGAGCAGCTTTGGAGGATTGTTTTTGACAGGATGAAGTACAAGGAATTGTATGAACAGGCGCTCGGTGGGATGGTCCATGTCAATGTCACCGCGATGGTGGAGGAGGATCGCTTTACCGAATATTCCGGAACAAATGCCGTCGGACAGGATGTGGAATTTGAGCCGTTGGAACGCTATGCCGATACATCGATGGAGGGACAGTCCTATATGGAGGAAAACGGATTATCTTTCATCGGAAGGGAAGTATTGTATGATCCGATTTCCTATATTGAAGAACCTTTCTTTGTAGAAGGAACGGCGGAGATGGACCCTTATGCCACTGCCAGCGGAGAGTATGAAGATCTGCAGGAAACCCACTTCCGAATTGATATCGTCGAAGATCCTTACGGTGAACAGTATGTCGATTATCCCCGGGCGCTGGAAGGGTGGACGCTCTACCTTGACCGACAGAAATATCGGCATATCTATGAGAAGCTCAGCCAGGAAAAGTACCTTGATGTCATGGTAACTGCACGCATTCCCCGGGACAGATACAAGATGGGGCAAGGCGGGAAAGCGCTGGTTGAGAATGTGGTTATCAAGTAGTGCTATTACTGCAAAATATGAACCAAAGAAGCAAGAGGTCCAATCCTCTTGTTTTTTTGTAGTATTTCAAATTAATGAAGCCAAATCCATCACACGGCCGTCTAATACATAGTCATACACAAAGGAAAAGAAGGTGAGTTCAATTATTGAATTAGTTCACAAAGCTCAAGAAGGCGACGAAGAGGCTTTCTTGACAATGTTTCAAGAATACGAGAAAGATATTTATCGAATGGCGTATGTCTACGTGAAAAATCAGGAGGATGCTCTTGATGTCCTTCAAGAAACGGCCTATCGCTCCTTCAAGAAAATAGGAACACTAAGGAATCCTGCCTATTTTAAAACGTGGTTAATCAAAATTACCATAACCTGTGCCACGGATATGTTAAGACATAGAAAGAAAGTCATTCATCTGAACCCGGAATACGATACCCCTATTGAATTAGAAGATTATGATCTTCCGCTTTCATTATCCTTGCAAGACTTGATTGAGACATTAAATGAAAGTGAAAAAAACATCATACTCTGGAAGTTTTACCATGGATATACCCTTAAGGAGATTTCAGAACTCGAGGAATCGCCATTGGGCACAGTAAAGTCTGTATTATATCGAGCGCTGGCAAAACTCCGAAAACAGGTTAGGAGGGTTGATATGTATGAATAATCATATTAGACGCGAATTAGAAAAAATTGAAATTCCCGATGAATTACATAGCAGAGCCAGATTAGGCGTCGAAAAAGCAAAAGCAGAATTCAATGTGCCGAGTCTTCCCCCTGGAAAGGAGAAGAAGCCAAGTCCAGTACTCTCTTCAAAAGGAAAAAAACACCTTTATAAAAGACTTTCAATCATTGCAGCGGGACTATTGCTCATTGCTTCAACGCTAACATTCACACCTGTGATAGCGGCCATTCAAGAGGTATATGACAAAATTTTCTCAAGTAAGCATATTGATGATTCAGGAGTGAGAAATGCCGTTCTATCAGGTGATGGACAAATTCTTGATCAAACCTATATTGATGAAGAACATGATATAACCGTCCATTTTGAACGCTTGTTGACGGACGATAAGGAAACAAAACTCCTCCTTACCTATCAAAGTGAAAAAACCGATTTAAAAGATTATTATATTGATTTGTTCGAAGGTGTAAGTTCGATCAATTTAGTGATTGGAAATGAAAAAAGAAAATTGAAAAATGTAGGTTGGGGAAGTAGATATTATGACAGTAAAGAGAACAAAGTAGTATCAGCCCTTTCGTTTGAATCATTAAAGGATTATAAGGGGAAGGACATCCGGTTGGAAATTGATCAATTAACGATTTATAAAGATAACGGTCGGGACGGCGTGGAAACAACCTGGCCATTAGAATTTACCATCAAGCCAGCTGCAGTATCAGAAAGGAGAACGGTAGAACTCAATAAAACATTTACTTACAAAAGGGAAACCTACACTGTTACAAGGGTCGAGTTCTCAAAGCTTGAAACAAGAGTAGTCGTTACGGGGTCCGACACAGGGACCATAACAGAAGATGGTATAGAATACGATGTGATGAGTAAACTGGAACGACAATTCCTCCATGCTAGGAAAAATAGTGAAGAATACGGGTATAGTGTCAACGAAAAGAAATCAGGAGTGTTTATAAAATCAGAAGGCAAAAAAGTGGAACCGATTTTTAGTAAAGGTGAAGTAGATGGAGAAAAAGATGAATACATCATGACGTTTGCCCCGGTTAAGAGTCAAAAGGACTGCATTCTTGAAGTGGGTGACGCTGTCGATATACCTCTAACTAAATCCGGAAAGGTAATTCAAAAAAAGGTAGAGGATGAAAAATCAGAAATTGAAGCGTTGTTAGCTGAATATGGATATACATTAGTTCCACTGTCCAAAGAAGAAGAGAAAGAGATTAATCAATATCTGGAGGCATTCCCAAAAGAACTCTCTATAAAGAGAAAAGCGATAGGGAAGCTAAAAGGTCATGAAAACTCGAAAATTCTAGAAGTCAGTATATCGGAAAGATCTGGAGTCATTAGTCGTTCTGAGGCTAGTACTTCAGAAGAAGCTAAAAAAAATCGAGAAGAAAATGGTTTGTCGTTCATCCCAGTTTATTTAAATCCAAATTAATTTTATGAAACTACTACAAGAATAAATAATTCATTTCAATATAGGGTGAAACAGTAGAAAGTTGGCCATTTGGTTTACGTTTTTTCGTTATAGGATAGGGTGATTGTAAAGGATAATTAGATTGGAGCTAGAACCGATGCCCCCAATAAAAAAAGCATACGCCTACGTCACTAGAGTAAGAGATGGAAGGCTACAAGTACTGGTATTTCAACACAGGGATATTCCAGAAGCAGGTATCCAAATACCTAAAGGTACAGTAAAAGAAGATGAAGACACTTTTAGCGCAGTAATAAGAGAAGTTAAAGAGGAAACTGGAATTCAAAAATTCGAAGTGGAAAAATTGATGTCAGCTGACTATTGGGAAAATGATGACGGTGCTATGCATAATAGGTATTTTTATAAAATCATTTGTAATGAAATGGCTGATGCGTGGGAGTACAACCCAATGGGTGGAGGAGAAGAAGAAGGCCTTACTTTTCAGTTCTTTTGGATCTCATCCGATGAAGAAGTTGAACTAATAAGAGGTCACGCTGACTATTTGAAGCGGGTTTTTGATGAATAAGAAGTGGATCGTAACTTTGAAGTGGGCTTATCCAAAATAGGATAAGTCCTTTTTTATGAAAGAAAAAGGGATTTTTAGTTAGGGATGAGGTATTGGAAATACAGGCTTATTTTTCTGAAAATTCAAATCTTCAATTGCTAAAAAAATCCAGTTTGTTATAATTAAATAGGATATGAAATTGATTCGTGAAGGGGGTTGTAAATCGTGCGTTCAAAGAAACTTCATACAAGAACAACTACATTTACGATGTCAAAACCTTCTTATCGCATATAGTAAATCCTGAGATTTCTTAATCTTATTAGTGAGTGGGGACTATCGTGTATTGATAGTCTCTTTTTTATTCGGAAAAGAGCAATTGAATGAGGATCAATAGGAGGAAATGTAAATGGTGAATTTTCGATCAACCGAGTTGGTAATGGAAGAACAGGAACTGAAAAGATACTTACAAGAATATAAGAGCGGAGATAAACCATGGGACGTAAAGAATCATGTTCGTCTTGTAAAGTCCATGATGCATTTCATCGGATCTACGGATAGTGAGCTTAGGGACAAATTGATTTCCAGCACCTTTTTTCAGTTAGCCATAGACAACCAGTTGGAGCATGAATTATTGCGGGATCTATTGGATTACTGTTTAAGTGACGACATGTTGTTCAAAAGGATTGGTGAAAACGGTACGGATACCGTGTTTACAAGGGCATTTGTCTCACTTGTCATCGCCGTTATTTTATATAAGGATAATGAGGATGATTTTCTCACCCGGGACGCTGTGTATAAAACCAAAGATCACTTAATCAACTACATCAACTCTGAAAATGATCTGAGGGGCTTCGTACCTGTGAAAGGCTGGGCCCATAGTATAGCCCATGTGGCAGACGCGTTTGATGAATTGATTCTCAATAAAAAAATGGAACAGAAAGATTACTTAGAGATGTTGCCCCCACTTTGGGAGAAAATCCTTGTATCTGACAGTGTCTATGTTCATGGTGAAGACGAGAGAGTGATCACACCGATACTCGCCATGTTAGAAAAGGGATTGAACGTAGTGGAAATAGAACACTTATTAAAAGGAATACCGGCCGAACTGAAACGTAGAAAAGAACATCTAAAGGAAGAGAATTATTGGTATTTAGAAGCGAACTTGAAGACATTTTTAAAAAGCTTTTACGTAAAGGTAAGTTCCCGTGAAGAGTTGATTTCTCTTCGTCGGGATATTGAGTTGTGCTTATCTGAATTTTAGAGGGGGCAGGGGATGAAAAAGAATAAAATGGTCCGGGAATTCGTTGATACCGAGTTCAAAGCGGAAGAGGGATATGAAGATATCCTAGAATTATCACGGGCTTGTAAGTATTCGAACTGCACTCATATAACCGAGGAAGACTGTGCGGTTCAAAGAGCCATCCATGAAGGCACTCTTTCAGAAGAAAGATTTAACGCCTTTTTTAAAGATAAAAACGAAGCAGAATATGTTTCTAAACAAAAGAATAAAACCAAGGCCATCGAGTATATGAAGAAAAGGGATCTATTTAAAAGATCTTAGATCGAAGTGCTTTGTTTAAACAAAGGGGTAAAAAATATGAATAAGCATGAACCTATCGAGATTGAAGACGGATTAAGGTTGGTTTATAAAGAACCCAAAGTATACACTCGCTATTACTCTATTTACCATGGACAGAAATATGCAGATTCCTATTTTAGAAGATCCCCGGAGACGTTAGTGGAAGTGGCAACCATCTTTGACTGCGGATATTTCATCATGGAAGGCGAAATGATCATTGGCGGTGTACTTCTGAAACCCAATTTCCTGTCGGATTTATTTGTAGTGCCACCCTTTAAAGATTACGAAGGGTTGGCCAGCAAGCTATTAAACTATGTAAAAAAGATATCTGCGACTGAAGAAAAAATCATTGTAAGAGAAGTGGTAGAGGAACTTGTGGCAACGTATGAGCAACTTGGATGCAAGATTCATGAAGTGAATGTATGGATGATTCGTCCGACGGAGCCCATGATGGCCATTCTGCCTGAAGGGTATAGCTCGAGGGCTGTAGCAAGTGAAGATGCCAATGATATCGCATGTTTACTTATGAAAGCCTATAGGGCCAATCCGGCGTATAAGCAAATTGGAACGAAAGAGGATTATCTCCTCCACGTAAATGAATTTATCGACGTACATAAACATAATAAAATCATGGATGAGTGTTCGAAGGTTGTGATCGATACTCATTCGAACAACATTGTGGGTGTCTGTCTGCACATGGAATTTGAAGACTATCCGCTTATCATGAGTTTAGTCGTGGATCCTGATCATCAACAGAGGGGGATCGGACGATACTTGTTGACCCATTCGATCCATTCTTCGAGTGTAGGGTACCCGGCCACTCGCTTATCTGTCATTAGGGATAATACAGCAATTAAGCTTTATGAAGACCTTGGATTTCTTAAAAGTAAATCGATCAGTGATCTGTATTTAGCATGCGAAAGGAAGTAGAAGCTATGTTGAAGAAGCCAGAAACAAACGAATATCCTCCGTATTATAAAGAGTATATAAAAAATGTACCAGATGGAGATCTGCTCCAGATTCTTGATGATCAACAAAAGAAAACCAAGGAATTGTTGAAAGACGTAAGTGAGGAAACGGAAGAATATCAGTATGCTCCGGGAAAATGGACCATCAAGGAAGTCATCGGACACATAACTGATACTGAGCGCATTATGTGCTACCGCCTTCTCAGTATTGCCAGGGGGGAAAAGGGAATGCTGCCTGGATATAAAGATGATGATTATGTGAAAAGAGGGCAGTTCAATCGTTTTTCACTATCGGACCTTCTCCATCATCAAGCTCTTGTCCGCCAACACACCATTCTTCTTCTAAGCAGCCTGGATGAAGAAGCGCTGCGCCAACGTGGAAACGCAAACGGCTCCGAAGTGACGGCCCGTGCGATTGCGTACATTATTGCGGGGCATGAAATTCATCATCGAAGGTTGATTAACGATCGATATCTAAGAGATGCATTGAACAAATCTTTATAGTCAGTAGAAAGGATGATACCGGGATGATTCCAGAGCTTGAACCGTCTGAATTTTATAAATGCAAGAAATTACTAGTGCACGATGGACTCTTGGAATCCAAAGCCGCTGTTGAAGGTATGCATTCTGACCGCATATTTGTGGATGATCCTATGTCTCCTGACTCTGGATTTATATGGCTGGGAAGTAATAATGGCTTTATCTTTATTGGAAACGAAGAAAACACAGGATTTAATAGCCAGCTGAACCATCACTTCAATACAGTCATCAAACCAGAAGCCAATAGAGTGGGTTTAACAGGTTTCGAAGCGATAGGAGATCATCCAAAGTGGAATAAGACGATCAAAAACGTATTTGGTGAGAATCTGAAAGGGTACCATCAAAAAGTATATGAATTACAAAAGGATCATTATATCCAGAAAAATGAACCTCTTTTAGAACAAGGATATAAAACTGTTAAAATCACAAAAAGTATGGTGGAAAACAACGGTTCCGAAACATATCGAAACATTGAATTTTTGCAATCGAAAGTATTACAGTTTTGGCCATCACTTGAAAGATTCTTCCGTCATGGTGTCGGGTATATGGTGGTTTATGAAAATGAAATTGTAAGCGTTTGTTTCTCAGGGGTTGTAGCTGGGAATGTTCACGGCATTGACATTGAGACGTTACCACATCATCAAGGGAAAAAGCTTGCGCAGAAGGTAGCTCATGCTTTTCTTCAAGATTGCTTAGAAAATGAAATCATTCCGTATTGGGATTGTATGGAGATCAATGAAGCTTCTGTATCAATTGCGGAAAAGATAGGGTTTCGGAATAAGCTTAATTATAGTTGGTATAGTGTCCCGTTTGAATGATTTTCTTATCTGAAAGGGGCTTTTCTTGGTAAACGTCGAAAGGAGAGATGACCATGTGGTGGCAGTACTATGGGGATGCAGTGATTGCAGTGTCAGTGCTGGCAGCAATATTGATATTGAGTTCAATTCATTTCTCCAGGTCGAAAAGTAAAAGAGGGTTCATCATTCCTTTAATCATATCCATTATAGGTTACATATCCTTTGTAATAGGAATCGTTTTTATTAGAGGATTTGAAGGATTAGGATTCATGGTCTATGGGGTGATCATTATGGGGATTGGTCTCTTATATTACCTGGGGGTCGGAGTTTATAGGAAGATTAGATACTAATAAAAATATGTGGTATAGCTGAATCGCTTAAATAGCATCAGCATTCATAATAAAAAGGGGTGAATCCATTGTTGTCCACAGAAAGCTGCGAATTACATATGTTAAAAGAAAGTGATTCTCACCATATAAAAAAATTATACGACAACGAGCAGGTACGAAAATATTTAGGTGGAACCGTTAATGAAGAATCATTTAAACAAAGATTTCATGAAATGATCCATTCCCCCAATAAGGAACATTACTGGACTATTTTCAATAAAAGTTCTCAGGAATTTGTCGGGATGGTCTTCCTTGATACTTATCATGATGGAATTCACACAGAAATCGGCTATCAATTTTTACCGCAATTTTGGGGGAGAGGCATCGCCAGAGAAGTAATTAATAAGGTATTGCATTATGGGATTCATACTATGCAATTAGACAAAGTCGTGGCTGAAACACAGTCACAAAATAAGGCGTCTTGCAAACTATTATTGTCAGTAGGGATGAGGTTGGAGAAGAAGATTCAACGCTTTGGGAATGAGCAATCCGTTTTTGCCATTTTGGGTTCTTGAAGAAAAGAGATGTAGAATCAAATGATTATAAAAATTATTGGTTAGTCAAATAGGATAAGAGAGGAGGTATAAATATCACGGAAAATACTGCTGGATGTTTTACTATAGTGATGAATCAAAAGGGTTATATTCTGCTAGCTAAGCGAAAAGATTATCCTTTATGGGATCTTCCTGGAGGAACACTGGAAAAAGGGGAAGAATTAGCGATATGTGCTATGAGGGAAACACAAGAAGAAACGGGTTATAGTATTTCAATTAAGCAGAAAATCGGGGAATACTATAAGCCACAATACAACGATGTAGAGCATTTATTTTTAGGGGAGTTAGAAGGCGGGTCACCGATTGACGAGGGACCGGAAACAGAAGCAGTAAGGTGGTTTCATCCTCGTAAACTTCCTTTTCATATGATTCCAAATAGAAGAAAACAAATTAGATATTATTTCAAATTCAGGGGGGAAGTAGTGGAAAAATCCCTAAGCGTTTCTCCTGCTAAAATATTCTTTTATAAAGGGTTTTTAAGAGTCTTTGGTAAGTATCTATAATGCAATGTTCCAATCTATTAGAATGCCAATAGTTATTGATGAAATTACATAGAATGCGAAAAGAAAATAGTAGGTGAATGCATGAGTTTATTAAAAGGAAAAAAGATCCTCATAACAAGCGGAGGTACGCTAGAGAAATGGGATACGGTTAGGGGACATACTAATTTAGCAAAAGGAACGATGGGGTGTTACCTGGCAGAAGTAGCATTGAATCATGAAGCAGAGGTGATTTACTTACACGGCTATTTTGCAAAGGTTCCTGAAAACCATGGAAGCATGCGATTGATACAATTTGAGGGGATAGAAGATCTGGGTGAGAAAATCAAATCGATTGTACAATCTGAACCTATTGATGTCGTGATCATGGCAGCTGCCGGATCAGATTGGGTGGTCGATAAAATGTTGGACCAACGAGGGAATCCGATTTTGGAAACAGGAAAAATGACGAGTGATGAACCCCCGATCATTCATTTTAAAAAAGCCCCCAAAGTATTATCAGAAATAAAAAAGTGGAATCCCAATGTCTTACTTGTTGGATTTAAGTTAGAGCATACAGATGACTCAGAGTATTTATTCAAGAGGGCAAACCTTCGAATGGATTCTTCCGGGGCGGAATTCATGGTTGCGAATAAAACGGCGTCACTCTATGGTGAAAATGCCGAGCATTTTATTGTTTCAAGAGGTCAACTTCCCCAAACGTACATAAGTAAGAAAGATACAGCAGAGGGGTTGATGGAGTTACTTGCAGGTCGTGTAAACTATTGATTGCCCCCAATCTGGCGTAGCCCTTTTGAGTTACGCCTTGAATGTGGGATTCCTTGGATTGAATAATGTATCAAAACTTCATTTATTAACAGAATTTTTATAACCAAGCCTTCACTAGCTGAGATACCCCGCTCATAATCTTCTCTTCAGACAAATTACCTAATCCAAGTTGCACATGAGGGTAGGTTGGTTGTTCTCTTACGTAATACCTGGAGCAAGGATAGATCATGACTCCTTCTTCAAAGGCTCTGCCAATAAGCTGCTCTTCCCTTAGGTTTACTTTCACTTCAATGATGATAAAAATACCTGAGTTTTCTCCTTTTATTTGAATGAGGTCGCCAAAATGCTTTTTTAATTCGGTTACTAGTAAATTCATCTTCCGTTTATAGACGGCTTTCATTTTCCTTAAATGAGGGTACCAATGTCCTTCATTCATGAAAGTGGCAAGTGTTCTTTGATGGATGGCTGAAGCGGTTTGTTCGAATACCGCCATTTTCTCTCTATACTTCATCATCAGCACCTCTGGTAAAGCCATGTAACTGATTCGGATGGTTGGAAGCAATGCTTTAGAGAAGGTACCCATATAGATCACTCTTTGAGTCGAATCAATACTCTGAAGGGAAGGTACCGGCTGGTGGATATATCGGAATTCACTATCGTAATCATCCTCGATGATATATCCATTCACCTCGTTAGCCCACTGGAGCAATTCGACGCGTTGGCTGACCGGAATGGTCCCGCCATAAGGAAAGTGATGCGTCGGCGTCACATATACCAATTGGGTATCCGCTGAGACTAATTGATTGACCATGATGCCATCATCTTTCGCCGGGATGGGGTGAACGGAGAAGGACATTAAGCTGAACAGCTCTCTTGCCACATCATATCCTGGGTCCTCAACGGCGATTGAACGAACACTATCTTTCAGGAGTAGTGATACTAACACTAATAACTGTTGGGTACTGCCCCCAATGATAATCTGGTCCGCACTCGTCTTGACCCCTCTGGATTGAAACAGATAATCTTCCAATTCCACCCGCAACCATCTATCTCCCTGTTTATCTCCATACGAATATATGTCCGGATCTTTCATGACTTTATTTGTGAGCGTCCTCCATTTTTTTAGAGGGAAATTCGCTTCGTCCACTGTTCCAAGCTTGAAATCAATAAGCCCAGGTTTCGTTATGGTTTCAACATGAAGAGATTGATTCTTTGTGTCAAAGGCAAGCATGTCATCGGAAATCATCGCTTCGACAAAATAGCCCTTCTTGTTTTCACTCCGGATATACCCTTCTGATTGCAGTTGTTCATAGGCAACTTGTGTCGTATTCCGACTTACATTGAGTTGTTCAGCCAAACGCCTGACGGAGGGTAGCTTCGTGTTTTTATCTATATTTCCAGACAGAATCTGAGTACGCAGATACTGATAGATTTGATGATACATCGGGATATGGCTTTCTCGATCGATACTGAATAAAAGCTCAAACATCTTTGGTCCTCCAATCTGTCATGTGCATTTATTGTAAACTGACCCTTTAGGAAATGACAGTGAAAATCAATAATAAGTGGAGAAAACAACTACTGGAGGCCATCGTATGACAAAGCTTTTATTTGGATTCTGCACATTGGTTTGGGGGTTGAACTTCATTGCGGTTAAGATTCAAGGGGATCCCGTACCTTTGGAGCTATCGTTATTCTTCCGATTGATCATCACAACACTTCTGTTCTTACTGCTCATCTTTGTAAGGAAACCTTTTTACACACTTAAGAAGAAAGATTATCTGACAGTCATCCTTTTTGGATTATGCAATTTCGCATGGAGTTATTTATTCCTTTATTATGGGACCATCATGAGTTCAGCGGCTATCGTCACGATGATCTTTTCCCTGAAAGTGGTGCTGACACCGGCAGCCCTTGCACTAGTGAAGAAAGAATCTGTAAGCAAAGGGTTAGGCATTGGGGGAGCACTCGGAATCATGGCAGTGTTTCTATTGTTATTTCCAACTCTGATGGAGGACCCTGAAACGTTATCCGTAAAAGGGATTCTCTTCGCGCTTACAGGAACCATCATCACGTCCATAGGAGATGTATGTTCCTCCATTAATTCTGACAGGGGGATTGATCCAGTTTATTCGAATGCCATTGGCTTCACGTTTGCAAGTATCTTCCTTGGAGGCGTAATAGTTATGCAAGATACCGAGATGACGTTCCCTGCCATACCTTCCTACTGGATGGCGGTTGTGTATCTTTCATTGTTTGCTTCCTTTTTCGCCTGGCTATTTTATTTGAAATTAGTGAGTGAAATGGGAGCGGGGAAAAGTGGCTTCATGGTGGCTTTGTTTCCTGCCGTTGGTGGTGCTGCCTCAGTCATCATCGGTGAGACGGAACTGAACGTATTTTTAGTGGCGGGATGTTTGGTATCGTGCCTGGGGGCATTTATTGCATTGAGCGCTAATAAGAAACAAGCAGAAGGGAGAAATAACATTGGATTCTATCACAATCAAACAACTGGTAACCGATGAGGAGTGGATATTTGCATATGAAATCATGAAACAATTAAGAACAGATTTGACGCTTGAGAGGTATATGAAGCTTGCTCATGATATGAGGCAAGATGGCTATCTATTGTTTGCGTTGTTTGTTAAAGATGAAATCGTCTCGTTGGCAGGTGTAAGAGAGTCGATTAATTTCTATAATAAGCATCATTTATATGTATATGATCTGCTTACTCTTCCGTCCTATCGTTCCAAAGGGTATGGGGAGCAACTTCTAAAACATATCCATTTCTATGCGAAAAGTGTAGGGGCAGAATACGTTGCTTTAGAGTCAGGTATTACGAGAAATGAAGCTCATCGCTTTTATGAACAAAAGCTGGGATATGAGAAGTGGTGTTATTCTTTTAGAAAGAAAATGTAAAAGGTGAGGCTAGTTAGCTTTTCTAAAGGGAGACAGAAAGTTCGATCTGATAGTTGGAGAGGAACTATTTGAGTGATCGATTGTCTTGTTGTCTCTCAGTATATTGTCAAAATTAAAAAAGTTTGAAATAATGGGTATTTGTGGTAGGTAATTTTTTACTGAAAGGCGGATACGATGAAACAACTATCAACCAACATTTCTCTCATTATTTTAGGGCTATGTATTTTAACAGGGGCATTGGTGATTTCGAATGCCATCCAAATCATTGATTCTCAAAATGCAGATGAGCAAGTTACGGTGAATATGAATTCAACAGAGGAACCTCAATTAATGAGTTCTACGGAATTAAAAGATTACTTAGGCATAAGCGACGAGCAATTAGAAATGATATATCCCAGAAAAGAAGATGATGTTGTTATTAGTGAAATTCCTTACATAAAAATAGGATATGAATACTACTTCCCTGTTAAAGCGATCAATCGGTGGTTAGAAGAGGCGGAAGGTAAAACCTTTCAGTGAACTCATTAAACAGCTGAAGGTTATTTCAATGACCTTTAGCTGTTCACCTTTCTAAAGGGGGGATGAGATTTTGCAGCAATGCAAGAACTGTCATACCCAATTCAAATGGAAAAAGGTCTACCGGTATTTATGGGGGCCGATCATAAAACCGTTCATATGTCATGCATGCAATCAAGAGCACTTGATAACGATGAAGGGAAGGGTCATGCTTAGTCTGTTGTTTTTACCGACGACCCTCTTTATCCTGTTCCTTCCACCTTTCCAAAACATATTATTGAATCTTGGAATAGGGATTCTTTTAATGTTATTCGGTTCTCTTTTGAGTCCGTTTTTAGTGAGATTTAAACTGAACGCTCAATAGTAAAGAGCTTTTCTTAGACAGTTGATTGGAGCGGAAGGTGCTCGACTCCTGCGGGAAACGCGGGAAAGTTGAGACCCCACAGGGCAAAGCCCGAGGAGGCTCAACTCACGCCCCGCGGAAAGCGAGCACCTGCAGCGGAAATCAACCACTGCTCGCTTTGTCAAAAGCAAAAATCCTTCGCGAAAAGAGCCAAAACATAAACATTATTATACTAACAGTTTTCAAAATATCCAGGAGGAAATACAATGCAAACACATATCCGAGAAGCTACCAAAAATGATTATGATGCGGTTCATCGAATCCAAAGACAAGTGCACGAAATGCATACAAATGAAAGACCAGACCATTACCAAATGGCAGACACCACGTTAGACCGGCAGTATTTTAACAATTTAATAGATGGAGAAAACACAAAGGTATTCATATTAGAAGAAGACCAGCCAATCGCCTATACCATCATCACGGTCAAGAATACCCTTGAAAGGCCGATCCTCATTCCTAAGAAAGTGGTCTATATGGACGACTTTGGTGTGGATCAGTCGTTCAGAGGGAAAGGCTTGGGGAAAAGATTCTTCGGGGAAGTAGTAGAGTACGCTAAGACGATTGGTGCAGATTCATTGGAGTTAGGCGTGTGGGAGTTTAACGAAGATGCGATTAAATTCTATGAATCCATGAATTTAAAGACTAAATCAAGGCTGATGGAGATCCGTTTATAAGATTCTCTCAAGCTTTCACAATAGGGGAGGGACTTCGAGTTGAAGGAAATAAGGGAGATCAATCATTCTACATACGCCTCATTCTGTTCACTTGCCAATGGGGCATTCCCAGGTTTACATGCCGATCAGTGGCTGCAGGGGCATATTGAAGAAACACCGAGCGAAAGCTTATATGGATTGTTCAAAGGGAGGGATTTAGTGGCTGGCATGAGGACATTTTTGTTTGAAATGAACTTGAACCAAACCACCATCCCTGTTGGCGGAGTCGGGATGCTTGCTGTTGATTTGTTACATAAGAAAGAGGGAAATGCGTATCAACTAATCAAGTATTTTTATGAGCTTCATAAGTCCAAAGGGCATCATCTTGTGATGTTATATCCGTTTAACGTTGCATTCTATAAAAGGATGGGATTTGGAATCGGGACGCAGGTCTATCAATATTATGTCAGCCCATCCTCTTTTCAGAAGTTTTCCCGTAAAGAGCATCTTGAACACTTAAACGATGAAGACAGAGAACTCATTCTGGATTGTTACAACCGTGTTTTTCAAAAAACGCATGGGATGACGAAACGATTTCCAACAGAGCGGGAATTGAATCGACCATTTAATTTTGGAAGAGTGGTTGGCTTTAAACAGGATGATCAAGTACTTGGCTACGTGTTGTACGAGGGTAAGGGGAAGGATCTTTACATCCATGAGTTATTCTTTGAAACAAGGGAAGCGATTGAAGAACTATCTACTTTTTTATATCAACAGGCCGATCAATTTAAACGAATCATCATCAATTCTAGCGAGGATGACCTCATTCATTTTCTGAGTTCACCTGAAAGCGGGATGGACACCATGCTTGATACGGCGCCTTCTGCAGACAATAAGCATATGGTGAACCTTGGGGTTGGTGTGATGTATAGGGTTATTGATTGTAAAGGGTTATTGATGGAGCTATACGAAAAGAAGCACCGATTCGGCAGTGCTTCAATAACGATAGGGTTTGAGATACAGGACGAACTGCAAGATGACGAGTCAAAGAACTTCACCGTGACGTTTTCACATGGAGAAATTCAACGCTTTCATGAACGGGCAGTCGATACTGTCGTACGAATGGATATCTCCGAGTTTTCTTCGATGATCATGGGGGCCGTGACTTTCCGCTCTTTAATTAAATGGGGCAAAGCAGAGATATCGAATCCAAGCTTCGTGAATCAAGTCCATGACCTTTTCCACACACCTGAAAGACCGGTATGTACGAAAGCATTTTAAAGATGAAGGGGTATTTGAATGAATAAGAGTAATACATATTTAAGTATAGAAGAGCTTCTTTCCATACCTGTCATATCAGATCTACACATAAGTGAGGACGGACAACACGTAGCTTTTGTCAAAAACACAGCTGACTGGGAAGAGAATACATATAGGAATTCCATCGTGATATATGAAAAAAACAAGGGGGAATCCACCCCATTCATAGAGGGGACATCCCCACTATGGTCGCCGGATTCCACACAATTGGCCTATCTTTCAGCTGGTGACGGAGGTACGAAGAATCAAATCTTTGTAGAGTCGATCAATGGTGATGGCAGGGTTCAAGTTACCGATGTGGGAGAAGGGGTCATTGTATTCAAATGGGATCCTTCGGGCAAGGGAATATACTATATTGCACAGTCACCGGAATCTGAGAAAATCAAGAAGCGCAGGGAGCAGTATGGAGAATTCCACCATGTAGGCAAGGAATACCGTAATCATTGTTTATGGTACGTGGAATTAATTGAACAGGTTCCGAATCAACTGACTGACGGAAGGGATTTTCACATCCAAGAATTCGATGTTTCAGCCGATGGGGACAAGGTGGTGTTCATGGCTGCGCCAAGCCCGGATGGGGAGGATGGTCACAATGGGGAACTCTTCCTGCTCGATCGTCCATCTAGAGGGTTGCGGAAGCTGGAGGGAGATAAGGTAGTCGGAGGTAAGGTATGCTTTTCACCTCAAGCTACGAAAGTGTGTTACACGGCAAGCTTACGTGAGAAGGATTACTATACAACTCATATCATGGACAGTACCCTCGAAATCTATGATCTTACGAATGGAGAGCGGATTCAACCATTGCTAGATTTTGACCATGCGGTTGTTCCCATACGCTGGACAGCTAAAGGGATTTTACTAATGTGGCAGGATAAAACGAATTATCGGATCGGGTTATTATCTGAAGATGGGAAGCTGAATATGATAAGCGAGACAACGGATGGATGTACCATGGAGTCTTCTATAACAGGAGATGGAAATCATCTGGCCTATAGTAAGGCTGCTTCCAATGAAACATTCGAAGTCTATGCTGATGGTGAAAAAGTCACCAATGAGAATGGTCTGCTCCAGGGGAGACTTACAAGTAACAGGGAAGTCATCTCATGGAACAGCCGTGATGGCCTTGAAATAGAAGGGGTATTAACAACCCCGAAAGACATGGATTGGAATAAAAAACATCCTTTATTGGTTTTCATCCATGGGGGGCCGGCGTGGGCTTCTTTCCCCATCCATTCAAGCTGCTTCAATGATAAGTATCCTGTTGAAAAGTTCATTGAAAATGGCTTCATCGTTTTGGAGCCAAACTATAGAGGTAGTTCAGGATATGGGAATGACTTCTTGAAGGCAAACTATCGGAACCTTGGCATCGGTGACTACGAGGATGTGATATCCGGAGTCGATGAACTCGTGGACCGGGGAATTGCAGATCAAGATCGAGTCGGGGTGATGGGCTGGAGCCAAGGTGGCTTCATCTCAGCGTTTTGCTCTATCTACAGTGATCGATTTAAGGCTGCTTCGGTTGGAGGCGGAATAAGTAACTGGGTCACGAATTATGTGAATACAGATCTGCCTTCCTTTATCAGGATGCATGTAGGAGATACACCGTGGAACGACCCGGAGATCTATGCCAAAACCTCACCCGCGACCTATATTCAATCAGCTTCTACCCCAACCCTGATTCAGCATGGTGAAAAGGATGCAAGAGTCCCGCTTCCTAATGCATTTGAGCTCTATAAAGGACTCAGTGATATGGGAGTCGAGACAGAATTAGTCGTATTTGAAGGCATGGGATACAGCTCTGACAAACCGGGAATACACCGGGCTATTATGGAGCAGAATCTGAGTTGGTTTTTAAAGTGGTTGGTTAATTAGGGACAAAATTTATATAAAAAAAGCCATGGGGTCAGGTCCGTTGTGAATAAACGGACCCGCACCGTGGCTTTCTATTTTTTACAATCAAGTCATCACGTTGATGATTTAACCCCACATACAGCCACCGTATGATACCCACGCGACACGGGTCCCTCCAGTACGCGAAGATCCTTAAACTTCAATTGTTCCATGATCGGGAGTAATTCACCTTGAATCATCTTCTTGATTGTAGTCCAGTCTTCTCCGTCCTTTCCATCGCAAAGTGTGATCAGGACGGTTCCTCCAGGTGACAGCACCCTTTCAATTTCCACCAATGATTTGAACAGGTCCTCCCAGAAGTAAACAGAATGGATGCTGAACACGGCTGTGAATTCTTCATCAGGGAAGGGCATTTCTTCAACGCTTCCGTGAACTAATGTCATCTGCTTTTGTCTGATGGCTTTTTTGTTGCGTAAAGCTGCTGACTGGAGAAGGGTTTCTGACAAATCCAATCCGGTGACTTTGTGACCTCCATTCGACGAAGCGATCTGTTTCATCGCAAATCCTGCCCCGCATCCTATCTCAAGGATCCGTTCATTTTTCTGAAGCTGGAGGTTTCCAATGGTCCACAGCGTTTCAGGCTTATGTTGGCGAATCATTTTCTCCCCTATGAACCATCCGAGAACTCCAGCGGGCCGGCTATACTGGGTGTCCATGAGGTGCTGGAACTTTGCTTTCACATTCATTTAACGCCCTCCTTTTATTCATTGTGTATTTACACTATAATTTTCTTATCACTATTAAACAATCCTATATTACTTATAGTCACTATAAAATATTTTTATAGTTGGGAGAGAGCAAATTGGAAATCAATCAACTGATTGCGTTTGAGCTTGTTTCAAGGCTCGGTTCATACAGCAAGGCTTCGAGATACCTGGATGTCTCGCAGCCTACTATCAGTTTGCGGATCAAAGAGTTAGAGAAAGATGTAGGGGGATACCTTTTTGTCAGGGCAGGGAAACAGATGGAGCTGACAGATTTGGGTAAAGGGTTCCTTCCTTATGCCAGGCAGGCTCTTGAAGTATTACAAAAAGGAAAAGAAAGGGCTCAGTCGATAAAAGAAGGGAGAAGAGGGGAAATCACGATCGGAACCCTTCCGACATTTACATCGGGCCATTTCACCTCGATCATCAAGGAAATGTACACTACATTTCCCGATATCCAGATCGCCATCCACACCGGTCATAACCAACAAATCATCGACATGCTTTATGACGGAAGCATCAAGCTGGGAATGATCACTTCCCCGTTTTTTAATAAAGATTTGAAAAAGCTTTATACGATAAAAGAACCTCTCGTCTTTGTCGCCCGTCCGGATCGAGCATTAAAGGGTGGATATAGCATCGAGGATGTCTTTCTCACAAGCAAACCGTACATTATGACCGATTGGAGTGAGGAGAGCAAGCACTGGCAACGAACCCATATGTCCTTCGGTAGTGACTCCATCGAATTGCCGCCTGCTACGGCACTGGAATTTGTCCAGAACTACAGTGGAACAGCGCTTCTTACAGAATCAATGGTTTCTGCTCTTTTAGAAGAAGCAACATTGGTAAGGCTGGAACCAAATGATATGCCGGCTCTCTATAGGGAAGTCGCTTTAGTAAGCCTGGATAGCGAACAGTCCCTGCCTCCTGCTGCCCGGCGCTTTTTGGAAACAGTAAGGTCCGGCTCATGGGGACAGATATAGAGCGGGTGTCTACCCCGCTCTCAAGTTATGCATCTAATTCCTCAAACAACCCAACTGAATTACCATACGGATCACTAAACGTACACCAGGCAGCGGGAACGCCTTCCCGGGTTTGGACTTCCTCTATTGTCGTATTCAATGATTCTATCAATCTCTCACGTTCAGAATAGATGTTGTGAACACCTAAACGCAGCGGACCATTCCCGACTGCAGGCTCTCCCTTTGCCACTTGCAGCCAGGTACCTTTCACGATTTCCCACTCGGCAAAATTTTCATGTGGGATGAAGTCAGGGTTGCGATTGAAGAGGGTTTTGTACCAACTAAGCCCTTCTTCGTAATCTGTCACTCGAACTTGAAAGGTGACTCCTGTATATTTCTTCATTTCTTTTCCTCCTCATAATTATTCTACTTTTTCGAAACTTTCATCTTCTATTAGACGTATAGAGTACTAGAAGGTTGCTTTTAGAGTCGGCTCAAAAAAGGTTATGCAGGTATCGATTATCATAAACAGCTATAGATGACGATCTGCAGCTGTAACGGTCAACATTAAAATATATGAAAAGTTAACAGAATAATTGAAACTATTCCATTTTGGCTCCCGTCTAATAGGTAGTAGTGTTTAAGATAAAATACCCAATTAATCCAAAATAATGATACAGACAAAACAGAATGGGGGAGTAAGTATGTGGCAACAAAAGCTGATCCAAACCGATCGAGGGGATTTCGAAATCTTTGAAGCAGGGAATGGTGAGCCGTTGTGTGTGACGCATCTATACAGTGAGTTTAACGAGCGCGGCTACCACTTTGCTGACCGGTTTGTGGAAGATTATAAAGTGTACCTGGTCAATTTGAAAGAAACCGGGAATAGCACGGAGGTGCAGGATGAAGAGGAGTTAAGTATGAGTGAAACCAGCAAGGATCTGGAAGCGATCCGATCCGCATTAGGATATGATAGCTGGAACTTTGCCGGCCATTCCACAGGCGGGATGTTAGGGCTGGTTTATGCTGCTGAGCATCCGGATTCTCTCAACCGATTAATTGTAGGCGGGGCCTCAGCTACAAATGAATATATGGACGATCAGGAAAGCATTTATTGTGATGAAAATCCGAATAACGACCGATTGAAAAAGGTATTTTCCATCCTGAATTCCGATGATGCAACAAGAGAGGAACGAAAGCAGGCACGCAGGGAATGGACGAAAATGTCCCTGAACGATCCAAGCAGATATGATGAATACTTTTCCAAGCCAAGCAGTGGAAAAGTGGTTCAGAAACGTTTGGAGTATTACGCTTATAGCGAACTGCCAACGTATGATATCAGAGAAGACATTTCGAACATAAAAACCCCGACAATCGTTTTTTGCGGGAAGCATGACTCTCAATGCCCATTTGTGTATTCAGAGGAAATTTTCAATCTTGTTCCCAACTCAACCTTTTATATCTTTGAAAATAGTAACCATTCCCCTCATATAGAAGAAAAAGAAAAGTTCAGCGGGATGGTGAAAGACTCTTTTCATCTTGCCTGAAAATAAATCAAGGACAAAGGACACTAAAAAGTTCCTTTGTCCTTTTACTTTATGTCTAGAGAACAAACTTCCAATACGCAAAACAGATAAACGTACAAATCCACGAAACAAACCCAAAGGCGGTCACAATGGTCGTTTCACCCCAGCCGTATTTTAAGCCGTAGTGATAATGAATCGGAGTCATTCTGAAGATTCGCTTACCCCTCGATTTAAATGAAGCCACCTGCAGAATGACGGAAAGTTGTTCTGCAAAATAGATAAAGAATAGCAGGGGAATGAGAATCTCCACTTTTTCAATAACCGCAAGAAATGAAAGTGAGCCCCCGATCGCCAATGACCCTGTATCCCCCATAAAAGCCCGGGCCGGAAAGATATTATAAATAAGAAACCCGAGTAAGCAGCCAATCATCACTAAACAAAAAAGCTGAACATCACTGCTGTCCGAAATCATAAAAAAGAAAAAATAGGTAGGAATCGCGACCACTCCTAGTAGGCCGTCCAAGCCGTCTGTAAAATTAATCGCATTGGCAGAACCCACGATAAATAAGGTGATCACAATGAGATATAAGGCCATTGGAAGATCAATAGAGAAATCTTGATAGATGCCAATGGTCGTGTCTATTTCTTGTTCAATCATCAAGTAGTAAAGCAGGGTACCCGTAAATAGAAATTGGAAGATAAGCTTCGTTCTACTTGAAACACCGCCGGGATCTTGACGGGATGCCTTCCAAAAGTCATCCAAAAAGCCGATGAAGCTGAATAGAATGTAGGTAATGGCCAAGAAAAACATCAGGGGCGTAGGTGAAAAAAATAAGGAGACGATGATTCCGATAAAGAGAATGATTCCAAACATCAACGGCGTACCCTTTTTAATCTGATGATTGGAAGGAAGCTCTTTTCGTATCGGTTGCAGGAGCTTTAATTTTCTTAAGAGTGCAATGAACAGAGGGGATAAAGCTGCGACTAAAACAAAAGCAATAATGGCCGGGATTAATTGATCTCTCACTCGTATCTTCTCCTATTCTATTTAATTGTCTATACATAAGTTCTATGAAGAGTGTGGATATCCTTTAATTCAATTACAGAATTATGGACTCACTTTGATTGTATGGTTTTGAGTCTCTTAACTTCCCATATTTTTGGTAGAGGAAGATATTGGGAGGGATTTGGGTAATATACGTCGAATATGTAAATGGAAAATGGATTATAGAAGGGCAAGCAGACACCAAAATTGGAGGGGAATCATAGTTGAACGAAAAATTATTAAGGGTCGGAACTACATATATTCCAGTGGCTGACGTGGAACTTTCTTCGGAATGGTACGTAACGAAATTGGAGGCTGAATTAAACTACAGGGATGACGATAAAGCCATTTTGAATCTCGCCAACCAGAGTATCTTTCTTGTGAAATCAAAAGAAAGCGAGAGTGCTAACTTTATAGATGTCCATGGGAATGAACGCTTTTCTTTGACGTTTGAAGTGGACGGCTTAGAAGCTCTGGAAAATGTGCGCGGAGATTTTATTCGTCGCGGGATGAAGGTTGGAGAGATTGAGGACCGAGGTCACTCAGGAAGGAATTTTGTTTTTTGTGATGTGGATGGGAATAAGTTCGATGTGTGGAGTGAACTTAGTCCGACTTTCAGGGAGAAGTATTTGATTTCGGAATCAAAATAGTATGGATGGGTGGGCCACATCTGATGGGTGTGGTTTTTTTTTATGAGGTAGGTTCTTGGTTTCAGCTGCTGAATATAAGGCGATAAGCAGCAGCTGAATTTTCGGGTTAAATCAGCAGCTAAATAACAGGGATTATTCAGCAGTTGAATATATCAAGATAATCAGCAGTTGAATATTCCAGTTAACTCAGCAGCTGAACGAACCAAATTCCAAACTTTCCCCCACCAAAAAAGGTGCTTATCCACAACAGGATAAGCACCTTTATACAATTACTGAGCAACTTTCTCCGCACTTTCCAACTGCTGAGCACGTTGTCGCTTCGACTTCCTGAAATACAGCAATTCATAAAACACAGGAACGACCACAAGCGTCAGCACCGTGGCACCGGCAAGACCACCGATGACGACAACGGCAAGTGATTTCGATACGAGGCTTCCATCTTCCGTATGACCGAAAAGAAGCGGGAGCATGGCACAGATCGTGGCAATCGCCGTCATGACGACCGGACGGAGACGGGTGCCGCACGCTTCCAGGATCGAGTCACGAATGATCATCGTTTCCTCATTCTGCTTGACGCGGTCGATCAAGACGATAGCGTTTGTCACAACAATACCGATCAGCATCAACGCTCCAATTAAAGCCGTTGCGTCTGCAGGGACGCGTGCAATCAGCAGTCCGAGGACGGCGCCGATTGAGGCGAGTGGCAGTGTGATCAAAATCGCCAGCGGTGCTTTCAACGTCTTAAAGGTCAGGACCATGATCAGGTAGACAATCATGATGGATGCAAGCATTGTCATGCCAAGGTCCTTAAAGTCGTCGGCCTGTTGGGCAGCGGCGCCGCCGGTATCAAGGGAAACGCCTTTTGGCAGGTCGATATCCTTGATTTCGGTACCGATATTCTTCGAAATAACCGAGAGCTCTTCAGGTTTTACCTCTGCCGTGATTCGGACATATAAGTCACCATCTTTATGCAGGACGGTACTTGGCTTTTCTTCTTCCGTTATGGAAGCCACTTCTGTAAGAGGCTGGATGCCTGAGTTTGTGGCAATCGTCAAGTCTTTCAAATCTGACGTTGATTCAGGATTGACGCCTGCGTCCAGAAATACAGGTGTCGTTACATCATCCAGATTGATGGCTCCGATCGGCTGTGGATTCAATAAGGAACGGATTTGCATGGCCGTTTGCTGGGCATTCGCTTTCTCCGTATTGATGTTCACGGTGAAGACCGGAGACGTTTTCTCTTGATTGCTTGAGACTTTCTTCACGCCGTCTACATCTTTGATCTTATCCATGATGGTTTTGGAAGTAGTCAGAAGTTCATTGGTATCATTTCCGACAACATCATAGGTGATGCTTGAGTTGGATGAGCCTCCGAAGATGGACGATGGTGATGCTGTAATCGTCACACCTTTTTCATCCTTCTTCGTTTCATTCACTTCATCAATGAAGGATTCTGCATCGGATCCTTCTTTCATGATGACGGTATACACTGCTGTGTTTGGATCACTCACGGCTCCGTATTCGGCGTTTTCTTCACTTGCACCGTACTGGGTGATGAGGTAATCGTATCCTTCAAAACTTGATAACGTGTCTTCGAATTCCATCGTGCGCTCTTTGATCGTCTCTTCTGGTGTATCACTCGGGAACTCCATGGTGACAGCTACAAAAGAGGCGTCGTTTGCACTCGTAGCGGCTTTCGGTAAAGCGACATAAAGAGCGATGGAGCCTCCGAACACAAGAACGGCGAGTAAGATTGGAACAAATTTATGATTGAGTGACCAGCGCAGCACATTCACATAGCGGTGCGGCGTATTGTGTTTTGGCAATGTGGTGTTTTTCAACATTCCACGGCTTAACAATGGCACGACCGTAACGGCAACAAGCAGGGATGCAAGCAATGAATACGTAACGGTCAAACCAAACGGAAGCAGGAACGCTTTCAATGACCCGTTGACGAGTCCCATCGGCAGGAATACGGCCACCGTAATGAGAGTGGACGACGTAATCGCACGGGAAACTTCTTTTGTCGCAAGCAGAACATTCTGTTTGGTCAGCTTCTCATTCTGGCTTCGCCTGAAAATATTCTCAACGACGACGATGCTGTCATCGACCAGTCGACCGACCGCTACCGCGACCCCTCCCAGTGTAAGGATGTTCAAGGTGACTCCGGATAACGAGAGCAGGAATAGCGTGATACAGAGTGATAATGGAATGGACACGACGGTAATCAGTGTCGGCTTGAATTTTCTTAAGAATAAAAGAATGACAAGCGTTGCGAAAAGGGCACCTAGTGCTACTTCACGAATCATGGTGTTGACCGAGTTCTCCACCATATCACCAGTGGTAAACAGTGCGGTCGCTTCCACACCGTCATAATCCTTGTTGATTTGATCGACTGTGTCTTTTACATCGTCTCCAGCCGTAACGGCACTGGCATCACTCTCTTTGAATAGGACGGCTGCCAAGGCTTCCTTCCCGTTGACACGGGTGATGGTGTTTTCAGCTTTCACTTTTTCAACGGTGGCGATGTCTTTCAATTGGACAACAGGAGCGTTCGGCACTTGCAGAGGTATCGGCAAGTTCTTTAAAGCGTCAACGGAAGTCAGATTGTCCGTGACGTTGATCGTACTCTTCTGGCCGTCAATCGTCGTGCTTCCGGCAGAGGCAGAAACATCCTGCCCTTGCAGTACGCCCATCACTGCGTTAACCGGGATATGTAACTTCTCCAGTTTGTCGTGATCAAGATTGATTTGGACCCGTGGGCTGTTTTCTCCGGCAATGCTTACCTGAGACAGGGAGCCCTTATTTTCAAAAAGAGGCTTGAATTCATCGTTGACGAGGTCGAGATTCTCTTTCGTCAAGCCGTCATCAAATGTTATCGATACCTGACTGATCGGAATCATCGACGTATTTAGCTGGGAAATTTGCGGTTGTCCGACTCCCTCTGGAAGCTGGATGCCTTTGATGGCCTCTTCGACTTTGTTTTTGGCCTCCTTCATGTCGCTTTTTGAATCAAAGTTGATGGTCACCTGGGAATATCCTTCCCCGGTGGTGGACAGGATCGATGTTTTTCCTGAAATCGATGCCACCGCCTGTTCCACGGGTTCCGTGATGTTCGTTGTCATGGAGCCGGCGTCATACCCCTGTCCCAGGGTGACGACTGTCACTTGTGGATTATCCGCTTCAGGCAGGAATTCCATAGGCAGACGGAAATAACTTATGATGCCGAGAAGCAATGTGATGATGATAAATAGTGTCATGGCTGCCTTATTGCGGAATACCCAATTGGTTAAAGTTTGCATGTGTTTCCCCCCTAATACTGTTTGGTTTTGAATCTTCTTTTTAAAGATACTGTAATACGAACGGCATCACAGCCACCTCCAGGCTAATATTTGCCTAGGTCTTGAGGCGGATTTCACCTTGTCACAAAATTCATCTTACGGTAGAGCAGTCCTTGTTATTCTTAAACTTGTAAAATTTTTATGTAGGACGTGCTCTGTGTAAAAATATTCCTGCCACAATATAGTATTATAGTATGAATGGTAAGAAGTGGGAATAGTGAATTTTATGTAGACAAAAGATTTACAAATCGATTGTTTATTGGAAGAGTTTTTGGAATAATTGGAATTGAATGGATTGAAGGGAGAACAGTAGATGGAAAGTGTGAAAAAGCGGAAAAGTTTTAATTGAAGTTTTAGAAGCGGACATACGTGGAGGCGATTGATATGAAAAATTTAATAGCTTCTGTTTGGATAAACCAGCTTGCTGCGATTGGTATCGTGATCAGTTTCTTCGTGTATGACCCATACATGCATGTACGAGTTGTATTATTAATATTCGCATGTACTGAACCAATACTTATGTACTTTCAAAAAAGAATGGAGCGTGCCAAACTTTGGTTCTGGGCATATTGTATTTTCATTCTGGCGAGTGTTTTTCTGGCTTATTCTTTAGACGAACCACTTATGATCACATCTAAATTATTTTACTTCCTTCTCTTTACCACGGTGTTACTAACTGGAACATATAAAGGTTTATTTCAATCAACTAAACAAAGTCAAAGCTAATGGGGACCGTTTGATTTACATAGTAATATGATTGGTGAGTAAACTCTAATAAGCCCAGCCTATGAAAATATTCTTCGTGAAAGGAACAAACATGACACAATCACTGATATTCGATATGGATGGAACACTCTTTCAAACAGACAAAATATTAGAAGTATCCTTGGATGATGCTTTTGAACGGTTACGATCAAATAACCAGTGGGATGCCGAAACACCGATTGAGAAATACCGGGAGATCATGGGTGTGCCTTTGCCAAAGGTATGGGAAACACTGCTGCCTGACCATTCTCTTGAAGAAAGAGAGAGGACGGATGCCTTTTTCCTTGAGAGGTTAATTCAAAATATAAGGAATGGGGAAGGTGCCCTATATCCTTATGTTCAGGAGGTTTTCAGCCATTTAAAAGAAAATGGTTTTAGCATTTACATAGCCAGTAACGGATTAATAGAATACTTAAACACCATTGTCGATTATTATGGGTTGGACCAATGGGTAACGGAGACATTCAGTATTCAGCATATTGAATCTCTGAATAAATCAGATTTAGTCAGGCATATTGTGGATAAATTCGAGTTGACGAGTGGAGCTGTGGTGGGGGACCGGTTATCGGATATCCACGCTGCAAAGGACAATGGTTTGATTGCAGTTGGCTGTCGTTTTGATTTTGCCCGGGAAGTGGAGCTTGCTCAGGCTGATGTGATCATTGAGGATTTACTGGAATTAAAAATGCTGTTTCCTGCAAAAAAGCAAGGTATTAAATGAAATCGTTCATTTGAAAAGGGGTATCCAAGTGATCCAACATAAATCGATCCATATCCTAAATGGAACAGAGATGTACAAACGTTTCAAAGAGACAGGGTTTCTTAAATCAGAAGAGATGATTCCATTTAACGAAGCCATGTGTTGGGGAGAGACGTGCGAAAACATATTTTCAGATGAGTTTATTGAGATGCGTTCGAAGGTTCATCATGTACCGCGGAATCAATATACTGACATCACCCTGAAGCCGTTGGAGCCACTCTTTCATGAGAGTGTGGACACTATTGCCTTGTGGTTTGATGAAGATATGTTCTGTCAAATGAATGTACTGACGATACTCGCATGGCTGGATCAGAGGGAGTATAGAGGATCGATTGAGCTGCATCTTGTAGATCATCAGTATATGCCAGTGAAAAAGTATAGCTTAGAGGCGAAGGGGTATGCGGCCCTTTACGAAAAAGTGATGATTCATCGAACGGTGCCTGAGGACATTGTGCTAGAGCCTTTAAAAAAGGGAGTTGAGCTTTATTTAAACTACCAGGAGAAGGATAGTGAACTGATGGTGTATATCCAGAAGCATCCGGATGTTCCGATAGAGAAGCTGGTATCGCTTATGCTCGAGAATTTCAGAGAGTATGGGTTAGGGGATACGCAGTATAAAGAAATGATTAAGGAATGTCGTCGGAGTCGAAGGACTACTTAAGTTGTATTTTTAATGGTAATAATTAAAGGGGTGATCTAGTGGGTGTTTATTATTTTGCTATTCTTTTTATAGGGATATTTCTAATTTTCCGTGCAGGTTTGCAAGCGTTTAGGCAAGGTTCATTTTTAAAACCAGGGGTATTGTTGTTTGGAGTTATGGGTGCAGCGTTAATTGGCCTCTCTATTTTCATGTTTACTCCGGGGAGCGCTGATATTGTGGCTGACCTTTTAGGGATGACTAACTAGCGAAGTAAATGTTGTGGGAATTTAAAAGAGCGATTGGATATAATCATAAAAGTTGAATGATACTTTAGAAAACAGATGAAAAGGAGTAGATTAACCATGAACAAGGTTACACCATTCTTAATGTTTCAAAACCGAGATGCCGAGGAAGCAATGAACTTTTACACCTCTCTGATTGAGGATTCTTCCATTACTAACATAGTTCGCTATGGTGCAAATGAAAGTGGAGATGAAGGGACGGTCATGCAGGCGACGTTCACGTTGAAGGGACAAGAGTTTATGTGTATTGACAGCAATGTGAAGCATCAGTTTGACTTCACACCTTCTTTCTCCATCTTTTTGACATGCGATACGGAAGAAGAACTCGAGACGATCTATGAGAAACTGAATGAAGGTGGTCAAGCGCTTATGCCACTTGGAGATTATGGATTCAGTAAGAAATTTGGCTGGGTGAATGACCGTTTTGGGGTATCGTGGCAGCTGAATTTGCCTAATTGATCTTATGCTCAAAAGAAAATACGGAAACCGTGCTGATTGGAAGAGAGTAGAACAAAGGAGATACGCTCAAACCCATCTTCACACGAAGGAGTTCCAAGGGTATATCACTCTGTTGAACACAGTGAAAGTGAAGGAACCTTTAATCACCCAATACGGAGACAGAGAAGTGTGCATCGTTGATAACGGATATATGTGGCTTCAGCACTTTCCTTTGGAAAAAAATCATTCCGTCACTACCATTTTTGATGCAAACGGAGAGATAGTTCAGTGGTACATAGATATGCCTGGAAAATGGGGGCGAGGACGGTGTCCCGTGGATGGATGATCTCTTCTTGGATATTGTGGTTCTGCCCTCTGGGGAAATCTTTCTCCTTGATGAGGATGAGCTTGAGCAGGCTTATAAAAACCGAATGATCTCTGAAAATATGTATGATTTAGCCTGGAATGAAAGCAAAGAAATGATGAGACAGCTGCAAAATGATGAATTTATGATAAAAA
Organism: Rossellomorea sp. LJF3; assembly: GCF_037046045.1. Lineage (NCBI taxonomy): Bacteria > Bacillati > Bacillota > Bacilli > Caryophanales > Bacillaceae > Rossellomorea > Rossellomorea sp. LJF3. The sequence continues at coordinate 22,322 of NZ_JBANLY010000020.1, read as the reverse complement.
AACTGGCTCAAGAACATAAAAGAGTGTTGGAGCTCGAACTTAAATAAACAGAGTAAAGGTGTCTGAACCTCAACAAATTGAGCCAGACACCCGTTTAATTTTATAAATCCAATCCAAAACACATCGATTTACTCTTCATTGCCTGAGTTAACCTTTCTCTCAAGCCTACTAACCATTCCGGTTCATGGTTCCATTGTTCTTCTGATGATTTCAAGATACGTACATACCCGTATAAATCGGCAAACCTTCTGAAAGCCGGGAGTAATGCCAGCATATCATCCTCGATTTCAAATTCGGTTCGATACCCATCCAGGAAGCATTCTTTTTTCTCTTGATACTTCTCAGATGGAATACAATCTTGCAAACTATCAAGTGTCTGCTCAATGTCCATCACATACCAATGGTACATCGCATCGTCAAAATCAATGACATGACAAGATTGAGATTCTGCATCATAGAATACATTGTCGTATTCAAAATCATAATGGATCAATCCAAAATTGTTCTTTGATTTAGGAATGGACTTAAAATACTCCTTTAATAACTTTGTCTCTTTTAACGCTAATGCCTCATGAGGAAGATCCATCAGAATCGACTCAATGGAAGTGAGGACATCGCTACAGGACCACCGCTTGGATTGAACAGGATAATACTCACTGGACAACCGATGAAGTTTACCTAATGATTTTCCATAACTGAACATAATATGATCATTTAGATCAGTCTCGCCAATTGGTACGCCTGGTACCTGTTTGAATACAGATGCAAAGAACTCTCCCCAGGGTGTTTGAACTTCCATAAGCTCATTTCCACTTTTTGAACCCACCGTTTCTAATACGCCATACTGCTTTGAGCGAAGGTAAGAAATAAAATCAAGTTCTGCGAGAAGGTTTTCCCGGCTCTTCTCAGATGTTGGGGCAAATCTCAGAAACTGTGTCTTATCTCTGAATTGAAAAGAATAAATAGCATTCGATGATATTCTGTAGGTTGTGAACACGTCTGGTGATTGTCCATCACATTCCCAATTCCTTACCAACATTTCTGCCAGGTCTTCGTTGTTAAAAAGATATTTCAGCTTCAACATAAAACAGTCAACTCCTCATTTTGTTTGGTCATCCATTTGAGAAGAATAACTGGAGAAGATATTTGCTAGTGAGGTACGAAAATAAAAAAGCCACAAGGTATATAACATAACCCTGTGGCTAAAATTTCGTTCTTCATCATAAGCAGATGTTGCCATACTCATTCTATTTTCACATTGTATCCGTATGAGTGAGAGGGCAATCCATATCATTCTCCAAGGTTATCTTCATGAAATTAGTCATTGCGTCATCTCACTCCCTTCGTTATCACTATGAAAATTATACCATTTGTAAGATTGGCAAATCAAGGGATTTCGAATGGGCGAGTCTGATGTATAATGAGTGTTAAATAAAATGAAAGCGAGTGGATGGTTCATGAATAATATCACTCAAATGAAAATTCAAAAGCCGGCACATGAAATCTTCGAGGCATTTGTTGATCCCGAAAAAATAGGAGGGTTCTGGTTTTCTTCAAGCTCTGAAAGGTGGGAGGAAGGAAAGACGGTTACGTTGAGATATGAAGAGTATGGGGCCGAAGGGGATATACATATAGTAGAAATCCAAGAACCAAAGAGGATTGTCTTCGAGTGGGCAGGAAACCATAAGGTGACCATTTCCTTTACTCAAGAAGAAAATGGCAGCACAATCGTAGGGGTTAAAGAAGAAGGGTTCAATGAGGACAATGAACATGTTATCAACGAATTAGTAGATAATAAAGAAGGCTGGGTATATATGCTAACATGCTTGAAGGGATACATGGAGTATGGTGTGAACCTTAGAGCATCGCTTGTTAAATAAATCTGAATGATAGTCCATTTAACAAAAATCATCCTGTAACTGAAGGATGATTTTTATATAAATGAATACCTTGCATTATTAGGTAATATATTATATAAATATGTAAGGGGGTGTAAAATTTGGAAATTAATAAAGAGGTCTTAAAAGGTCATATCGATACATTAATTCTCTCGCTTCTGAATAGCCGTGATATGTATGGGTATGAGCTAGCAAAAACGGTCCGTGAAAAAAGCGAAGATCAATTTGAATTAAAAGAAGGTACGCTTTATTTATCATTGAAAAGGCTAGAAAAAAACCAATGGATCTCTTCTTACTGGGGTGATGAGCAGGGGCCAGGCGGAAGAAGGAAGTATTATACGCTTACCCCCATAGGCCAAGAGGGGTTTGAAGAAAAGCGCAGAGAGTGGCAATTTGTAAAGAAAATCATTGATACCTTTATCGAAGGGGGAGAGAACTTTGAGACAGATTGATGCATATGTAGATTCTGTTTATCAACATATCGGGGGTAACCGAAAAGAAATTCAGGAATTGAAGGCTGAGATGAAAAGTCACTTGATGGAGGCTGTTCATGAACTGAGAGCTGAAGGATTGGGTGAGCAAGAAGCCGTTGATGTGGCCATTGAACGTTTTGGCGGAGAGCAGGAAATGCGTTCGATTGTAGGACAGCTCTTCAAGGCTCAAAAGTCGTTCGCTAAATGGGTCCTTTACCTTGCACTGGCTGTACTTCTTTTTACCGTGTCTGCATTCGGATATTTATGGTCACTTGAAGAAGAAAATGCTAATGAAAATTCTGAAGTAGCTACACAAGTTTCAACTATTTTACAGGATAAAACCAGCGTTTCTGATGACATGAAAAATAAAATAAATAGTTTAATACAAGGCACGGATCAAATCGCAAATATTGAAATTTACGATGTAAGCAGTGTTGAGAATACTAATATGGTTTTTGATTATGTCAGGGATGCAAAGCCGGAATACCGTTACGAACAAAAAGTGTGGAATCCCAAATGGCTACAGGCTGATTTCTTCCCATACGGAAACGGGGATGGCAAACAGTGGTATGTGGAAATGGAAACAAGACATATCAGTGATTTGATGTCGATCATCTTGTTCTCGGGAATGGCGATTTATATCACATTGTTTACGATTTGGGCAACGGTTAATGCTTATCATCATAGACGATTAAATATTGGGTGGATAGTGGTGTTTGCTTTGTTTAATGTCTTGGGGTATTTGGTTTATTACGTTGTGGGGAGAAAAAAGCTTAAAACGAGAGTTAAAGAAGCATAACACGTTTAGCTGAATGACCAATATGAAGTTGTATTTAAAGAAGCTCAGAGCTATGATCTCTGAGCTTTTATCATCTTTATTCGTAGGTTTTCTACAAACCAAACGTCTCTTCCTACTTCTATTATACCACGCTAATAAAATTCATTATAGACTGTTTCTTCCCATGCAGTACTGCTAAAATCAAAGAACATTGATGGATAAGGGGAGTGGCAGGATGAATTCATTGGTTCTCAGCTTTCAGGAAATGGAACAATCGGAGCTTTCGCTTGTGGGTGGAAAAGGCTTAAATCTAGGGTTGTTATCAACGATTCAAGGAATTCAGGTGCCGGATGGTTTCAGTGTGACGACGGTTGGATTTCGGAGAGCGGTTGAACAGAAGGAGAACTATCATACATTGCTGGCGAGGTTATCCAAGCTTAAACCCGAAGATCGGAATCAAATAGGGGAAATCAGCAAGGAGATTCGGAAAGTCCTCCTGAATGTAACGATTCCTTCCGATGTAGTGGAAGCCGTTAGACACTATCACTCCCGGTTTGGAGAGGAACATGCCTATGCCGTCCGTTCAAGTGCCACGGCGGAAGATTTGCCACATGCCTCTTTTGCCGGGCAGCAGGATTCGTACCTTCATGTGATCGGCATGGATTCCATCCTCGAGCATATCCGCAAGTGTTGGGCATCCCTTTTTACGGATCGGGCCGTCACTTATCGTATGCAAAATGGGTTTGATCACAGTGAGGTTCACATTTCCGTTATTATTCAGAGGATGGTATCCCCGCAGGTTTCAGGGATTCTGTTTACGGCTGATCCCGTGAGTTCCAATCGGAAAGTGGTATCCATCGACGCAGGGTTTGGTCTTGGAGAAGCTTTGGTGTCCGGCCTGGTTTCACCAGATTCCTATAAAATACAGGATGGAATCATCATAGATAAGAAGATTGCAACGAAGAAACTGGCTATCTATGGGGTTAACGGTGGAGGAACGGGGACGCAGCCTATCCCTCCAGATCAGCAGCAGGCAGCGTCCCTTACAGATGAACAGGTTATACAGCTTTCCCGAATCGGCAGGAAGATCGAAGCGCATTTTGACTGTCCTCAAGATATTGAGTGGTGCTTGGAGGATGGCACATTCTACATTGTCCAAAGTCGGCCGATTACGACGCTATACCCGATTCCGGAAGCGGTTGATGGAGAGAACCGAGTGTATCTTTCCGTCGGCCATCAGCAAATGATGACGGATGCCATGAAGCCTCTTGGGTTGTCCTTTTTCCTGTTAACGACCCCTGCACCGATGAAAGTCGCCGGTGGAAGATTGTTTGTGGATTGCACACCCCGGTTGGCATCACCTGCCAGCAGACAGTCGTTCATCGATATAATGGGCAAATCCGAACCACTTATAAAAGATGCTCTCACAACGATTGTGGAGAGGAACGGTTTCATCAAAAGGGTTGAAGATGAAGGTATGCCTGCTCCAAGGAAAGGTGGAGTGGATCCAATCGACCCCGATCCTGCCATCGTTGCGGAACTAATAAAGAAAAGTGAAGTCTCGATCGACCAGTTGAAACAAACCATCCATTCGAAAACGGGATCTGAGTTAATCGATTTCATCTTAGAAGATATGAAGGAATTAAAGAGAACTCTATTTGATCCGCAAAGTTCCGGGGTGATCATGGCTGCGATGGATGCTTTATTCTGGATCAATGACCATATGTACGAGTGGTTGGGAGAAAAAAATGTGGCGGATACACTGTCTCAATCGGTCCCGAATAATATCACTTCTGAAATGGGCTTGGCATTGATGGACGTAGCCGATGTGATTCGTCCGCATCAGGCCGTAATCGATTATTTGCATCAGGTAAAAGAGGACCATTTCCTGGATGAATTGGTGAAAGTCGAGGGTGGGGAAGAAGCCCGGGAAGCCATCGAAGACTTTCTCTCCAAATATGGGATGAGATGCAGCGGAGAAATCGATCTTTCGAGAGTACGCTGGAGTGAAAAGCCAACAATCATTGTCCCGATGATCCTCAGGAACCTCGAACAGTTTGAGCCGCAGGAAAGCAAGCGTAAATTTGAGCAAGGGCGGCTGGAAGCTATAGAAAAAGAACGAGAATTACTGGAGCGATTAAGCTCATTACCAGATGGTGAACAAAAGGTAAAAGAGACGAAAAGAAGGATCGACATCATCCGGCATTTCACCGGTTACCGGGAATATCCGAAATACGGCATGATTCACCGCTACTTTGTTTATAAGCAGGCATTATTAAAAGAAGCTGAACGGCTAGTCGAACAGAATGTTCTTCAAGAAAAAGAGGACATGTTCTATCTTACATTCGAAGAATTACAGGGCTTGGTGAGAACCAATGAGTCGAAAGATGACCTCATCTCTAAGCGAAAAGAAGAGTACGACTACAATGAAAAACTGACGCCGCCACGTGTGATTACGTCGGACGGTGAAATCATCACCGGTGAATACAAACGGGAAGATCTTCCCGCAGGTGCCATTGCCGGCCTGGCTGTTTCATCAGGGGTGATAGAGGGGCGTGCACGGGTGATTGTCAACATGGAAAACGCGGATTTGGAAGAGGGAGATATTTTGGTTACCCCTTATACCGACCCGAGCTGGACACCGTTATTTGTCTTCATCAAAGGGTTAGTCACTGAAGTTGGCGGACTGATGACCCATGGAGCGGTGATTGCACGGGAATATGGACTACCGGCTGTCGTCGGCATTGAACGTGCGACCGAGCTGATACAAGATGGACAAAGAATCCGTGTGCATGGGACAGAAGGGTATATTGAACTATTATAAGAGGATCATCGTCTCGCTTTGAGACAGAGAAAATCATCCTGGTCGGTTATCGATCGGGATGATTTTTTTGATTTATTTACTTTTATTGGGATTGGAAGAGGTATAATGGGAGTTAACTAAACTGGTTAAGTTAGAGGGTGATTTAAGTATGCAGGGTTGGGGTAGGAAGTGGGTGATAGCCATGCTATGTGTCCTTCCAATGATAGCAGGGTGCAGGGTGATTTTGGTTGATGAAAGTAAAGAGAAGAGTGAAGTGGAAAAGGTCGTGCAAATGCATGGTGAAGCATTGAAGTTGGACGCAACAGTGCAGTTATTCAAAAAATCACTCCTATTACGCGGTGAGACCACTTTACCTAAAGGAGCAGTCGTAGGTGTTCAATTAAAACCATATCCCGATGATGCAACATCCCTTCAAATTATCAGAAACGCTATTGAACCACTGAACACTGTCGCATCTTCAGGAACGGTCAGAGTGAAGAAGGATGGGACAATTGAGTCGATCACGATTCCAAGACCGGATGAAAATAAACGCTATAGACTGGAAATCGTCCTTGATCCGAGAAAACAAGATGAAGATGTACAAGAAGCCCTCGGTCCTCATGGTGAAAACCTCTCCAACAGTGACGGAAATGTTTCCATCACAGAAAAATCACAAGCCATCACCTTCCTAAAAAAATACGCCAACATAATGAAAAGAGAAGAACCCGATGGCTTCATGGCAAAAATCAACCTCGTCTCCTTGGAAGAACAATAAGAGGGACGGACCTTGCATTCCAAGGTCCGTCCCTCATCTTTTATAACGGTGGAAGGTCAAATTTTCCTTCTTCGAATAGTTGTTTCAGCATGTGTTTGGTGTAGCCGGCGGCTTGGGAGAACTGGATTTTGGCTGGCATTGGTGCTTCGTCGGCGTCGACTACGACGTCGATGATGCATGGTTTCTTTTGTTGGATCGCTTTTTGGAGCGATGGAAGGATGTCCTCCGGGCGCTCGACGCGGTATCCGACTCCACCACAGGCTTCGGCGTATTTAGCGAAGTCAGGGTTCTGGAGGTTTGTGCCGAATTCAATATTCCCCATCACTTCCTGCTCGAACTTGATCATGGCAATCTTATGATTGTTTAGGATCACGACGATGATGGGTAAGTCATATTTGACTGCCGTGACGAAGTCCGCCATCGTCATGGCGAAACCACCGTCGCCACAAATCGCGAATACCTGTCGATCAGGATAGGCGATTTGACCGGCAATGGCACCCGGAAGCCCACAGCCGAGTGTCGCAAGCCAGCTCGAAATGATGAAGGACTGATTGGTGATTGGGAAGTGCCGGGCCATCCACACCGTTACGTTTCCGACGTCAACGGACAGGATGGCGTCATCGGACGCGACTTCCTTAAGGGCATGAATCAGTCGCTGCGGTTTGAGTGGGACCGATCCATCTTCCTCTTGTGATTCTAAGTTATCCCACCACTTGCTCGTGCGTTCCTGATTTTTCTCCAGGAATGTTCGATCTTCTTTCGTTGCGACATGTTCGGTCAGCCACTTAAGGGAAGTGCCGGCATCCCCGGCAAGACCAACATCAACGGGGTAGCGCTTCCCGATTTGGGATGGGTCAATGTCAATATGAATGGTTTTGGCATTATCAGGCAGGAATCCGGTGAACGGGAATGAGGTCCCGATCATCATAAGCATATCGGCTTCCTGCATGGCTTCATACGAAGGCTTTGTCCCGATCAGGCCGAGTCCTCCTAAGCAATACGGATGCTTATCAGGGATGACCCCTTTGCCAGGCAGGGTCAACACGATGGGTGCCCCCACTTTTTCAGCAAATGATAATAGTGTTTCCCGGTGCCCGTGGACGCCTTTTCCCGCAAGAATGATCGGTCGTTCCGCACCCTCGATGAGTTCTTTTGCTCTTTGCAAATCCTCAGGAAGAGGCGCAATGTTCTGCTTTACTGAAAAATGGGACGTCACACGTGCTTCTTTTCCTACTTCAAAGCGCGGGATGTCATCCGGGATGGTCAGGACGGACACCCCTTTTTTCGCATAGGCAGTCCGGATCGCCTGATTGACGACGGCGGGAAGCTGATCAGCGGACATGATGCGCTGATTATACACGGCCACATCGTCGAACATCCGCTCAAGATTCACTTCTTGAAAAGAGTCCGTCCCTAAAAGGTCCGTTTCCACTTGGCCAGTGATTGCCAACACCGGAGCTTTATCTAGCTTTGCATCATACAATCCATTTAGAAGGTGGATCGCACCTGGACCGGCAATCGCCGTGCATACGCCCAGTTTCCCCGTTAATTTTGCATAAGCGGCAGCGGCCAATGCCCCTGCTTCCTCATGCCTGACTTGAATGAACTTGATTTTGTCCTGTCTTTTCCGAAGTGGTTCTATAATGGAATTGATGGAGTCCCCTGGCATACCGTAAATATGGTCGACTCCCCATTCAATCAAAAGATCAATTAACTTCTCACCAGCGTTCTGTTTGAACATTACAACGTCTCCTCTCGAAATTGGTTATTCCTATTTTGGTACAATACTTCCTAAATTACTCAATATTTCTATTCCGAGATGCACATACTGAAAAAAAAGATCTGGAGTGATGAAAATGAAGAAGCTTGTGTTCCTTCGTCACGGCGAGAGCCTCTATAATCTTGAAAACAGGTTCACCGGTTGGACGGATGTCGATTTAACCGATGACGGCTATACAGAAGCAAGAAAAGCAGGGGCGGTCCTGAAGAAACACGGGTTCATTTTCGATGTGGCCCATACATCTGTTTTGAAAAGGGCGATCCGTACGCTATGGATCGCTCTGCACGAAATGGACCTGGTCTGGATTCCCGTATATAAATCATGGAGATTAAATGAGCGGCATTATGGGGGTCTGCAGGGACTGGATAAAGATGAAGTGACGGAGCAATTCGGGGAAGAGCAGGTTCATGAATGGAGAAGGTCGGCCGATGTCCGGCCACCGGCCATTTCAGAAGAGGGCCATCGCGAAAATCTGTCCGATCCGAAATACGCCGCCGTTGGCAAGGAGAATATGCCATTATCAGAAAGTCTCCTCGATACGGAAAAGAGGGCTCTCGTCTATTGGCATGAGGTGATCGTCCCGAGCATTCGGGACAATAAACGTGTCATCATTTCAGCACACGGAAACACGCTTCGGGCCCTCGTGAAATTCCTTGACCATATTCCGGATGACGGGGTTGTCAGTCTCAACATCCCTAATGGCATCCCCCTCGTATATGAACTGGATGACGACTTGAAACCTATCAGACATTATTATTTGGATGACGAGGGAGAGGTGCCGCATGATCGAATTCCGCGGCATATGGATATAGAGGATAGGGAGAATTGGGATTGGATGGGGTGAGGAAAAAGGAAAAGGACCAGGTTGCATGGTCCTTTTTTTTCTGTTACCTATCCTTTTCGAACCTGTCCAGCCAATTATGCACCAATGAATTGAACACATCCTCCTGCTCAATCTGCACATTATGACCACCCATATCAAGCACGGTGAAGGTAGCCCTTGGGTAGTTCTCGATTAGTCGCCAAGCATCCTGATATCCGACTACATGATCTTGCCGTCCTGTTACGATCAGAGTTGGACAGTCAAGTGTATGTGAAAGCTCGAAGGTGAAGCCGTAGCCATTTTCCCGGATCCTGTTTACGAATTCCTCGTTCGTATGAGTGGAAGGAAGCAGGATGTCATCACGGAACCTTTCCCATTCCCTCTGACCCTGCACGACTCCCATCGCGGAAAAAGCCTCTGCTTCCAGTGAGGAAAGATTCGATAGTAAGTCAGGGTCCTTTTTCAGTACGATTTGCTGCGGCAGTTCTCTTTTATCCGTATCGGGTATTACCATGGGTGCCAGAAGCATTAAGCCCCGAACTCTATCTTGTCGAGCCTCTACAATTCCCCTCGCCATATAGCCCCCATACGAATATCCGCACACAATGAAGGGTTGATCTGGAATCAACTCGTCCAGTAGTGCCAGTACAGCTTCCAACATATCGTCGGAATTTTTGATGGAAGGTAGTGCTTCCGATTTCCCCATTCCAGGCAGATCTATGTAAATCCGTTTCCATCCGGTGCGGTTCTCGAAGTTCGGTTCCATTGCATGCATCATGGCCTGATGATCCAGCGTCCACCCATGCACCATTACGATGGGAAAGCCGTCCCCGATGATTTTATGATAAATAGCCATGTATCTTCCCCTCCTTTTAATCTATTAAAAGTATATGTTATTTTCTGGATTATTCAAAGGGTACATCGCTGTGCGGATGGTGAGTTATTTGATGTGGTGGTTATGAAGATATCAAATTGAGTGTGAGGGGAGAGAAATCCCTATTTTTAGGCGTGATTTGAATGTAACCCTCCCTTTTTAGACCATGAAATTGTCTGTTGTAGATGGGAGCTGGGTCCAGGACAAGTCTCATGGCCGGTTTGTGAGATGATCTCTGAGTCAGCAATCTCCTTTGCGGGAGTATCATGCGGGAAATGAAAGGAATCATGCCTGATGGTAGATAATCGAGCGGGATCTGGACTTTTCATGCCGGAATAGAGATTATCATGCGAGATATCAAATAATCGTGCCGGGATGTCGAAAATTCTTTATCCTAAGGAAAGAAAGAAGGAAGAAACATCCCGCGCATGATATCACAAAACTTACTAGCTTGTGTAGAAAACAATCTCCTCAATATCCCGAACCCACTCCATAGCTTCAGTCCCATCCCTATTTCCGATCCACAGATCCCTTTTCGTATCAGTGAGGGATTTCCCCCTTAACCAAGCGAGTTTACCAATGGACGAGATATACTGAGGAGCATAGTCTCCAGACCCTTTAGGAGGGCTGGTTATCTTCATTTGTTTCTTCGAATCGATACTCAAGGTGTAAAGGACGGGCAGGGGATGCTTGCTAAAGTCGTTTGTCCACTCTTGCTCCTTGATCCTCGACACGACAAGTGATTTGTCAGTCATCCAATCAAAATCAAGGTCAGCGTAATCGGCAGGTGTGTATGTCCCTGACGCAGGCATTTCTTTTACCTTTAAGTCCTTATTTTTGAAGCCGAACACGATTCTTCCGCCGCCTGCGATATAGGCTAATGTATCGGTGGAAGGTGACCATTTCGGCTGTCCTACCTGCAAAATCATCTCGTCCAGTACCTCGAAACTCTTTCCTAGACTATCAATGACACAGACCATATCGCTGTCCATGGACCAGGAAGCGGTGGGAGACACCACAAACGAAATCCACTTGCCACTCGGGGAATAGGTCAGCTCTTCCGCATTGACGGCAATCAGTTTGTTTTGTTCATTTGTCCCGATTTCTTTAGGTAGTGTGAAAAACGGCTCCACGCCTCCGAACAATACAATATCCTCATAGTGATTGCCGACTTTTTTAGTAAACAAAGAGGCACTAGACCATCCATCCGGATTGAGGGTTCCAGATGAAGATAGAAGGAATCCACTGCCGTCCGGGAGCCACGTGAAATCACTGACCCCGGTTGCGATGTTGTAGAATCGGTTGAGGTCAGAGATATCTAATATTCCATTATTAATATAGGCAAGATGGTTTTTATGGGGAGCCCACTCCGGTGAGGTGCCGTTATATGAAATTCGCTTTTTTTGTCGGGTATTGAGATTGTAGGTCCATAGTTCTGATTGCCCTTCCGTTGCTGTCTCTACTTGAAAAGCGAGGAGGGAGCCGTCGGTCGACCATTTCGGCTTAGAGTGCACATTACCGGTATTCGTTAGTTGTTTTTCCTTTCCATCTACCAAGGTCCACACATTCCCTTCCCTGATAAAAGCGGCTTTTACTCCATCGAATGAAGCTGCGGATGTGGCTAAAGGAAAAAGTAGAGAAAGGATGAAGGCTAGGAGGATTGCTTTTTTCATTTGGTAAGTCTCCTTTTTTGTATATGGTCTTACTATTTTCCATGAGGGAATGCTTTATGTGATAAAGATAGTATTTTAAAAGAAGGAGTTCATCCCTTTATGATGAATACTATCAATGGAACGACATAATAAAGGAGGCAGACGAAAATGAATCGAACAGATCTACTCATAAGAATGCTCGACACAACATACGACCAGGAAAGCTGGTATGCCCCGTTCAAACCAGCAATCGAAGGACTCACGGCAGAACAGGCTTATTGGAGACCGGATGGAGAAGCAGCGAAAACCATATGGGAGAATGTAAATCACCTTACTTATTACAAAGAAAGACTGACGGCACAATTGGAAGGCCGTGAATGGACTCAAGCTCTCGATGGCAATGATACTTTCTATCTAACGGAACAAATAAATGATGACAAGGAATGGGGAGCAGTCGTTGAGCGTGTTGAATCGGCCCATGGTCGCTTAAGGGAAGCGCTTAGTAAAACAACGGCTGAAATGCTTGAAGAAAATTCTCTTGAAGAAAAATTGTTGGACATCATGATGCATGATGCTTACCATACGGGTCAGATCATGCAATTGAGGAAGATGCAGGGGGCGTGGCCGTCGCAGAGGTGAATAGTGAGGCGTGAAAAGCTGGGATCAAAAAGGGTCTTCAGCTTTTTTCTATATAAAAAATAAAACCCTTTCTTTTATATCGTATATTACGATATAATTTTTACTAACGATACAAAGGAGTGTTCTTATTGAAAGATAAAGTTATGTTGTTAAACCAGTATTGGACGGATATTTATTTTCATTTGCATTATCTCCATAGAGAAAAAATTTCTCATCAGGTGGTTCGTATTCTTCAACTTGTAGACAAGAAGTCAGGAGTTGGGGTAAATGAAATTGCTTCATACTTACAAGTTTCTCATAATACAGCATCAGAGCATGTAAAGAGAACGATTGAAAAAGGGTATTTAGTGAAGGTGAGAGATCCCCTTGATGAACGAAAAGTAATCCTGAGTTTAACAGAATCAGGGGAAGAGGTTTTGTATAGGAATACAAGCCTGGATGAAGAAAAGCTAGGAAAGGTTTTGGAGCAACTGAACGACGATGAAGAAGAACTGGTTGAACAAGCCCTCAAAATACTAAGTAAGAGGGCAAAAGAATGTACGTGATGGCGAAAATTATTGTATCGGCAGTCGTTATAGGTGTGGTGACTGAAATTTCAAGAAGATTTCCTTCATACGGAGGCATAATCGCAGCACTGCCTTTAGTAAGTTTACTGAGTATTATCTGGCTGTACGTTCAAGGCGAACAATCCACTGAAATAAGCAAATTTGCATTAGGGGTCCTTTGGGGATTCCCGGCGACTGCTTTCCTTCTGGTACTCGTATATGTAGCGATTCAGCATTCGATTAATCTATTTTTATCAATTGGGATCGGAATATTCGGATGGGGATTGTTTTTATTTATTCAAGAGTTGTTTCTGAAATATTTTAAAGAATCTTTAATAGGTTTGTTCGTTCAGAAGTAGGACATGTATCAAAAAAGTAAATCAGGTTAATTCAGTTAAGATTAGTTGGGGCCAGATCCTCAGGAGTTTTTTGGGGGACTAGACCTCAGCTTTCGAATTTTATTTTTTTTGGATCTCAGTCTAAACAACATTCACTATTTATGAGCTGTTTGTCGGAAATTTGAATTCCAAACTTTTTCTCAAACAGATTAATAGTGTTGTTGTGAATTAGAAATTATTGGATAATGGATATAGGTTTATCATCGAAGTTGGGAGAGAGATACGAATGGTCATTAATACAATAGAATTTCATATTCGTAATCTACCTTATATCATAAGGTCAGCAAGAGAAGAAGATGCTAAGAAACTGTCAGAAGTCCGGCTTCAAATCGATGGAGAGACAGAAAACATGGATAGGGTAAAAGGTGAGGCATACATAGATGAGCCGGGTTTTAAACATATAATCAGAGAAGATACAGAGAGTCCAAGAAACCTCTTCCTCGTATGTGTAGTCGAGGACAGGATTGCAGGCTTCTCCAGATGTGAAGGAAAATCATTAAAGCGGATTGCTCATAAGGTAGAGTTCGGTGTAGGTGTATTAAAGGAATTCTGGGGATACGGCATCGGGAAAAATCTATTAAAGATGAGCATACGCTGGGCAGATGACAACGACATGAAGAAGATCACCTTGAATGTCCTCGAAACCAATGGAAAAGCCATCATGCTCTATAAAAATAACGGATTTGAAGTTGAAGGAGTATTGAAGAGTGATAAATTATTATCGGATGGACGTTACTACGATACTGTGGTGATGGGACGGTTACATCCGTAAGGAGTGGTTCCTATGAATCTGACAGATAAGCCAACGAAAAAGTATAGCCTTCTTTTATTTGACCTGGATGACACGCTTCTTGAAAATTCTTCCTGGTTTGACGACGGGCTTGTTCAGACTCTTTCCGAGCATCCATTGACAAAGGGAATGGATGAACAACAATTTTTGAAGAAAATAAAACAACCTCCAAGATCTCTAATCGATAAACTTGTAAGTGGTGAACTAACTACATTTGAATTTAAAAGAGAAAGATGGAAGAGTGCTCTTGATTCATTTGAGGTAAAAGCAGAGATTGAGGAAATTGATCAGCTTGAATTACTCTTTGTTAACAGGAGTATGAATTTTATTACTGCCGATGAATCCGTATTACATTTAATGAATGAACTGAATAAGCAATTTGAAGTTGGAATTGTTACGAACGGACTTTATGACCCTCAACAAAAGATACTCAACATGGGTTTAGGGGAGATATTCAGCCAGGATAAAATATTCCATGCAGAACCATTAGGTTTTAGAAAGCCTGATTCCAGAATCTTTACTACTGCTCTAGAAGCATTTAATAGGAAACCTGAAGAGACGATATTCATAGGTGACTCGTGGACGCATGATGTAGTCGGTCCCATGGAAGCAGGGATGGAAGCGATATGGGTCAATTTCAGAGGGGAAGAAAAGCCAACCGATCATACTCCGTATGCAATTGTATCTTCTATTATGGAAATAAGAGATATTTTGGTGGGTGGCAGTGGGTAATAGCTCAGCGGGCATTCAAATAACTTGTAAAAACAGCACGGTTAATGAGATTCGGGTTAGAACAGAGTTGGATTTTTTAATAAGGAAGTATAATTTGAAGAATTATTTCTTTACAGATGCTGTAATCATTAACGAATCAGCCGATAATCCTCATAGTCACCCGGTATTAACGTTAAATACCAGACACTTAGGGAAAGAACATATTCTACTTTCTACTTTTATACATGAACAAATCCATTGGTATGCAGTTCAGCATTTTCATAAAATTAAATTAGCAATACAAGAGCTGAAAATTATTTATCCAATAGTTCCAGTTGGCTATCCGAATGGAGCAAGGGATGAATTTTCGAGTTATCTTCACATCATCATTAATTGGCTCGAGCTAGATTCTCTCTATCAAATACTGGAGAAAATCCAATACGAAGAAGTAGTGAATTTTTTGCAAAGCGATCATTATACATGGATTTATAAGATTGTTATATCGGATTATGAAATAATCAAAGAGAAATTAGATAAGTACGGGATTCAATTGAAGACTTCAAAAGGGGGAGAAGAAAGGTATGAATAAAACTTTAAAAGATCATCTCCACCAGCTAGAAGAGAATCTATTAAAACCAGAAACTCGCTCATCCAAAACAGAGCTTACCCGGATTCTCGCAGAGGGCTTTTTTGAGATTGGGAGTTCGGGTAAGATTCTTTATCAAGATCAGGAAATCAGTGAAGAAGGTATTGGTTTAGTGAAAATGACAATGGATCACTTTGAAGTTCAAGCATTATCTGATGAAATCGTATTGACAACATATAGAATTTTCAATGAGGAAACTCACCAACACTCGTTGAGGAGTTCGATTTGGAAATGGGCAGATGAAAGATGGCAAATGGTGTTTCATCAAGGTACCAGGGTTAGTTAGGATTATTAATCTTTAAATAAAAATTCAAACGGAAGACCAGGGTGAGCTTACCGTCAGGAAAATGATCAAGATGGTAGCGGGACATGCAAAAGGGCATCTTGAACAGATTGAAGAAACAAGAGAACTTCATTAAGTGTGAAGATAGAAGCTTATCAATCTCTAATGATAAGCTTCTTTTTTATCACTATATATTGAGTTGTTGTCAATAAACTGGAATAATTGGAATTGTCAGTAATATGGCTATTGTATCAAGGGGGAACATCATTTGAAAAAAATAAGCATGTTTATGATTAGTATTTTAGTTGTCCTTTCCCTGGAGGAAAAACAATGAACTACGTCAAAGATCTGCGTAAACTCGTTGGCACCAGACCCCTCATTCTCCCCGGGGCTGTCGTCATCATCTTAAACGACCAACAGGAAGTCCTTCTGCAGCACCGGACAGACGGTGGCTGGGGGCTTCCGGGAGGATTGATGGAACTGGGTGAAAGTTTAGAGGAGACGGCAAGGAGAGAAGTGAAGGAAGAAACCGGTCTTGAGATCGGGGAGTTGACCCTTGTAAATATCTTCTCCGGTAAGGACTATTATTTCAAAGTATCAAATGGGGATGAACTATATTCCATCACGGCTGTTTATGTCACGAAGGACGTGAGGGGAAAAATGAACATTGATGAAACCGAATCGGTTGCAGTCCAATTTTTCAAACTGAATGAACTGCCGAATGGATTAACAGATGAATATAAAAGCTATATTACGCCATACATAGATCAGTTAAAGAAGGTGCAAGTATGAACGCTTCAGAAAGCATATTGAAAACATGGACAAAATTTAATGATTTTCCCATGGAAACGTTAACGAAAGTCTGGTTTTATCACCAGGGGACTGTGAAGAAACAGCGTGAGGTCTCTCTTATGCGTGAACATCGGGAACAATTCGGCATGTCGGGGAATTGTTTCGATCTCGCTCTCTGGTTACTGGATGAGTTTAAAAGAGATGGCGTCGAGGCTTATCCCGTCGGTCATAACCTGAATTCAGAAGAGGCTCATGCGGCCGTCATTGCTCTGAATGAAAAAGGGGAACGATTCCTTTGTGACCTGGGCGATCAATGGTTGAAGCCGATTTTAATAGATTCGAAGAGTCCCGATTACTCCAACGAAAAAGTAGATGGTTTCTTTCCTGCTGCAAAGGTGCAGGTTCAAGCTCATCCATCAGGTACTGAAATCCTCTATCATAGACCAAATGGAAAAGTATCGAAACAAGTTTTCCAGACTGAACGAATTGAGATGGATACCTTCTTGAAGGCGGCTGAGCATTCTCAACATATGATAAAGAATCATCCATTATTGGAGTGCAGAATCCCGTACCAATCCGAAACGGCGCATTGGGAGTTTTATAACTGGGAGAGCTTTATGAGTACGACAGAAGGATTGATGAAAGACTCGAAGCTTGAAACGGTGTCCGAATGGGCTGAAAGGATTCATGGGAAAACGGGATACAACGAAGAAATTCTAATCGAGATATTAGAGCGTTATAAAAGCATACAAGTTTGAAAGGAATCATGATTATGAAAACAACCGCATACGTGACACTAAGAGAATTGACGCAGGACGATGCAGAAGACCGCTACCATTGGTGCCTGGATCAAGAAGTGACCAAATACTTAAACATGCCAGAAAAATATCCTCCCTTCAACCTGGAAGAAACCCGTGCCTGGATCGACATGTGCATCAACAAAACCAATGGATATGAACAAAAGGCGATCATGACGGGAGAAGGCAAACACATCGGCTGGATCGATTTGAAAAATATTGACCGGTTAAATAAACATGCGGAACTGGGGATTGCAATTGGGGATAAAACGTACTGGGGGAAAGGCTACGGATTAGCCGCCATGCGCGCGATGCTTCAATGGGGGTTCAAGGAACTCGGGCTGAATAAGATTTGGCTCAGGGTGGAGATCGATAATGAAAATGCCATCAAATCGTACAGAAAAATGGGATATGTGGAAGAAGGCATTTTAAGACAGGATCGATTGAGAAACGGAGAGTTCGTTGACCGACTCCGGATGAGTATTCTCAGGGAGGAATTTGTCTATGAATCAAAAATTTAAGGAGTTTATTGATATTGCCCGGAAGTTAAATGGGATGGGCATTACGCCACTGCTAATGGGGTCGGTGGGATTGGAAGTGGTCACAGGAAGGAGCTGGGATGCACAGGATCTGGACATCCATGTGCCTGGTGATAAGCGGGGATGGGAAGTCCCTGCAGAAACATCCATACATAACTGGAGTGAAATTGTAGAGCTCATGAATTCCATGGGCTATGCGCTGATCGATTTGCATGAACATGAATTTTCGAAAGAGGGATTATCCGTGGAGTTTGGAATCATCGATACGCTGCCGGAATTTGCTGGAGTTCGGATGGAAGATTTAGAGATTCATCAAAAGGGAGAGGCGACCTATTATTTGTTGAATCACAAACAATATTTACGCGTGTACGAAGCTTCCTCCAAGGACAGCTACCGGGCAGATCAAAATAATCATAAGGACTTGGGGAAGATCGAGTATCTGAAACGTGAGTTAAGCTCTCAGAGTGAAGAAGCAAACTCATAAACTATTTATGATACAGTAAAAATAAGCCAAATTCGAAATAATGGAGGTGTAATCATGTACTTTTTGATATTTCTAGGAATCGTCATCTTATATTTTGCCATCCGTATTTTTATCGGTTCAAGGAAAATGGAGTTTTATGGAGACAGTATAAAAAAGAATTCGTCAGATCCAAGAGATGAAGCTTATCAAAAGTCGGCTCAACATTCTCAACAAGCCACGAATGGCAACAACCAAACAGGTGGCGGTGGTGGGCCATCCGCTTAATTTTCATGAAAAGAAAGTGAGATGTTTGCCTTGAGAAGCCTGCCTTTTTCCCTTTTTCTCGTATTAGTTATGGTAGTTGGCTGCAATAACAATGGTGTTAAGCATAATAAAGACTTCGAGAAGTCCATCTTTTCTAAGGTTAAAGATCATAAGAACAGGGAAGTTGAAATCAATTCAATAACAGACTTCAAGTGGGACAAAGCTTACCTGTTCGAACCCTATTCACCCGAAGAGCATATTGAAAAACAGCTGGGGGTTGAATATGATGATCCAAGCCATATCAGTAGTAGGGAGGATATCTACTTACTTGTCTTTCTACATGAGGGTAAAGTGGTTCAGTATGCAGAAATTAATCGTCAAAGAGGGAATTTTTCAACTGGGGGAAAAGAGTATCTGTCTCCGAGTGAGGATGGATTGAAGATTGAAAGACAGTAACATCGTAGACTCTCTCATATTACCAAACCAAAAGGGAACTCCTTATCTCAGGAGTTCCCTTGGGTGTAAGGGTTTACTGGTTCAATTTCTCCAATAATCCCCCATCATCCATATTCCGGATCGTCACAATATCCCCCTCTTCATTGAGGTTCATTCGTCCACTGACCGTTGTAGTATTGGTTTCACCATTTTTCTCGTATTTCACTTTGACTTCATACTCATAAGCGAGATCTTGATCTTTCTTCACTTCAATATTACTTGGCTTCAATTGATACCCTTTTTCATACGCCATACGCTGATAAAATAAAATGTGATTCGTATTCAACATGTCTTCCCAATCCATCACCAGAGGCTTATAGTTCTCATCTACATACTCTTTTAATTCTGGTGGAAAGGCACCATCTTGTTCAAATGCAGCTTTGAGTTCATCATCAGGTCCAGTGAATTCATTTTTCAAAAAGGTTTGGATGGTTTCTGCGTTTTCATCACTTTCCTTGGGTGCACTGCATCCTGCCACTATAGCTACAAGAGCTGTTAACATGAATAATCTTATCGCCAGGTTTTTCATTCGTAAAATCGCCCCCTTATTAGTCTATACGATTCTCAATGGGAAATGTTTCAAATTATTCAGATAGGTATCGAAGAATTTAAAATCCAGTGTGTGGAGGAAATAATAAATGAACTCATTAGAAGAACAATACCGCAATCCAACGAAGCTTAATACCCGGATCAACATTCACGAAAAATATAGTGAAAATAAAATGGATTGGCATCGATGGCTTTTTGAACAAATAAACATATCTCCTAATAGCAGGGTTCTTGAAATCGGATGTGGAGACGGTACTTTTTGGTTGAAAAATAGAAATCGGATTGATTCTAGTTGGAGCTTAACTCTCTCTGATTATTCAGAGGGGATGGTTCAGTCTGTTCAACAGAATTTAATAGAAATACCTAATATCCAGTACACTCAACTTAACATCGAAGATATTCCTTTTGAAGATAATCGTTTCGATGTGATCATTGCCAACCACATGTTGTATCATGTCCCGAATAGAAAGAAAGCTTTAAGTGAAGTAAGGCGAATATTAAAGCCAGGTGGAACATTCTACAGTTCAACGATCGGCCAGAATCACTTGAAAGAATTTGGTGAGTTGTTAAAGCGCTTTGATCCTAATCTGGACTTTCCATCTGCCAGAGAACATGCTTTGAACTTCGGAGTGGAAAATGGGGCTGAGCAGCTTCAGGGCTATTTCAATGAAATCGTCTATAAAGATTTTCCAGGCGGGTTGAAGATTACAGACGAAAAAGCCATTTTAGATTATCTGCTTTCTTCAAATACAGAACTTAATGAAATCTTAGTCGATGACACGTTAGAAGAGTTTCTTCGTTTCCTTGCATCTGAAAAAGAAGCCAACAATGAAGCTATTCATATCACAAAGTCAACGGGATTGTTTGAGTCTAGATCATTTAGCTTGTAAGTCAATCCATTTTTTAAGAAAGCGAGGCAATCACTATGACCAATATCATCATCCTAAACGGAGGCTCAAGCTCCGGTAAAACGATCCTCGCAAAATGCCTCCAACATTCATTTTCAGAGCCATGGCTGAGATTCAGCATAGATGACCTGATCGAGTCTATGCCTGATGCCATGCTCAAGAAAGACAGCGGAATGAAATTCGGTGAAGATGGATCGGTCAGTCCAGGTGCGGAATTTAGAGAGCTGGAATCAGCATGGATGCACGGTATTGGAGAGATGGCACGAAGAGGAGCCAGGATCATCATCGACGATGTTTTTCTTAGTGGATTGGAGGGTCGTCAAAAATGGGAGACTGCCTTGGAAGGGCTACAGGTGCTGTGGATCGGTGTTTACTGTGATCCGGCAATAGCGGCTACCCGTGAGAAAGAAAGAGGAGACCGCATTGAAGGGATGGCTGTATCACAGGCTACTATCGTGCACAAAGGTATGAACTATGATGTGACGGTGGATACATCCATGTCAACGGCTGAGGAATGTATTCGATTGATTAAACAAAAAGTGTAAGCTTAATATCTTATTTTTCCTGGAGGAAGATTCATGAACCATATAACAAAAGGTATCGTATTTGTATTAGCAGGAATTCTATTCTTATTATTATCATTTATTCTCCCGCTTCCAACCCCGTTGTGGGCGGTCATCCTCAGTGCGAGTATTATTCTAAACTGTGCAGGGACTGTGTTTCTTATAAGATTCATTCAGGGATTTGAACAGAAGGAGAAAAAGTCAGAATAGAAACGAGTACATGATTCTATGAATATTGGTATGTGATATCCTTTCTATTTTAATGCACAAAAAAATAGCTTACCAACAACACTTTGGTAAGCCGCTACAAATAAGGAATTTTTCGATTTACAATAAGGGGTCCTGCCTTAAACCACTATCTTCAAGATGAAGAATAATTTCAGTATACTATTATTTTTAGGTTAGTAAAGGTGATATGCCTAGATGAATATTTTTTCTTCATGTGTTGATCAGAATAAGTTATTCTAAGATTGGAAATTTTAGTGAATAAGCGGAGGTAGGAAATGATTATTAAGAAACTAAACGAGACTGAAGAACTTCCCATGGAATTGCTTCTCCTGGCAGATCCTTCAGAGACCATCGTGAAGGAATATACCACCAGAGGAGAATGCTTTGTAGCAGAGCTCGAAAAGAAAATCGTTGGCGTATACGTCTTACTGCCAACAAGACCGGAAACCATCGAGCTAGTGAATGTGGCGGTTGCAGAAGAGATGCATGGGATGGGAATCGGTAAACAGCTGGTGATGGATGCCGTAAAGGTGGCTGGGGAGAAAGGGTACAAGACCATTGAAGTCGGGACCGGAAATTCAGGCGTCGGGCAATTGGCCCTTTATCAAAAATGTGGTTTCAGGATCGTTGGGGTGGATTTGGACTTCTTCGTGAGACATTATCCTGAAGAAATTTATGAAAATGGAATTCAGTGCAGGGATATGATCCGGTTGTCGCAGGATTTATAAGAAGAGACCCTTCCGAGGGTATCGACCCCCAAAAGTTAGAGTAGAAAACTAACTTTTGGGGGTGTTTTTATGGCTAAATATAGTGAAGAATTTAAACTAAAACTTGTCACCGAGTATCTGGAAGGCCA
>NZ_JBANLY010000019.1:0-65964 GCF_037046045.1 Rossellomorea sp. LJF3 | reverse complement strand
GGCTTCAATCTTTTTTGACATGGAACAGCCCTCCAAAATCCTTCTGTATTTATGGTTCTAGTGTACTGTTTTAGGTACAAAAGTGTCCAAAGGAATTAGGGGGTCGTAAAGTAATTACGTCGTTTTAAGTAGTAATTGCGCCTTCTTCTATTTTATGGAAGATGCCAATAGCAATATTACATAATCCCCCTTCAAGGTCCGTCCCTCAAAATATTCCTATCAATCTACCTGAATACACACCGGCATCCACTTCTAAATACCTGAATGCCGGAATATTTTTTATAGAAGGGCTTTGTCCTCATTAAAGAGACAAGGGATCTTTTAAAACAGACTGATAGGGGGAAAACAAAATGATGAAATACTTGCAGCGCATTGGTCGTTCGTTGATGCTTCCTGTTGCCGTGTTACCGGCTGCGGCGATTTTGATGGGGATCGGGTATTGGATCGATCCGTCCGGCTGGGGGGCGGATAGCCCGATTGCCGCTTTCCTGATTAAGGCAGGGGCATCGATCATTGATAATATGGCAATTCTGTTTGCTGTCGGGGTCGCACTCGGTATGGCGAAAGCACGGGATGGATCGGCGGCACTGAGCGGATTGGTCGCGTATCTCGTCATTACGACATTGCTGTCGACGGATTCCGTTGCGTTGTTGCAAGGGATCGATAAAGAGGCAGTGAATCCGGCTTTTGATAAGATTGGAAATCAATTCGTCGGTATTTTGTCTGGTATTGTAGCGGCAGGAATGTACAACCGCTTCAGTGCTGTGAAGCTGCCGGATGCCCTTGCCTTTTTCAGCGGGAAACGTTTGGTGCCGATCATGTCGGCGATTGCCATGCTCGTTGTTTCTGGGGTGATGCTTTTTGTCTGGCCGGTCATCTATACAGCGCTTGTTTCCTTCGGGAAGGAAATCAGCGGGCTTGGGTTTACAGGCGCAGGTTTATATGGATTCTTTAATCGGTTATTGATTCCTACCGGGTTGCATCATGCGTTGAATTCCGTGTTCTGGTTTGATGTTGCCGGAATCAATGATATCGGGAACTTCTGGTCGGGCACGGGGGAAAAAGGTGTGACGGGGATGTATCAGGCGGGATTCTTCCCAGTCATGATGTTTGGTCTACCTGCAGCTGGTCTTGCCATTTATCATGCGGCGAAACCAGGTAAGAAAAAGCAGGTTGCTTCCCTGATGCTTGCAGCAGGTTTTGCTTCCTTTTTTACAGGAGTGACAGAGCCTCTTGAATTTGCCTTTATGTTCGTGGCACCTGCTTTATATGTAGCACATGCAGTCCTGACAGGATTATCCCTTGCGATCGCATCTTTCTTCCACTGGACGGCCGGCTTCGGCTTCAGTGCCGGCTTCGTTGATTTTGTTCTGAGCTCAAGGCTTCCCTTGGCCAATCTGCCGTATATGCTGCTGATTCAAGGTGTAGTATTTGCTTTCCTTTATTATTTCTTATTCCGCTTTATGATTGCGAAATTCAATCTTATGACACCGGGGCGTGAAGAAGAAGGAGAAGAAGGTGAGAGGGCTCCTGCACTTGCTGGAGAAGACAAGTTCGCTGTCATGGCAGCAGAGATCTACGCCGGACTCGGCGGGGATGAAAATGTAACTTCCGTTGAAAATTGTATTACCCGATTGAGAGTGGAAGTGAAGGACATGGGTGCAGTGGATCAGGACCGGATCAAAGCGACGGGGGTTCCAGGTATTCATGTGGTTGGGGATAATAGTATTCAAGTGATTGTTGGGACGTCGGTCCAGTTTGTGGCGGATGAGATAGAGAAGATTCGGGAATAAGGTCATTCTTAAGGGCAGGATGAGGTCTCGATTTTTGTAGAATGGCAGATATAATGGGGACTTGGTAGATAAAAGAGGATATTGGCAGATATATTTCTCAAACGGCAGATAAACCATCTTCCACCCATCCGCCCGAGTTCCAACAGTAGGAGCTATAGTTTCTTTTTCTCCCAAACTGCAAAAATCTCTCCAATGGTCTATACTTTATCTTATAGAATTTTTTCCCGGAAAGGTTTTTTACCCATGACGAAACTGAAAGAATCGGATCTATATCAGCCGATCCAAAAGCATTTTCATAAACAGGGTTATCAGGTGAACGGTGAAGTGAATGACTGTGATCTGACGGCGATGAAAGAGGGGGAGCTTGTGATCGTGGAGCTGAAGCTTTCCTTGAATGTCGAGCTTCTCATCCAGGCAACGAAGCGGCAGCGGCTGACGGATCTTGTGTATATCGCGATTCCGAAACCGAAGCGCCTCCGGTCGAAGCGGTGGAACGATATACGCCATCTGGTCAGGAGGCTGGAGCTTGGATTGATCACCGTTTCATTTACGACGAAGACCCCTAAGCTTGACTTTGTCATACATCCGGAACCCTTTGACAGAAAAAGCAGTATGAAAAACAGTAAGAAGAAGCGTGCGGCCCTGGTGAAGGAAATCGAAGGCCGCAGCGCGGATTACAATGTAGGCGGAACCAATAAAACGAAGATCATGACCGCCTATAAGGAAAGTTGCATACACATCGCCTGCTGTCTGGAAAAACACGGACCCATGTCCCCGAAGAATTTAACAAAGCTGGGGACGGGTGACAAAACGCCGTCCATCCTCCAGAAGAATTATTACCGGTGGTTTGAGAGGGTGAAAAGGGGCGTGTATCAAATCACGGACACCGGCAGAGAGGAAATGCAGAAGTATCCTGCACTTGTAAGCTATTACTCACAGAAAATAGAAGAAAATGAAGAAGAGCCTGCTCCCCGATAACCGGGCGGCAGGCTCTTCTTTGCTTCCCACTACTAGTACCCCCATCCTTCACATATATATAACAACAGAGAAGGCAGCCGGGAGGACGAATGATGAAAAAGAAGATAGAGAGCACGATCCGGAATATGATAAGCGATTTACAGAGGATGCAAAGGGGAGATGGACACTGGTCCTTTTGTTTTGAGAATGGCGAGATGACCGATGCGTATATGATCATCCTTCTGCGAACGCTCGCAGGGGATGAGGATGAACTAGTTGGACAGCTGGTGGACCGCCTGTGGAAATGCCAGTCAAGGAAGGGAACGTGGAAGCTCTTTGATGATGAGAAGGAGGGGAACCTGTCATCTACCATTGAAGCATACTTTGCCCTGAGATTCAGTGGCATGGTCAACGGGGAGGATAAAAGACTTCTGAGAGCCAAACGGTTTATAGAGAAAAATGGCGGTTTTCACAAGGCTCATACCATGACAAAATTCATGCTGGCCGTGCATGGTCAATATGAATGGAAGCATCTCCTGCCGGTCCCCATTGAATTCCTGTTGCTTCCGAAGACATTTCCCTTGAATTTTTGGGACTTGAGCAGTTATGCAAGAGGGCATCTGGTGCCGATGCTGGTGCTGAAAGATCAGAAATTCACGATCAAAACAAGCAGTACACCACAAATACAGGATCTGTCCCGTGCTGTAAAGGAAGAGAGTTACAGCGAAAGGGAATGGAGATTATTTTCAAAAATGAGTGAAGGTATTCAGTCACTTGCAGGCCTCCCCTCCCAACTTCATCAGCAGGCATGCCAGTTTGCACTGGAGTACATGCTGCAGCGGACGGAGCGGAACGGGACTTATCTCAGTTACTTCAGCACGACGTTTTATATGATTTATGCCATGTTGGCACTGGGATATAAGAAGGATGACCCCATCATCGTAAAGGCATTACACGGGTTAAAGGAAATGGCATGCGAAACGAAGAAAGGCATCCATATTCAAAATTCCCCTTCTAGCGTGTGGGATACAGCCTTGATCAGCTATGCCCTTCAGGAAGCAGGTGTGGATGCAAATGAAGATATTATACAAAAATCAGTGGATTATCTTCTGAAGCAGCAGCACTTCAAATATGGGGACTGGGCGATAGAGACCGGGGTGAAACCCGGGGGATGGGGCTTTTCAAAGAGCAACAGCATTCACCCTGATGTGGACGATACAATGGCTGCTCTCAGGGCCATTACGTATTCAGCTGCAGGAAATCCCCTTATCAGGCAGTCATGGGATCGTGGGGTTGAATGGGTGTTCGGTATGCAAAATCGTGACGGAGGCTGGCCGGCTTTTGAAAAAAACAAGACGAAATCGATCCTTACTTCTTTTCCAATCGACGGGGCTGAGGCGGCAGCCATCGATTCCTCCACCCCTGATTTAACGGGGAGAGCGCTTGAATTCCTGGGCAGACGGGCAGGGTTGACCACGGAACATCCACAGGTAAAAAAAGGGGTTGAGTGGCTGAAACTGATGCAAAAAGACGATGGTTCCTGGTACGGTCGCTGGGGCGTTTGCTACATCTATGGAACATGGGCGGCCATCACGGGAATGAAAGCCGTGGGGGTACCTTCGTCGGATAAACATATACAAAAAGCAAAAACATGGCTTGAAAGCATTCAACGAAAAGACGGGGGCTGGGGGGAGTCCTGCTACAGCGATCAGGAAAAGACATACGTACCCCTTCCCTTCAGTACCCCTTCACAAACGGCATGGGCACTGGAGTCGCTCATCTGTATCGAAGACAAGCCGACACCTGCCATGGATCTGGGTATCATGGCGCTTCTCGAATTAAAGAACGGTGCGGAAGCATCCAAAGCATATCCCACAGGCACCGGTCTTCCAGGAAACTTCTATATACACTACCACAGCTACCAATGGATATGGCCCTTGATCACGCTCAGCAGGTACAAAGAGAAATTCAGGTGAGGGACGGACCTCTTGAGGTCCGTCCCCCTATACGATAAGATTAAAGTAAGAATTTTCCGAAAAAGGTGATGGTATGATGGGTGTGGATTCGTTTCCTTATCCCTTTAAGGGGGATGTGTATCGTTATTCTAATAATTCGGTTCCATTGGAAGAGCCAAGTTGTGTAGAGGTTACCACTTCGTATTCGGAGGAGATCAAGCTGAAACGGAAACTGCTTACCGGACATCCTCGGAGGTGTTTCCAGTCCCGTCCGCATACCTTGAAAGCTCAATGGGAAATAGTAGAGATGGTGATTACACATCTCACAACCTATTATCCTCAGCGGTTTTCACTAGAAAGAAATGAGGGGGAATGGACGTTTCACAATCACATCTTAGAGGAGGACACAACGTTTACATTTGGGGATGAAGCCACGCTATCCTTGGAGCCCCTCGATTTTATCGGTCGTCATGTACAGGAGGATCTGATTTTTATGATGCAGCGGGATGGGGATTTATACATGGATGCGGGACAGTTATGTTTCCCGGCCAACTGGTCCCTCGCCTTTAATATCGGAATGAGCTTCGAGGAGATACACGGACCGATCCCGGGATTTAAAGATGAGGGATTGGATCAGAGGATACTAAGGTTCTTGATGCGGATGGAAGCGGGAGATCCCTGGGTGAGGCGGAACTGGTCGTTAATGGCGGGAAATCGTCTGGATACTTCTCTGGAAACCTTTGATGAGTGGGGAAAAGGAAGAGGAAAGGTTTCAAGGGAAAATGTCGGGGGATATGTTCATTTTCGTGTAGAGGTACAGAAGCTGTTCCGTTTGCCAGGTTGTAATGGGCTGCTCTTTACCATCCATACCTATCTTCTTCCACTTGAAGAGTTTGTGAAGAATCATGAATGGACGAATGAGTTTTATCATATTCTCCAGGAGCTTCCCGACCATATAGCCGATTATAAAGGGATCGCTTTATTCAAAAAAGAGGTCATCGGGTACTTGAATGAAAAGAAGGTGGGAATGTGAAGGCACTCCCGCAACCTTTGTTCGTACCGGGCAAACGAAAGTATTTATTTCTTGGTGATGAAGAAGGAATGAAGCGGCTGTCCCCTATCATCCAAAAAGTAAAAAAGGATGACTATCCTAATGAATCGGTGCTGTTGGATGAAAAGGAAGTAACAGATATTTCTCATTGGCTGAAAGATCAGAAAATGGGGAGCTATCTATATATAGCGATGGAGTGGAACAAGCTCTCCTATTTTAAAAAATGTGCAGAGACTCATGGTTTTTCAGCAGAAGAGACACAATATATCGGTCACGGAGTCAGATTCATACATGTATTCTGTTCAAAATGCCATCAGAAAATAGAAGTGAATAGCGGGCCAATCAATCAAATTACAACCTGTCCTCATTGTCACTTGAAGTTATCCGTTTCCGATCATTATTCTCCTTTACATGAAGCTTATCTCGGGTATGCAGCATGTACAGAAACAGGGAGTGATCAGTAATGAATCAAGCTAAAACCATAACCGTCACTGTCCAATCGATTCATCAGGAAACGCCTTATGTGAAACGATTTTCACTAACTCCAGCCGGGAATGAACTTCTCCCTCCTTTTAGCGGGGGTTCCCACATCACCACTTATATCGAGACGGGGAGTGAGACAATCGCCCGATCCTATTCCCTTACGAACCCACCCGGTCAAAGGGACACCTACCACATTGCCATTCGGCTGAATGAACAATCTACAGGCGGGTCCCGTTATTGGCATGAGCATATGAAAGCAGGAGATATCCTACGCATCAGTCCTCCACAGAATCATTTCCCATTGAGCTTCCGCGCGAAGCACCATGTTTTCTATGCGGCGGGAATCGGGATCACTCCTTTCCTGTCTATGATGGCAGAACTTAAAAAGGAAGGACGCTCCTTTGAACTTCATTATGCGTCTAAGTCCGAGGAACATTGTCCATTCTATAATCATTTAAAGAACATGTATCCTAAAGAGGCCCATTTATATTTCTCAACAGAAAAGAGATTAACAGATGATAGTCTCCACGACCATAGAATCGGTACCCACGTATACTTTTGCGGGCCTCCATTATTTATTGATGAATGGACTGAAAGTGCCCTTTCCATTGGATACCCCCGCGCGAGCATTCACTTTGAGCGATTCATTCCTCGGAAGTCCATGGTGCGTCATGACTTTTGGGTGGAATTAAAAAGTGGGCCCATCGTTAATGTGCCACGGGAAATGACTTTATTGGAAGCCCTTCACAATGAAGGGATCAATGTCCCTTATTCCTGCCGGGTAGGTCGATGCGGAACCTGTGAGGTGAAAGTATTGGAGGGTGAAGTCGATCATGGTGATTCTTTCTTGAGTGAAAGTGAGAGGAGTGAACACAAGTCGATATTAACATGTGTTTCCAGGGCAAGAGCGGAGAAACTGCGGATCCAACTTTAAGGTATTTTGACCGAAATAAAGGAGATAGACCGCCAGAATCCCAAGATGAATTTAAGGCGGTAATATCTTACCTTGAAAACCACAATGAGAAGCAGGTAAACTTTAAAGACTAACCTCCAAGAAAGGATGTGCTCGTCATCAACAATCTAGACAAGCTATTCCGCAAAAGGATTCAGTATTCAAGTCCAGATCCCGTAAGCTTTCAGGATCTGGATATCATATTAGAAAAAATGGCGCATCATATTCCATTTGAAAATGTATGCATTATTGAAAAGAGGTCCCGTACTCTGACCAAAGATCATCTGTTGAATAAAATGCTCATTTTGAATGAGGGAGGTCTTTGTTATGAACTAAATTCACTCCTTTATTTATTCCTGATAGAAAATGGATGCGAAGCTTCTTTAATACAGGGAGCAGTCTATGATCATGCTTCAGGAGCGTTCGGACGAATTGGGAGGACACATGTCGCCGTTATGGTATGTCACGAAAAACAATATTATATTCTGGATGGGGGCTTCGGAGGGAATATTCCGTTGAAACCCGTACCATTATCAGGGGAAACGGTCTCTTCCGCCAATGGGGAATTCAGGATACGGGCCGGTGAAACAGCTTATGGGAATTATAGGTTAGAAATGAAATTGAAATATAAAGACACCGATTGGAGAATCGGGTATGCATTTGATTCTAAACGAACCATCAAAGATGTTCGTTTCCTTGACGACGTGCGTGTCACAGTGGAAG
The DNA here is from genome assembly GCF_037046045.1 of Rossellomorea sp. LJF3. Lineage (NCBI taxonomy): Bacteria > Bacillati > Bacillota > Bacilli > Caryophanales > Bacillaceae > Rossellomorea > Rossellomorea sp. LJF3. The sequence continues at coordinate 58,050 of NZ_JBANLY010000019.1, read as the reverse complement.
AGCATCCGGATTCACCCTTTAATAAACATCTGTTACTGACAAAACGAACGGATGACGGAAGTGTGACCTTGACAGATACTTCCTTTACTCAATGGAAGAAAGGGAATGTAAAGAAAAGTGAAATAAATTCAGAGGAGTACCAGGAAGTTTTGAACCTTTGGTTTTCTCAAGTATAAAAGAGACCCGGAATGAATCCGGGTCTCTTCATTTACTTACCGAGCATCGCCATAATCCCTTTATAGATTAAGAAGAGTGAGAATACGAGAATAGCTAAAATACCGATGATGTCCGTTACCGGTGCCACGCTTTCTAAAAACGTGCCGTTAAGTGGTGCCCTTAACAATGCGAAACCGGAAAGAATACCTGCTACTAATAAAAGAATGAATCGATCCATTCTAATCGCCTCCTTTCACGATAGTATATGAAGGAGGGATTGGGATGTTGAACCCAATAATGATAAGTGTTTTCTTTCATACTTTATGCAGGGATCATTCCAATTCGTTGTAACTTATCTTTCCTGATTCTTCCCGGTGAAATTTAATCAATTTACCTTCAATCATAGTACACCACGGGGTAAAATTTTATTATCCATTATAGGAAAAATGTTCACGATGTTCTATAGGGTCCGGACAAGACGGAGGTCTGAAGGAAGAAACATGCAAAAGGCTAAACGGCATCCGTCTTTTCTGCTTCAAGTTCTTTCTGGACTTCCTTGACTAAATGAGGGGAATCGTTGATGATCATCCCGATATAGAAGAATCCGACAACGGTGATACCGGTTATGATCCAGCTGAACGCCTGTCGCAGGATGATGCCTTTATCAAATGCCTCCACACCATACTCCAAAATGAGCCATGCTTTCACAACGGCGAGGATCCCGCTCCTAAGTGCGAAGCAAAGCGTGATCAACTGAAACAAGGTATACAGAGGTTTCTTATAGAAAAGTCTCTTACTAAACGTACGGTCATGGACTTGGAGTTCTGCGAAATCAAGACCAAAGTATAAGGTGATGGGCCTTCTGACGACCATGGTAACCAAGAAAAACAAACTAATCCCAGCAACGTAAAAGACATTATTCCAAAGAAGCTGTAAAGACGAACCGGCCAGTACGTCTATCAGGGTACCGACAATCAAGGTGAACAAAATGAACAGGCCGAATGTATTCACTTTCTTCATCTCGATGAATCGGTAGACGGAATAAATGATCCCGGGAACAGAAGAAAGGAGCATTGCGTAATAATCTCCGGTGTAATCCCTCATGATATTCCACACAAATAGAGGGAGGGCGACATAAATCATCAGATCCAATAGGACAATATTTTTCTTCATTTCTATCACTCTTCCTTTTTCTCATTTACAAATAGTACGGTTCTCAAAAGGACAAAGTTTCAAATTAATGGATAATGATTTGAAAAAAGTGAAATCGATTTCTTTTTTATGAAAATTCTTATTGAGATTCCTTCTCAATTAAACTATACTAATAAACAGTAATGAGAATCATTCTCGAATGGTTCGTGAACGTTGAGAGGGGCTACATAGAATGAATAGACCATGGAAAGTTTTATCTGCGTCCGTTTTGGCATCTTCACTCCTACTTGCTGGATGTGTAAGCGAGAAGGATGAAGCATCGAAAACAGACGGAAATCAATCTGAAGAAGCGACAAAGGGAGCAAGCAAGGTGAATGTATCTGATTATGCGTTTGATACTGCCGGCAATATGTTTGCTTATGCAGAATTTGAATTATCCGGTGAACCGTTGGCAGAAAGCCTTGGACTGGATTTGGATATATTGGAGATCAATAAACTGGATCAACCGACAGTATTTGATTATACAGCCGGCGTTGAATCCTATGAATACTCTGAGGAAGCCATGTATGAAGTCGTGGAAAAATCGGGTCTCGGATTACATTTGATCAATGGTCCTGCAGTTAAAACCCTTCAAAATGGAAAAACAGCAGATGAAAAATTGGGAAGCCGCTTTTATGAATTGGCGGGTGCTGTCGGATATCCGGAAGATGAAATTTTCAGGAATATGTATCCGACTTTCATTGAATACTCTGCCGGTGATCCCCATTATAAGGGCAAAGTAGATACAAGTGAGTATGCAGCAAATGATGATGGAAGCTATGTACCTATGTATCAAGTAAACTTCGAATCACTCCGCTGGGATCGTGACAAAATGGAGAAGACCCTTATCCCTTCAGCGTACGGGGCAACGTTCTTAAAGCAGGCGCTATGGGCCGGTGATTTCATGGGCGGCTTCCACACGATTGATGGGGACGAGGAGCTCGCAGGTGAAACGTCAAAGGATGACGATGATGAGAATGTTGCGCTGGGAGTAAGCTCAGCAGATGGATTCCAGGGGGCGGTCCTGACAGAAGAAATATGGAATAAGGTGAACTACATCGGAAATGAACTGTTTGTTGATGCTTCGACAGGGGACTTGACGGAATCGGGAATCGGAAGCCAGTATGATCCTTCGAAAGGATATGTTTATTTACCACACAGTGTAGAGGTGACAGAAGACGGTAAAGAGGCACCAAACGCCAAGTCACTTTCTGTCAAAGATTCCAGCAGTGTTCTTCAAGACCAGTGGATGATGCTTTGGCCAAGTTCAGAATTCTTTGGAATGACGGATCAAAGAGAAAGCAATCCGAACAAGACACCATCATTCCAGGCGATGTTTGACGGTGCACCGTATCCTTCTGCACCTAAAGAGAATACGGATGACTCATCTGATAACGATGTGAAAGGAACAGATCCGTTCACAGCCAATCAAAACGTGATGCTACATGTATTCAAAAATATTGATGCCATGCATTTCAATGATGATAAAGGAATGTTCGTAACAGAAAATGATGGAAAAGAACAAGGGACGTATATGGATACATTCCAGGCAGGATACACGATGGAATCGATGAGGATCTTCCAGCGTGCGATCGATGGGCTTCCTGTCGGATACGCATCTGGGGAGTCAGCTGAAGGATTGAAGACACCTGAAGGTAAGCGTGCACTTGAAATGATCCGTAAGCAGGCAGACTTTTTGATAGACAACCTGATACTGGATTCAGGCCTAGTTGCAAAAGGGTTCGATCTTAAAGACGGTGCGGATAATGACGTGACGTTGGCTGCTCAACTAGGTGCGCTCAGAGGATTGACAGCAGCTTATTTAGCAACGGATGATGAGAAATATCGCGAAGCAGCCCGATCCATTTATGATGCGATGGATTCCGAGCTTTGGGATGATGAATTGAAGGCATATGAAACATCAGAAGGGAAAATGGAGTATACCCCATATACAGCAGGCGCATTGTCTGCCACATTCCGGGTTGCCCTGCAAAACTTAAGCAACAGGGAATCAGATTCAGAAACACCTGAAAGCCTGGAAATCGATACGATCACCGCCCGCTACAGTGATTTCTATGATACGGTCATCGATGGGCCATCCATTGAAGAGGGAATGCAGGCAAGTGAATTCTGGGACACAGGGGATTACTATGACAGCAAGGACTCATCTGGGAATACAGATGGGGACAATGTTCCACAAGTTCAAGCCGGACATGGTAAAAACGGGATAGCGCCCGTACTGCTTCCTGTGACAGTCGAAAAACGATAAAGAAGGGATCCTATGAAGAAAATGATAGGATATGCAGCAGCGTTTCTCATAGCAGGAACGCTTGTTGCATGTTCGGTTCAAACCGCAACCAAAGATGACCCGAGCTTCGAGTCAGTTCGGAAAGAAGCGATCAATAGCGATAATATCCTTCAGAACAAAGAAGGAACCGAGCTATACATTGCCAATCTTGACGCAAATACGGTTTCCATTGTGAATGAGAAAACACAGAAGGTTGAAGAAGAAATTCCTGTCGGGAAAGAACCGGTTCAATTGGCTTTATCACCGGATGAAGATCGCCTGTATGTTTCGTGCAGGTATGATAATAAGATTGATGTCATCTCACTGGAAGACGGGAAAGTAGTAGATTCCTATGAAGTGGGAAAGGAGCCTTTTGGACTTCTGACAAGCCAAAATGGTAAGACCCTGTATGTAGCCAATTACCGGGAAAGCACGATCATGACGGTTGACGTGAAGAGTGGGGACGTAACTGAGACGATCCCAGTGGACGATCGACCAAGAACGATGGCTGAAACAGCGGATGGGAAAAAGTTATACATCCCTCATTATTTGTCCGGCGAAATATCGGTGCTGGATACAGAAAAGAAAAAGGTTGCAAAAACAATTAAACTGGCAGACTCGCCTGATGTTTCTGACCGAAAAAAAAGCCAGGGAATCCCGAATACCCTTGAGCAATTTGTGATTGCACCCGATGGGAAAACGGCATGGATCCCTCACTTGGTAACCAATGTCGATACGCCCATTCAATTTGAGGAAACAATCTTCCCTGCCATTTCTATCATCGATCTGGAAAAAGATGAAGAATTGGTGGATAAAAGAAAAGAATTGTTCGAAGAAATCAATGTGCTGGATTCGAAAAATGAGACGATGATCGTATCAAATCCTTATGATGTGGCCTTCCAAAAAGACGGATCGAAAGCATATGTGGTGATGTCAGGAAGTGAAGACTTAGTTGTTTTTGATCTGAAGCGCGGTGGGAATGCCACTCAAATTCTACGAAGGATCGAGGGGGATAATCCCCGTGGAATCATATTAAGTAACAACGGGGAAACTCTTTACGTCCATAATGCCATGAGTCACGACCTTGCGACCATTGATTCGGGAGGCAGCTCTACTCACTCGAGGGCGAAAAAACTTCAAGATAACATCTCCCTGATCGAAAAAGATCCACTCGATCCACAGGTTCGTAAAGGGAAAACTATTTTTTATAGTGCCAACAGCGATGAGTTTGAAGCGGATATCACCGGTAACAACTGGATGAGTTGTGTGTCCTGTCACAGCGATGGAGAGATCAACGGGTTGACCTTGATGACTGGAAGAGGTCAGCGAAATGTCCCGACGAACACGAGGACTGCGGAAACCGGGCTCTTTACCTGGGACGGCAGCCGGGATGACTTTACGGATTATCTCCTGACGGTCCAGGGTGAAATGGGCGGCATGATGGAATATGAGCCGGGTAAAGAACTGCCGGCGGATGTTGAGAAGATGTATGATGATTTATTCGCCTTTCTGAAGGAGCCGTCATCTTTCCCCGTTCCACAGAGTCCTTATAAGGAAAATGGGGAATTAACAAGCTCGGCGAAAGAGGGGAAGGCTCTCTTTGAAGGAAAAGCCTCCTGCATCTCTTGTCATAGCGGCAGTCAGTTTACGGATAGTGTGAAAGCAACCGGTGAGGACGGGGAGCTGACAACGGATGTGACAGACTATCTACATGATATCGGAACATCCAACCGGTTTGACGTGTCAACGAAAGGTGACGCCCGGGCGGACTTCACGAATCCACGTGATGGAAAAAGCTTTGATACACCTAGTTTGGTGGGAGTGTGGGCGACTGGCCCATATCTTCATGATGGAAGTGCCGAGACCATTGAGGAATCCATCCAGCGCCACCAATACGAAGAGAAATCGGAGCTGAGTCAGATCGAAATGTCCAAGATTGCCGATTATGTGCGGTCCCTTGATTAATGGTTGTTAGAAAACAATATTGTTAAAAAGCTTGAGGAGATCTCCTCAAGCTTTTTATTATGGGTGAATCTATTGGAGGAGAAATTTACCTTCATGATAGAGTCACCTACTACTATGTGTTTTCAGAATAGTGTTTACAATTATATTACAGTATTGTAACATAAATATAGAAAAAATGTATCAATTTGGAAATTATTTGGAGGGATAATATGAAAAGGGTGTTTGAGATTCCCTTTCATTTTTTGGTTGTCGTGTTGGGGTTGTATTTACTTAGCGGGATCGGTTCTCTGCTCGCATATGATACAGAGCTATTGATTAACCTGGCAGCATATGGGGACAGACTGGAACAGACCTGGATTGACATCATGCATCCATCGTCGATTTATATTTATTGGGGGGATGGGAATAAGCAATACAGTATCACGGAAGTTTTTTCACAAACGTATTTTTACTCTTTTCTCATACTTTTCAGTTCATTCTTTTTAGCGATTTGCCTGGCCGTCCTCGTGAGTTATGCCTTTATGTTATTGCCACGGAAAGCATATCGTTTCTCTATTAAAATCGTCAATGTCCTGGATGCCCTGCCGGATGTATTCATCGTCGTTCTATTTCAGCTTTTCATCATCTGGTTATTTAAAAAAACGAATCTCTTAGTGTTCGATATTTATGCCCTCGGTGAAGATCGCATTTACTTTTTGCCGATTCTTTGTTTATCGGTTCTGCCTGTTGTGTTTTTGCTGAAACAGTTTTTGTTTCAGCTCAAGGAAGAAGAAAGTAAACCATATGTGGAGTTTTCGTATTCAAAAGGCTTCAGAAGGGCTTATACGGTTTGGCACCATCTTTTCCGGAATGTCTGGGTTCACTTCTTTTTTCATTTGAAGCCGATTTTTTTACTGATGCTTTCAAATCTATTGATCATTGAACTTCTATTTAACATCAATGGCTTCATGCAGACGTTGCTGCGAACGGCAACCAGTTCACCTGCTGCATTTTTTCTCGGGATGCTTCTGATTTTTGTTCCGTTTTTTATTGTGTTCACGATCGGGTCCATGATTCTATCAAAATGGCTGGAAGGAGGGGAACAGTATGAATAGATGGATGGCCAAACGTTTGGCACTGCCGATCCTTATACTGGTTGGCTTCATTGTCATCAGCTTCCTGGTTCCGGTGATGGACCCTGGTTATGACGAGGTAGTGGATTATCTCTCGGATGAGAATGGAAGAGTGATAGCGGCCCCGCCGTTCACCCCTGGAGAAATGCCTCCTCTTGGGAGTGATAAACTCGGGAGAAACTTTCTGCTGCTCTTATTAGTCGGAGCGAAATATACCATTTTTGCTGCGCTGGCCATTGCGTTATTGCGGATGGTACTGGGCTTTTTCTTTGCAGTATTGTACACATTCCTCCCCGCATTTGTGGGGAGATTCATTAAAGGGCTGGGGGAGTCCTTTCAATATATCCCCCTTGTCATCATCGTATTTGCACTTCTGGTCCCACTAGAAGGTGCCTTTCATTCAGGGATCCTCCCTTCCAACCGGTACTTCTTCATTCAAGTGATTGCGATTGCGGCTGTGACAGTCCCGTCTCTCGGAATCTACTTAGGGGAGGAGATGAAGCTTTTTATGGGAAATGAATTCATCCAGGTGTCACGTTCGATTGGTGCAGGAAGGTTCCACCTGTTCAAACAGCATCTGCTGCCACAGTTCAGAAGGCATTCGATTGTATTATTTTCAGAACAGGTTTCCCAGACGCTTGCCCTCTTCATCCAGCTCGGCATCCTTCATATGTGCTTAGGTGGCTTGAAGATCGCAAACTTCGGTATCATGGAAACCATTCCGGTTTATTTCTCTGAAACGAATGAATGGGCCGCGACGATAGCCATCAATATTCAGCAGATCTTCCTGCGTCCCATGCTTGTGGTCGTTCCATTGACCTTATTCGCAATTTTGATCCTATGTGTGAACTCGATCAGTGCCACTTTACGGAGATCGCTGATTGAGGGGGAAGGGAGCAGGGTGAAGAAAAAGGTGAAAGAAGAAATGTTGGAGAAGAAGATTTCCTTGACGAAAGATCTTTTTACGTTGAAACAGTAGAAGGAAATGGGGTGAAGAAAAAAAGGGTGCACAAGATTTCTTATATAAAATAGGAGATTCGCCTAATTTATTGAAACTTTTTCGTCTTCAGATCCGTATATAGTAGTGTAGCCGGCACTTTTATGTAAATTAAATCAGATAGCTGATTTAAAAATTGTTGAGAGGGGTTGTCAGAATGCTAGGATCATTGAGTGTAATTGGATTTTTCGTTTTCCTGATTCCTGTTCTGGTTATAGCAGCAATTGTGGGGATCGCATATTACTTCTGGATGAGGTTCCGCTATCGTACCGCGAAATCCAACCAGGCACTGATTATTACCGGACCGAAACTGGGGGATCCCGAGAAGGAATCGAATATTTTCACCGACCAGGAAGGCCGTTCCATGAAAATCATCCGTGGTGGAGGTTACAGATTAAGACGTTTCCAGACGTCCACTCCTGTTAACCTGACATCATTCCAATTGAAACTATCGACACCAAGAGTGTACACAAACGGAGGAGTCCCGATCGTGGCCGATGCCGTGGCCATGGTGAAGGTTGCCGATACCTTGAACGGGATCGCAAACTATGCCGAGCAGTTCCTCGGTAAGGATCAAAAAGAAATTGAAGATGAAATCATCGAGGTGCTGGGAAGTAACCTCCGCGCGATTCTTTCCAAAATGACCGTTGAAGACATCAACAGCAACCGCGAGAAATTCAATGCCGATGTGTCGGAAATCGCCCAGAAACAGCTTGATTTGATGGGCTTTAAAATCACTTCACTCGGTTTGACGGATATCCGCGATGCTGATGAAGAAAACGGCTATTTGAAAAATCTTGGCCGTCCTCGTATCGCAGAGGTTCGTAAGCAAGCGGAAATCGCAGAAGCGAATACAGAACGTGAAACGCGGATTCACCGGGCGCAAACCGACCAGGAAGCGAAAGAAGAAGAGTACAAGCGTCAAATTTCAATCGCCCAATCCAAGAAGGAAAAAGATATTAAAGATGCTGCATTCAAAGAAGAAACCGAGCGGGCAAGAGCGAAATCGGAGCAGTCATATGAGCTTGAAAAAGCCAAACTTGCCAAGGAAGTGAAAGAAGAAGAGCTGACCCTTCAATTCCTTGAGCGTGAACGTGCGGTTAAGCTTGAAGCGGAAGAATCCAAAGTCCGTAAAACGAAAGCGGATGCAGATTATTACGAAACGACCCGTAGAGCAGAAGCGGAAGCCCGGAAATCCGAAATCGACGGGGAAGCAAAAGCGAAGATCCGCCGGGAAGAAGGGTCCGCCGAAGCCGATGTCATCCGTGAACGCGGTAAAGCTGAAGCTGAATCCCGTAAACTCCTGGCTGAAGCCATGGAAAAACACGGAGATGTCATCATCACAGAGAAACTAATCGAAATGCTGCCGGTGTTCGCCGAGAAAATCGCTCAGCCTCTCAATAACATCGATTCAGTCAAAATCATCGATTCCGGTAATGGCCAGGGGGTTCCATCCTTTGGTAAAAGCATCACAAGAACGATGCTCGACATGCAGGAGCCATTGCGTGAAATGACAGGCATCGATGTTGGGGAATTACTGAAGTCGTATGCAAACAGGACACAACCGACGCATTACCAGCCTGTTATTTCCGAGTCAGGAGACAAGGAAGCAGCAGCTTCAAACGAAGTGGAAGAGAAAGAGTTTGAAGAAGCGGGTCAGGGAAGTAAATAAGCAATTAGAAAAGAGATGTCTCCAAGGAGGGAGCATCTCTTTTTTCTTTAGATAGGGTGCCAGGCACTGAATGAATATTCTGTGCCTGGCACCTTTTAGTGTTGGAAGTGGATTTCAGCTGCTGAAATAATGGCGAAAATCAGCCGCTGAAAACTGAGGGAATTCAACTGTCAAACTATCAATCAAATTTAACAGACAAAATCCGATCCGAATTCACCAGGCAAAATATCTACTGAATTTAACAGGCAAAACTCTTATGCATCGATATCTCCTTGTATAATAAAAGCTAAAAGGTCATGAGGAGAATGAATATGAATGTATATTGCCGAAGCACCCTGCATCAAATCGAAGTAGCCGTAAAGTCAATCATTGAAATGGTGGAGGAGCTTAAAGAGGAAGACCTACTCATGAGACCCACTCCTTCCAAGCATTCCATAGGGGAGCTGCTTTCGCATATTTCTCTCATATGCATGGCAGATGACCTCATCGCCGGGGGAGCAAGTCAAGAAGAAATGGATTCTTTTTATTATAGTAAATCTATGGATACCCTCGATGAAATAAGAAAGGAACTGCGGGAGAATTTTCACTATCTGAAAGAGCGGGTGGCGGCATGGACGGAAGCAATGCTGATGGAAGAGACCACGTCCTATTGGGGAGTGACGTATACGAGATTCGAGTGGCTGGTGGAGATCGCAGCTCATCTTTATCACCATCGTGGACAGCTTCATAGTATGCTTGTCCACTGTTATGCTAAGGATCCCCAGGTACCGATGTTTGAATGACGAGCCTCCCATTTGTAAATTTGTAAGTGGAAGAGTGAATGTGCTGAGCAGTACAGTTCAAAGTTGAAATCTTTTTCATTTAATTATACATTTTATGTACAAGTGAACTACAAAACTTGTACAAAATTAAAGGAGTGGATGAAATGAAAAAGTTTTTTTCGATTTTTGTAACAGCTATGCTTTTCCTATCACTGGCAGGAGGTGCGTTTGCAGCAGAAAATGATGCGATGGTTCGTATCGTACATGCTTCTCCAGATGCCCCGGCTGTCGATGTATATGTTGACGGAAATGCCGTGGTGGAAGGTGCAGAATTTAAAGCAGCGACGGATTACATGAATCTTCCTGCCGGCGACCATAAAGTGGAAATTTACGCTGCGGGGACAATGGGAAGCGAAGATCCGGTCATTTCTCAAGACCTGACGGTTGAAGCAGGTATGGCTTACACTGTAGCAGCGGCCAATACATTGGAAAACCTGGAACTAGTCGTGGCACAAGACTCGATGGATGTAACGGAAGGGATGACGAAGGTACGCGTTGGACATCTTTCACCGGATGCACCGACCGTTGATGTAGGTCCTGTAGGTGGAGATGCACTTTTCAGCGGGGCAGAATTCAAAGCGATCACAGATTACAAGGAACTCGATCCGGGAACATATGATTTAGAGATCAGAACACCTGAAGGAGATCAAGTGTTGGATCTGTCCGGTACGATGCTTGAAGAAAACACGGTATACAGCGTATTTGCCATAAACACGGCCGATCAATTAGAAGTGCTTGTATTGAAGGATTATACTATGATGCCTGGAAGCATGCCTGAAACAGGAATGGGCGGAGCGGCGACTGAACAATCTTCCAATCTTCCAATTGTACTTGCAGCAGTGGTGTTAGGTGGAGCAGCTCTACTATTTGTCACACGCAGACAACTGCAAAAATAATGAAAAAACGATTACTGACTATTCCTCTTATGGCTCTTCTGGCGGCTTGTGCCGCCGAAGAGCCTCAAACCGTTCCGGATACCGGCGTTCAATCATCCACCGTTGAACAACCTGTTCAAGCCAAAACGCCTGAATCAGTAGAAGAAGAGAACAAGATCAAACCATCTGTCCTATCGATCCCTAAGCTTGAACTTGAGGCGCCGATTAAGGAGTTCGGGCTGGATAAGAACGGGAATATGGAGCTTCCGAAGAACGGAAAGGATGTAGCTTGGTTTGAACCGGGCTTTCAACCGGGCGAAAAAGGGAATGCCGTTCTTGCAGGACATGTAGATGATGAGAAGAAACCGGCTGTTTTTTTTGAGCTAAAGACACTTGAGCCCGGTGATGAGATCCATGTGCAGGGAGAAACTGGAGAAACCCTTACATTCGTGGTGAGGGAAAAGGTCGCCTACGATAAAGATGATGCACCACTTCGAAAGATTTTTGGACCGAGTGAGAAAAGAATGCTGAATCTGATCACATGCACAGGTTATTTCGATCATGACATTCATAACTACGTGGAACGACTTGTTGTCTATACAGAGCTGGTAGATGATCAAACTGAAGAATCTTAAGTGTAGAGCCTACCTCCCATGCCATGGTTGATAAGCTCTTTTTTTTCCATAAAAGGCCTTTACACAATCATAAACTCCTATACTATTAAATAGAGAGATTTTTCTGACAAACATATGTGGGGGTTAAGATGAAACTGAAAATATTACATACAAATGATGTACACAGCCACTTTGAGGCATTTGGCAGGGCGGCTACACTGATCAAAGAGTATAAAGATGAGAATACGATTGTGCTGGACGGGGGAGATTTTGCCGATTTCAAAAGCATCGAGCTTCAGGGAACAAAGGGAATGGCTGCGATTGAACTGCTTAGTAGTGTCGGCTATGATGCATTGACCATCGGGAACAATGAGATGTTCAACGGCTTCGATACTCTTGAACATATGGCCGGTAATAGTCCGATCCCTTTTATCAGCAATAATCTGTATAGAAAAGACAAGTCACCCATCAGCGGAGTGAAGTCAAGCGTCATTCTGGAGAAAAACGGCCTGCGAATTTTCATAACGGGTGCATCCCCTGACCTGCAGGGTTTCAATGACGGTCTTGGGGTACATATTACGGATTATAAGAATGCCATCAAGGAGGAACTCGTTCGCCACGATGGAACATACGACGTCTGTATTCTTCTGAATCATGTGGGTACAGAAGCCGACGAGGAACTTGCGAATGAGCTCGATGAGGTGGATATTATTCTTTCAGCTCATGATCATCAGCTCTATGCACGGGCAAAGAGTGTGAATGGTACTGTGTTGAACAGTGCAGGCTGCTATGGGGAGTACGTGGGTCTGGTTGAAGTGGATGTAACAAATGAGGGAGTCGAATTGATAAGCGGTGAAACGATTTCGACACAGCCCTTTGCACCTGATCATGAGGTAATCGGTATTCTGAAGAAAAATAAAGAAAAAGCGATCGAGGTGTTAAGCAGGCCGCTTTACACACTCCACCGGCCCCTTTGGCATGATGTGATGGAGGAGAATCCGATGACGAATTTGATTGCTGACGGACTGCAGGATATGCTGAAATGCGATTTCGGTTTGATCAATAGTGGCATCGTGAACGCCGGGGCTTTTCAGGATATCAGTCATAAGAAACTCATCGAAATTTGTCCATCCCCATTGAATCCGACCTCATTCGAAATCCAGGGAAAGCATATCCGGAAGGCGATCGAGGAATCCCTGGATGCCCAGGTATGTTTGGCTGATGGAAGAGGTCCGGGCTTCAGGGGGAAATTCGTAGGCAGACTTCATGTGTCAGGTGCAGAAATTATCCAAGAAGGACGGCGAATTTCTGAAATCCTCATCAAAGGTGCGCCCTTGGAGGATGAGAAATGGTATTCCGTTGCCTCTTCTGATTATTTACTGCGGGGATCCGGTTATGAATCCCTCGGTCACGGCCGAAATGAAAAATACTTGCCTGAAGAGATTCGTGATGTGATCCGGATATACGCTGAACGCGCAGAGTTCATTGAAAAAGCGCAGATGAACAGATGGTGTGAAAGCAGTAATGTCATGGCTTAGACTTTAACAGAGACGCTCAGTGAACCTGGGTGTTTTTTTTCGAAACGAATCAGGTATGGAGAGAACATTTGAGCAGGTCTTTTTTCTGTGAAACTTAGGCAGCCTTCAAGTAAAATAGAGATAACTACTTGTATGAAGGAGAACGGGCCATGAAAAAGAAAATTCTGTGGATTGTCAGCAGTTTGTTGTTGTTTCTACTCCTTGGTCTGACTGTCGCCGGCAACTACTTTTATGATGTAGCCATCAATCGCAGCAATGAAGCAGTGGAGCTGTACGGCGGCACGGAAGAAGCGGTTGAAGCGGTCAGTGCATTGGAGGAAGAACAGGAGAGGTTGGAAGAATTAAGAAACTGGACAAGTAAGCGGGATTTTCGAACGGAGGAGGTTGAATCGGAGGATGGATTGACCCTCAGAGCCCAATACCTCGAGAACGAGTCGCCAAATGGGAAGACGGTGATCCTCGCTCATGGATATAAGGGAAACAGTGAGCAAATGCCGGAGATCACCAGATTCTATTATGAAGAGGGATACAATATCCTGAAGCCTGATGCACGGGGGCATGGTAAGAGTGAAGGGGACTATATCGGCTATGGCTGGGACGATCGACTGGATGTGAAAAAGTGGATCGATCTGTTGATCCATGAAAAAGGGCAGGACACCATTTTTCTTCATGGCTTTTCAATGGGGGCCGCAACCGTGTTGATGACGAGTGGTGAAGACCTTCCGGAAGAGGTGAAGGGAATTATTGCGGACAGTGGATATACTTCAGTGGACGAGGAGCTTGCCCATCAGTTGAAATACCTTTATCGTTTACCTGCGTTTCCGATTATGGACATCACAGGTGTGGTGACAAAGGTGAGAGCAGGTTATTCATTCAAGGAAGCATCCGCATTGGAACAGGTGAAGAAGAACCATTTGCCCCTATTCATCATTCACGGAGATAAGGATGAACTGGTTCCGACGGAGATGGCCCATCGCTTGTATGAGGCTGCGAACGGTCTGAAAGAATTATGGATCGTACCGGGGGCGGGACATACAGAAGGGTTCACAGTTCAAGGTGAAGAATATAAGAAACGGATCAAGGGGTTCATTGCTGAGGCGATGAAATCATAGAAGGGGGAATCTTGATGGGGGAAAAAAAGTTATTTGAAGCGTATAAAAATGCGGAACATCCTTTACAGGGTCATGGGAAAAGGGATCTTAATGTCCTGAAAGAGGCACTTGAGGGATTCGATGGTGATTTGGATAGCGATATTTACGGATCAGGAAAGATCATCGAAGATTTTCAACAAAAGATGGCGGAGAGCCTGGGGAAAGAACAGGCCGTGTTCTTTCCGAGCGGGACGATGGCCCAGCAGATTGCCCTCCGCATTTGGTGTGATCAAAAAGAGGTGCAGAGAGTGGCGTACCATCCTTTATGCCACCTGGAAATACATGAAGAGGATGGCTTGAAGAAATTACACGGGATCGAGCCCATATTATTGGCGGATAAGGACCGGGTGATTACTCTTGAAGATGTTGTCGGTTTGAAAGAAGAGATTGCATGCTTATTATTGGAGCTGCCTCAACGGGAAATAGGAGGACAGCTGCCTGAGTATGAAACCCTTGTAGCCATTTCTCAATATTGCCGCGAAAAGGGGATCAAGGTCCATCTGGACGGGGCACGACTCTATGAAGTGCTCCCTTATTACGGGAAGAGTGCTGCAGAAATCTGTGAGTTATTTGACAGCGTCTATATTTCGTTCTATAAGGGGTTCGGAGGAATCGCTGGAGCGATCCTTGCAGGCGACGAGGCATTCACTGACGAATCCAAGGTCTGGAAAAGGCGCCATGGTGGTGATCTGATCAGTCTTTATCCATACATTATCAGTGCCGACTACTATTTCGATCAACGTGTCGATAAGATGGAACAGTATTATGAAGGAGCGAAAGAACTGGCTGCTTATTTGAAAGGTTGTGAGGGGATCAGGACCCTGCCAGAAACGCCTGTTTCGAATATGTTTCACGTCTTCTTCCACTACCCTCAAAAGCAGATCGAAGCCATTCTGATTGAAGTGTATGAAGAAACGGGGATCGGCTTAACCGGCTACGTGAAAGAAGTAAGCGAAAATGAATGTGTATTTGAAGCAAACATCGGGGATCAATACAAAACCGTAACCAAAGAAAACCTGGAAAAAATGTTCACCCTCTTAAATGAAAAACTAAAAAAAGACCATAAATGACGAAAAAGTGGTATCGGAACTCTTCCGATACCACTTTTTTTGGAGGGACGGACCTTGTCGAAATCCCGTTATGATAAGGATTTCTTTGTAAAATGGCCGCTTTTGGAGGTCCGTCCCTCAAATGATATCTTAAAAGAATCCCAATTGACTATTGAAATATTCTGATTATTGGGTATAATTCGATACATTATACATTTTGAAGGAGAGAGGGCTTATGAGTGTGAAGGATAGTCGTTTGTTGGATAAATTAAGGGAGGTTGTGGGCAATGGGCAGGTGACGACGAATGAAACGGTTCTCGATCAGCATGGGAAAGATGAGTCTTATCACTCCCCAAGCCCGCCAGATGTGGTGGTGTTTCCCCGTAGCAGTGAAGACGTGAGGGCTGTCGTGAAAGTGGCATCCGATCATCAAATCCCCATCATTCCTTTTGGACTTGGCACCAGTCTTGAAGGGCACGTCATCCCGTATGACAAAGGGATCACGATCGATTTTTCCGAGATGAATAAGATTCTTGAGGTAAGGGAAAAGGATTTCCTTGTAAAGGTTCAACCCGGTGTGACGCGCACCCAGCTGAATAAAGAATTAAAGAAATATGGCCTCTTCTTCTCAGTGGATCCAGGTGCAGATGCGACTCTCGGCGGGATGGCTGCGACGAATGCGAGTGGGACGACGTCGGTTAAATATGGAGTCATGCGTGATCAGGTACGTGATCTCGAAGTGGTACTCCCAGATGGAGAAGTGATCCACACCGGGAATATGGCACAGAAATCCTCCTCGGGTTATCACTTGAATAGCTTATTCGTAGGGTCTGAAGGGACGCTGGGATGCATCACGGAATTGACCCTCCGCGTATACGGCATCCCTGAACACATCGTGGCAGCACGTGCTTCTTTCAAACATGTGGATGATGCAGTAGAAGCCGTTGTTTCAATCCTGCAGGCTGGAATCCCGATTGCCAGGTGTGAGCTTGTAGATGAGCCGTCCATGATTCAAGTGAACCGGTTCAGTGATACGGACTATAAGGAAAACCCGACTCTGTTCCTTGAGTTTCATGGAAATGAAGCGGGTCTGAATCAAGACGTTGAATTCACGAAAGAAATAGTGGCCGATCATCAGTGTGAAGAGATTGTCTTTGAAGAGGATACGGCAGCAAGGATCAAATTGTGGGAAGCGAGGCATAATCTCGCCTATGCTTATGTGCATGGTCACCCGGGAAGGAAACTCATGGTGACGGATGTCTGCTTACCCATTTCTGAATTATCCGGTGCCGTTCAGCACGCCAGGAAAAAGCTAGAAGAATTAGAGCTCATCGGAGGAATTCTCGGACATGTGGGAGATGGGAATTATCATACCTCACTCATGATTGACTTGAATGATCCGGATGAGGTGAAGAGAGCCGGCATCTATAATGAAATGATTGTGGAATACGCCCTTGAACGGAATGGAACATGCACAGGGGAACACGGAGTGGGTGTAGGGAAGATGAAATATCAAGAGCGGGAACACGGGGGAGCCCTGAAGGTCATGGAGAAAATCAAACTGGCACTTGATCCCGGTGGAATCTTCAACCCTCATAAACTGGTACATAAAAAGAAGGAGGAATCCAAATGAAACTACTTGAAACCATCAGTAACCTGGCAGGGAAGTACTTTGCGGTATGGGTCATCCTGGTAGCGGCTGTCGCTTATTTTATTCCTGCTCCATTTCTATCTTTAGGAGCATATATTACGATTCTATTGGGTGTCGTGATGTTTGGCATGGGACTCACTTTGAAGCCCGTTGATTTTCAACTGGTACTAAAAAAACCTCTTCCTGTCATCACAGGGGTCCTGGCACAATTTCTCATCATGCCACTGGGTGCATTTTTAATTGCTTACATACTTGGTCTCCCGGCTGAATTGGCTGCCGGATTGGTATTATTAGGGTCTGTTCCAGGTGGGACGGCATCCAACGTCATGGTGTATCTGGCTAAAGGAAATCTGGCGTTATCCGTCGCCATGACTTCACTGTCGACGCTTTTGGCGCCCATTGCCACGCCACTGATCCTTCTCGGTCTTGCCGGTCAATGGCTGCCCGTCGACCCCGTCGCCATGTTTCTTTCAATCGTGCAGGTAATCATCCTGCCAATCACATTTGGGTTAGTGATACGAAAGCTATTCCCGGGTACTGTGGAAAAAAGCCTGAACGTCATTCCGCTTATTTCAGTTCTCGCGATCATCATCATCGTTTCAGCCGTCGTTTCTGCAAATGTTGAAAATATCGCATCTTCCGGGGCGATCATCTTCACGGCTGTGATCCTGCATAATCTATTTGGCCTTGGCTTGGGATACGGCACCGGTGTCCTGATGAAGCTTGATGAAGGGACGAGACGCGCTATCTCCATTGAAGTGGGAATGCAGAACTCCGGACTCGGTGTGGCCCTCGCCACTGCCCACTTTGGCCCTCTCGCTGCCCTGCCGAGTGTCATAGCGGCTGTATGGCATAATATTTCAGGACCGATCCTTGCAACGTTTTGGAGTAAGAAGCCTGTAGAGGTCGAGGCAGAGGAGGAATATAGCGAAAATGCAGTCAGTCCGACATTGAGGTAGGGAATGCGGAAAGCTGAAACTAAGCCTCGACAAAAAAGTGGGCATCCGAAAACTCGATCGATGGATTGCCACTCCTATCCTATTTAAAAAAGGCCGACCCCCACATGAAAGTGGGGATCGGCCTTTTTATGGAGGGACGGACCTCCTTTTTTCAGAACAAAGCCCGTCTTTATCACATTTCACCTTGAAAAGTGAGGTCCGTCCCTCTTAAGTAACAGGTACATAAAGTAGGGAGCGCCGATGAGGGCGATCATGATGCCGGCGGGGATTCCGTCGGGTTGGAGGATGTTCCGGCCGATGGTATCGGCGAGGAGCAGGAGCCAGCCTCCGAGTAGTATGGCGATGGGGATGAACAGTTGATTGCGCGGCCCGACCATCGCTTTTGCCATATGAGGGGCCATCAGACCGATAAAGGCGATCCCGCCTGTAACCGAAACGGCAGAGGCTGCCAGGGCGACTGCTACGATCAGCATCAGGAACCGCTCACGGTTGATTGAGACACCAACCCCCACAGAAACGGGTTCACTTAATCCCAGCAGGTTAAGCATCTGAGATTTATAAAGTGCAAATGGGATGAGGATTACAAGCCAAGGAAGAATCGCCCATATGAACGGCCAGTCGGCACCCCAGATATTCCCCGCCAGCCATTTGGCAATGAAATCCACCTTTGCCCGTTCAGCACTCGAAATCAGAATGATCATGAGCCCCGACAAGGCCATGGAGAATCCAACTCCCACTAAGACGAGCCGGGCAGGCTGTATCCCGTTTCTCTTACTATATGAAAATAAGTAAATCAAGCAGGCTGTAAGGAGCGCCCCACAGAAAGCCACAACCGGAAGCAGATAAGCAAATGACCCCGCATCGATTGGAAAAAATAAAAAGAAGATGGCAATGGCAACACCTGCACCTGAATTGATTCCAATGATCCCGGGGTCGGCAAGGTCGTTCCGGGTCATCCCCTGAAGGATGGAACCGGATAAGGCAAGGGCCATCCCTGCGAGAATCGTAATGATGATCCTCGGTAAACGGATGGAAAAGAGGATGAATTCTTCTTTGAATGACCCATCACCCGACAGAGTGGGGAGGAGTCTGCCATACGAAACAGAAGAATAGCCCAGTCCGATGCTGATAAAGGCTGTTGTGACAATTAGTATGAAAAAAGCTAAAACTAGCCATCGTTGTTTTTTTATCAAATCAGGATGTATCATGAGAATCCTTTCCCTCCTTTATGTACGATGAACAGGAAGAAAGGAAGTCCCATCATCGCGACGATCGCTGCCACGGGTGTTTCGTATGGAGCATTGATCGTGCGTCCAAGTGTGTCTGCCATTAGCATGAATGAAGCTCCAAACAGGGAGGAGATCGGAATGATGAAACGGTAATCTGTCCCGACAACCGCCCGGACCATATGAGGAATCATCAACCCTATGAATACCATATTCCCGACCAGTGCAACGGCGGCACCTGCAAGCAGGACGATCACGATGAACAGGATACTTTTGACAACCGCCGTCCGCTGTCCCAAGCCTACCGCCACTTCTTCATTCAAGCTCAAGATCGTCAGCTGTCTGGATAAAAGTAAGGAGACCACTATACCGATCATGATGAACGGAACGATCACCTGCAGCTGAGACCAGGTAGTGCCGATCATTCCACCTGCCGTCCACATGGAGACATCTTTCGATAGCTTGAAATACAAGCCGATCCCTTCTGCAATGGCAAATAAAAAGGCAGACACTGCAGCTCCCGCCAGTACGATCCTAAAGGGGGAGAAACCGCCCCTTTTTATGGAGCTGATCCCGAATACCATAATGGCCCCTGCGGCAGAACCTATGAAGCAGGCAATCATGATCCCGACATAACTGATGGAGGGGAGGAATGCGAGGGCGACTGCCAATGAAGCATTCGCTCCGGCTGTCAAGCCGAGTAAACCGGGATCGGCAAGTGGATTCCGTGTCATTCCTTGCATGATGGCACCAGACACGGCCAGGGCCGCCCCGACCACAATGGCGGCAACTTCCCGGGGGAAGCGGATCTCTTGAAGGATGTTTATTTTATCGCCTTCAGCTGAAAAAGTCAGGGCATGAAAGACATCCCTCACCGTTGTTTCAGCAGCTCCGAATGTAACAGACACCAAGAAGGCAGCTGCAAAAAGAAAGGCTGCACCGATCAATTTAAGTATAAATGGAATTCGTTGATTTTGAGTTAGCATCATCCATCATCTTTTCTTTTTAAAGTATGGAAAAGGGGAATTCTCATCATAAGAATCCCCCTTTAAGCATTAATTACCTAGAAATTTGTCTTTGAAGAAGTCCAACTGGTAATCCAGTGTAAGAGGATCATTAAAGTAAAATTCCATCATATTCACTTCAAATACCTGGTTGTTCTTCACGGCAGGAATGTTTTTATATGTTTCGGTTTCCATAAAGGAGTTATCCGCTTTAGGATCTTTACTTACAATCAGGTAGTCTCCGGCAAACTCAGGCATCACCTCAGTCGAAAGGGCAAAATATCCCGGTTCCAAGGCCTGTTCTTTTACTTTTTCAGGCATCTTCAAATCCATCTCCTGATAAAGGATTTCTGTACCCCGTCCCCAGTTGTTGCCGTATACGTATAATTGCTTATTGAAGCTTTCAATGACAGAAACGGTCGCATCTTCACCGATTTCTGCTTTTATATCATCTCCGGCAGCTTGAGCACGCTTTTTGAAATCATCCACCCATTTCTGAGCTTCTTCTTCCTTGTTTAATAGTTTCCCAATTTCAATATGCTGGGTTAAGTAGTCCACTTTTCCATATGTGTAGGTAACCGTAGGAGCGATTTCCTTTAATTTATCCACATTCTTGATATTGGATAAACCGATGATCAGATCCGGATCCAGTTCGATGATCTTTTCAAGACTTTCATCCGTTACTTCCTCTACGCCTTCGAGTTCTTTGTCCCATCGTGGATTCAATTTGGACCAGGAGTCGACGCCGACCAGGTTCACATCAAGTGCCACCACGTTACCGGCAAATGAGGATAGAACGACGACACGCTGTGGGTCAGCGGGTACTTCTACGGGACCATTTTCAGATTGATAGGTGATGGTATCGGATTTACTATCCTTTTCCTTTGATTCTGCGCCTTCTTCTTTCGTTGAACCGTTGCTGCAGGCACTAACCAGTAACACCAACAGCAGAGTAAACGGAATGAGCCATTTTTTCAAGTTGATCTTCTCCTTTGAGTAAATTGTATGTGATACACATTGGCTTATTTGTTCGGGGATCTCTTCCAATTTCGGCATCAATGTGGAATACCTTCTTCAATACGTCGTGGGTGATGACTTGTTCGCAACTTCCGGATTTGACGATTTCACCTTCTTTTAACGCTACGATATAATCGGCAAACCGGGCTGCCTGGTTCAGATCATGCAGGACCATGACAATGGTGCGTTCCTGTTCCAGGTTGAGCTTTTGTAACAGTTCAAGTACTTCGAGCTGGTGGGCCATGTCTAAATATGTAGTAGGTTCATCGAGGAAAATGATGTCTGTTTCCTGGGCAAGAGCCATGGCGATCCACACGCGTTGACGCTGACCGCCTGATAAGGCATCGACTTCTCTGTACTTAAATTCAAGGGTCCCAGTCACTTCAAGTGCCCAATTGATCACATCATAATCTTTTTTCGTCAGCCGTCCCATTCCTTTTTGGTGGGGGAAACGTCCATACGACACCAATTCACCAACCGTCAAACCACTTGCACTTTCAGGTGTTTGAGGGAGGATCGCCATCTTTTTTGCCAATTCCTTTGTGTTTCCTTTTGAAATGTTTTCACCATCCAACAGAACATTCCCGGAGTGGTGAGGGATGATACGGGTAATCGCTTTCAAGAGGGTGGACTTTCCACAACCATTGGATCCGATGATGGTGGTGATCTTTTTATCAGGGATGTCAACGCTGAGATTTTTCACAATCAGGCGTTCCCCGTAACCGATGTTTAATTCGTCTGTACAGAGGCGTACCATTTTATGACCTCCATTTATAAAGTTGATAATGATTCTCATTCTCGAACAACTCCAATACTATAATCCTTTTTTCCCAATGTCAACAGAAAATTTGGTTGTCAAGTGAACGAAAAAGAGATAGGGTGTAATTGAGAATGATAATCAATTACAGTTTGGTTACTCAAGGAGTGAGCGGAAATGGAGAAGGAACTATTTGATGTAACGGTCATCGGGGGAGGACCGGCCGGCCTTTACTCAGCTTTTTATAGCGGTCTCAGGGAAATGAAAACAAAGATCATTGAATTTCAGCCGAGCTTAGGCGGAAAGATACATGTATATCCCGAAAAGGTGATCTGGGATGTGGGAGGACTCACTCCCGTGCCAGGGGCAAAACTGATCGAGCAGCTTGTTCAACAAGGATTAACATTCGATCCGACGGTCGTCCTGAATGAAAGAGTTGAATGTATTACCCGCAGCGAAGAGGGAATCTTTATTCTGGAGGGTTCTTCCGGTGAAAAACATTTTTCAAAAACGGTTATCGTCGCAGTGGGAAGCGGGATCATCAATCCACAAAAGCTTGACATCGAAGGGGCCGAACGTTTTGAAGTTACCAATTTAAACTATACGGTGAAATCACTGAAACGATTCATAGGAAAGACCGTCATCATCTCGGGTGGAGGCAACTCTGCGATTGACTGGGCAAATGAACTGGAGCCGGTGGCGGAGAAGGTATACATTGCCTATCGTAAAGACGCCCTCAAAGGACACGAAGCACAATGCGCACAGCTCATGAACAGCTCGGCTACTTGCTTACTAAATACGTCCATTTCTAAATTGATTGCAGGTGACGACCATGATTCGATTGAAAGGGTAGAGTTGAAGAATCACGAGACAAATGAAGTTTCCTACCTGTCAATCGATGAAGTGATCATCAATCATGGATATGAAATCGATACCTCCTTGCTTAAGAATAGTTCACTTAATATCGACATGATCGATCAATATTATATAGCAGGTACGACAACGAGCGAATCATCAATAGAAGGGCTATATGCAGCAGGCGATATCCTGAAACATGACGGAAAAGTGAACTTGATTGCCGGGGCTTTCCAGGATGCAGCAAATGCGGTCAACAAAGCCAAGCAATTCATTCAACCCGAAGCCAATGAATTCGCCATGGTATCATCCCATAACGAAGTATTCAAAAAAAGAAATAAAGAGCTGGTTAAGCAGATGATGAAATAGAGGGACGGACCTACTTTCAGCAGGGGGAACTCCTTATTTATCAGGGTTTTGGTGCCTGAAAGTGAGGTCCGTCCCTCACAAAAAAAGAAGCTTACCTAGGTAAGCTTCTTGGGATGTGTTATGCGTTGTATTGTTGGACGTTTTTTCTTTGGCTGTTTGATTTTGATTGGGTACGCTTGTTGGCAAGGTAGCCTAAGAGCAGGACCAGGATCATTAAGCCGATTGTAATAATGGTGGTAATGGTACCGTGATGTAGGTTGATCAGATCCAGGAACTTCTTATCCGACACGATCATTTCCCCTGCTGTGTAAGCTAGGATTCCAGCCCCGAGGTAAGCGATCCAACGGTATTTTTCTAGGATCTTCACAATGGCTTTCGAGCCAAAAATCATGATCGGGATCGAGATGAAGACGCCAAGGGCGATCATACCGATATGTCCATGAGCGGCACCTGCAACTGCAACGACATTATCAAGACTCATGGCAGCATCTGCGACAATGATGGTCATGATGGCCTGTCTAAGTCCGGTGTGTGATTTGATATTGGCTTCTTCTTCATCTTCAACGAGCACCTGATACGCAATCCATAGTAACAGGATTCCTCCTATGAGATGTACATAAGGGATCTGAAGTAAATAGACGATGATGGCAGCAAAGAAAATACGCAGGATCACGGCACCCGCCGTTCCCCAGAAAATCGCCTTGTTCTGAAGGTCTTTCGGTAATCTCCTCGTTGCCATTGCAATGACAATGGCATTATCTCCAGATAAAATGATATCAATGGCTATGATTTTTAAAAGGGCAATGATTGCACCGGTAGATATGGCTAGTCCAAGTGGAAATAAGAAATCCATATTGCTTCCTCCTTGTGTATATGAATCTATGAATAATTTGCTAACTAATCTATTATACCACATTTTTTCAATAGAAAAACTTCCAGCATTCACGTGAGCCGTTAACTCTATTCCATGGGAGGAATTTCATGGTTAATTGAGAATGAATATTCAGCTTCTATGCGAACAAAAGAAGCCAATCACCAGGAAATCCCCGACTCCATCCAGGATCGGGGATTTTGGTTTCCTTATGATTGGGGATAAGGTGGTGGATAGGGATAAGGGTATGGATATGGATATGGATATGGATAAGCAGGAACCGGCACCGGGTAAGGTCCGGGTGATGCAGCAGCCCCAACGGCTAAACCTGTCACTGTACCGGCTGCAAATCCCGGGTAGCCCCAACCGTGATATCCCCAGTTTCCCCCGTGATTCCAATTCCCTCCCTGGTTCCAGCTTGTTCCGTGTCCCCATGTCGCGTGGCCGTGCCCGTTTCCCCAACTTGCATGCCCTCCACCGCCGTGAGTTGGTCTATACATACTGTATGGCAGAGTCAATGTCATTCTCACCTTTCTCAAATTAGAGGATTGGTACATCATATGTGGGTTTTAGGGATGAGGAATAAGAATTTGAAGTCTTAAGTTTTAAACAAACCGAACGTGGTAAATGAAACATACCACATTGACAAGAGGAGGATTCATACGTTTTGGCAACCATCGTTATAGTAGGAGCCATTCTATTTATTTTGGCCAACTTAATTTATTTTTTTAAGGATAAGCATTTTAAATACAGTTATTTCAGCACAGCGCTTTTTTTGAAGTTATTCTTTGTGCTTTTTAGTATCATGATCGCGTTTTCTGTACTCTATTATGCCCTGTCGTTTGACAATCCGATGCTCAGGGTAAGCTCGCCGAGTGGGAAGCCGGTGGAGCACACATTCCTTAACTACCTCTACTATAGCGGGGTGACGATTTTGTCAGTCGGCTACGGGGATTATATCCCGACGGGGCATCTCAGATTCTTTGCGCTGCTTGAAGCGGCGATCGGACTGTTACTTCCGACGGCCTACTTTATGAAGGTATTGGATTCGAAGGGGGATAAGGAAAATGAGTAGGGCATATTTTTATTGAAGCAGTTTCATGAAATAAAAAAAGCGTGTACCAGGCACAGTCACTCTTTGTGCCTGGTACACGTACTTTACACCCACATCCCCGGTTTCACCACCATAAACCACAGCATGGTTAGGAGGAGAATGAGATAAATCCAAACGGTCCGATGTAACTTCCCAACAAGCCTTTCCCTGTCTGCATCTTCTTCTGCGAATTTCCTTAAAGTCGGCGAAAATGCCCGTGCCAGAAAGAAGAGAGAACAGAACATGATGACGAGGGTCATGATGATCCACGGCGTCGTCCATGTCCATGGTCCAAGAAGTACGAGGAGGATCCCCGTTCCGACAAGGACGTGCCCTGAATGCTTGGAAAGCTGCACGGTGTACCGGAATGTATCCAGGTACGAAGGCAGGATGGACCGGGAAGCGGTCCGTAACTTTTTCATCGTCAAGAGAAGTAAGAAAAAAGGCCCGATGGAAGCCACCACACTTATGACATGAAGATAGATCAATGATCGATATAGCAGTTGCTCCATGTGAAGTGCTCTATTCTGTCACTAAACTAAATTCGTGGACCCATACTTTCATGCCGGGGTGCCACGGCATTCCTGGATGAAAAGAGAGGATGGCATTTTTATAATCCTCTACTGATTGATATCCTTCTTGCTTTGCGTGATCGTCTGTCAGTTCGCCAAGTGTCTGGGAATAGACGCTGTTCACTATGTATTTCTTTCCTTGAAGCTCCATGATTTCCCCGACATCGGCGTATCTTCCATTTCGGCGGGTCGCCGTTTTCGTTCCTTGAAGCACTTTCTCAACGTCTTCCGCATTTGTGACTAAACGCTCGATGGTACACGTTTTTGGTGGCAGTTCTTGATTTGTCATGTTTAAAAACCCCTTTCGACCTATACTATAGCATAGTCTTGGGTCGGGGAGAATATAGGTGTTATCTATTTAAGAGCTGAAATGTCCTTTTGTTTCCAAAAAAGGATTTCTATCTCTAGTCGGAAATGCTTTCGGATGCTATGATTGGATGAAATATTTGTATAGAAAGAAGGCTCCGACGTATTGAAAAAATGGCAAACGTATATCATCCTTGTGTTCATCATGCTCATATGGGGCTTTAATGTGCCGGCATTAAAAACGCTTGTAAGCGAATTTACACCTGTTACGATCACCTCGCTTCGCATCTTCACAGCAGGTGTTACAGTATTCATTCTCCTAGGTCTTATGGGGAAAATCAGGAAGCCGACAAGGAAGGAATTCCTGTTCATCATTACTGGTGGTCTGTTGAATGTGGTCAGTCACCATTATTTCTTATCCGTCGGGTTAACCGGAACGTCGTCTACAAACGGTGGACTGATCCTTGGAACGGGGCCATTATTAACGGCTCTAATGGCGACGATCATCCTCAGGAACCGTCCGACCGTGATTAAGATCATCGGGTTTCTTTCAGGCAGTGTCGGTGTGACGATCATTGTTTTGTCAGGAGGGGAAGGAATCGGAGGACTGAAGATGGGGGATTTGTTCATTTTCATCTCCATATTCTCTCAAGCATTGAGCTTCATCATCATAAGCCGTGCCGCCAAGACGTTGGATCCCCGCTTATTGACGGGGTATATGCTTGTGTTCGGTTCTGTCGTTCTGTTTGTCATCAGCCTGATCACTGAGCCGGGAGGGCTGAAGCAATTAGGCGATGCACCGGTTTCCATATGGGTGCTGTTTTTTGCCTCGGCCATATTGGCCACAGCAGTCGGACATATGATCTACAATCATTCCATTGGAAAAATAGGGGCTGCCGAAACATCGATCTTCCTGAATCTCAATACCTTTTTCTCACTTATTGGAGCGGCGATTTTTCTTGGTGAAACCGTGACAATCTATCATCTGTTCGGACTGGTGTTCATCGTCCTTGGTGTCGTGTGTGGTTCCGGGACCTTGGAAGAATTTGTGATCAGAAGAAAACAAAAACGATTCCTGAAGGGGAAACAACACCAGCATATGTAAGGTTCATGAAATAATCATAATTATTGCTTTCCTTCAATAAAATAAATGGTCAATACATTTTATAAAGGAGGAAAGGTATGCTTAACGAACAAATTCAAAAGCTCTTAAATAATTTAATCGGGATCGAGCACGTGTCTACTACTCTATATCTTGCCATGTCCGCCTATATGGCGAATCAGAATTATACAGGGATGGCGAGCTGGCTGAGACTACAGTCGGAAGAAGAGCGATCACATTTGCTGAAGCTCATCGACTATGTGACAGACAGGGGAGGGCTAGTCGATCTTCAGCAGCTCCCTGCTCAGCCGAAGGAGTATGGAACCCCTCTTCAAACGTTTCAAAAGGTGCTGGAGCATGAGCAGTTCGTTACAAGCTCCTATCAACAAGCCTACAATTATGCCGCTCAAAATGATCAACAAACGGCTGTCATCATTCAGGAGTTTCTGAGAGAACAGATTGATGAAGAAGCTCAGGCGATGACGATTGTCGATCGGTTGAAACTTGCCGGAGATAATCCCGCCGCTCTATTGGTGCTGGACCAGGAACTTGGTCAGCGTACAGCAGCACCTGCAGCCGGTCCCGCTCCTGCGGGTGGTTGATTCAGGCAGTGAATTCCTGCTTCCCCAACGGAGGCGGGTTTTTTTATTGAATTAAAAGGAAAAGGGATACTCTCCACCCCAACCGTTCATACTGAAGAAAACGAATCTCTTTTAGGTGATCAAATGATATATATTTACAACGATTTCGGTGGTACCCATACCACGTCCATGGCTGCAGCCTATCATTTACACATATTGAAACCGGGGAAGTTAACGAAGAAAGAAATCCTTTCTGTTCCATATTTTAACCAGCTAACAAAAAAAGACACGGGACATATTCTGTATCACGGTACGGATGAAGAAGGTAATCCCGTCTATACGATCGGACGAAGGAATTCCAAGTATGTGGTCCCTGCCTTAACCGATCTAAGTGGCATTTTACTTCACCGATACGGGCAAGAGGAGAAAATCATCATTTCCAACACATCGCCCACCGTTCCTCCAACTATGACGGCGGGAGGGTTCTTCTCCAGGGAGATGGGGATCGATTGGATCGGTGTGCCCCTGCTTGTAAAAGGGGCAGAGCAGTGCCATGGTCTCATTCAGCATCTCGTGGAGGAAACAAAGCGTGAGGCAATAGCATCCTCTGAACAGGTCGTTGTATTAGAAAATAAAAAATATCAATATAAAATGGGAAAAAAGGATATCTTCTGGAAGTGAAGCATATTATAATTAAGTAAATACTACCGGGTAAAAGGTCTGTGTTGTATGGACCTGTACATAATGGTCATACTACAGTAAAACGGAGGTGTCGACATTGGAAGGTAAACCATTTCACTTTGATGGCAGTCACCATTTCGCAGCAGGGGAAACACAAGAAAACACTCCATTTGAACTAACAGACGAAATGAGAAAAAATATCGGGGGAAACCCGTTTGAAGTACCAGGTGAAGAAGAGTGAGCATCGAGTGCTGTCCCAAAGGGCAGCATTCTTTTTTTAACCGTTTAAAAGGATAATTCCATTCAAATCTCCACAAAATACGATGGTGAGTTAGTAGAAGAAAGGTTGGATGAAGAATGGCAAAAGTATTATACATTACCGCGCATCCCCATGACGATACCCAATCGTACAGCATGGCGGTTGCGAAAGAGTTTATGGACACGTACAAGGAAGTGAACGGGGATGATGAGGTGATTCACCTCGATTTGTACAAGGAGCATATTCCCCATATCGATGCGGATGTCTTCAGCGGATGGGGGAAGCTTCAATCAGGTAAAGGATTTGAGGAGCTTTCCATGGAGGAGCAGAAGAAAGTAAACCGCTTGAATGAATTATCCGATCAGTTCATCAGGGCTGATAAATACGTATTTGTCACGCCTTTCTGGAATTTTTCTTTTCCACCTGTGATGAAAGCATATATCGATTCCGTGGCAGTGGCAGGGAAGTCATTCAAGTATACGGAACAGGGGCCGGTTGGATTATTGACGGACAAGAAAGCGATACATATCCAGGCCCGTGGTGGTATTTACTCTGAAGGACCGGCAGCAGGCATGGAAATGGGGCATCGTTATTTAAGCCTTATCATGCAATTTTTCGGGGTACCTTCCTTTGAGGGTGTATTTGTGGAGGGACATGCGGCTATGCCGGATAAAGCACAGGAGATCAAGGAAGATGCGATTGCCCGTGCGAAAGATGCAGCACATACTTTCTAATAAGATGCTTAAGAAAGAGCCTGAACATAAGCGTTCAGGCTCTCTTTTTTCTTTATACGATGGCTGACTTCTCGACATCAGCCTCTGTCGGTTCGGGTACGAAAGCAAGGATTATAATCCCTATGATAAAGAGGATGACAAGACTGAATACTCCACTGTTGGAAGCGCCGGTCATTTGTGCGGTGACTGCCACTAATAAGGGGCCGAGAATCGATGCAAACTTACCGAAAATATTATAAAAGCCAAAGAATTCGTTGGCATTTTTCTTCGGGATCAGCTTTGCAAAATAAGCCCTGCTCAGTGCCTGGATGCCTCCTTGTGAAGAAGCGACGAGCATGGCGAGGATCCAGAAATCCATGGTTGTCTCTAAGAAATACGCGTAAATGCAAACGATGATATACACTGAAATGCCCACATACAGCATCTTTTTACCCGTGAATCTTTCAGCCAGCCTTCCATAGAGAATGGCGAATGGTCCAGCCACCACCTGGGTCACAAAAAGGATGATCAAAAGGTTGGTGGAGGTGATACCAAGATCCGACCCGTACGCCGTGGACATGGTGATGATGGTGCCGACACCGTCAATATAAAAGAAGTAAGCAAGCAGGAATAAAAAGAGTGCCCGGTATTTCCTGACTTCTTTCATCGTTTTGCCAAGACGTTTGAAGCTGTTCGCGACCGGGCTTTTTTCGCGTTGAATGAAATAACGCTGGTGCACATTTTTCAACAATGGAATGGAGAAGAGACCCCACCATAAAGCGGTGATCACAAAGGCAATCTTACTGGCGACGGTGACGGAGATGGGAAGGGTCCCGTTCTGGGATAAGATGATGATGGCGATGCTTAGAATGAACGGTATCGTGCTCCCGATATACCCGAATCCAAATCCCCGTGACGATACACGGTTCATCCGTTCTTCCGTCGTAACGTCTGTCAGAAAGGCATCATAGAAGACGTTCGAACCGGCTGATCCGACTGCTGCCACAGTATAAAAGACTAAAAGAAGCAACCATTGATCGCTAGGGACGAAAGCGAGGAAAAGGGTGAATGTCACACCCAGTGCAAAGAAGAAGGAAAAGAACTTTTTCTTATATCCCTCATAATCGGCGATGGTACCTAGTATGGGTCCGATCATGGCCAGGATGAAGGTCGCAATGGCAATGGTGTATCCCAAATAGGCCGTTGAATTAGCGGCACTGACACCTGCATTTGTAGCGGCCGCTTTGTAAAAGAGCGGAAAGACGGCGGTAGAAATGATAATGGAATACGCTGAATTGGCCCAATCATAAAAAATCCAGCTGCTTTCTTCTTTTGAAAAACGTTTCATGGTTTTTCCCCCTAAGGAAACAGAATCTTCTTTAGATATCCAATAATTCTTCAATCGTTTTTCCGTCAATATCTTCTAAGCTGAGTCCGAGCAATCTGGCGAAGGTTGGTCCTTCATCAATGAGACCCATAGAAGGAATCTCAAGGTGAGGACGAATTCCTTTTCCCGCCGCCATGAAGATCGTGGAGTAGTTCTCCTTTTCCGGAGAATAGCCGTGGGAGCCATACGTGTAACGCTTATCCTTCACATCTTCCGGAGTGATCGTATGGATGAAGGAGCCCTCAAGTGCATCTTTAAAATAAAACCTGAGTCTGGCCTCGAGCATAAACGAACAGTGTTCATCGGCTCCTCTCCCGGCAGCTTCCTCTCCAGTGAGTATGGATTCGATGCCATTGGCTGGATCCCGTTGTAGTTGCTCCAAAAGCACCTTCACTTTCAGTTTCGAATCGGGATCCTTTGTGTACACATAGGCAGAACCATCACACCCTTTGCAATACGCTTTCCAGTCAGTGACCTTCCCGCGCCGGTTTACGGTGATGAAACCATTTTCCTTAAGAACGATGTTAAGTTGAACGGCCTTCGATTCATCAAGGGCACTATGATCTCCAAGGGCGACAATCGTCGACTTATCATATATGCCGTTTTCCCTTAACGCTCCTATGATTCTTCCCAATCTGTCATCATGGCGGCGGAGGGCTGCATGTGCTTCGTCAGAAGAAAAACCGTGGTAATGCCGCTGGGTATCAAGGTCCGTAAAGTGCACAAGCAATAAATCCGGTTTCCTTTTGATTGTTTCCAGCGTCGATTCCAGGACGAAATCATCCAGCTCAGGTTGACTCAGGCCATTGCGTAAATGACCAAAAAGACGATTCATCTGAAGTTGATAAAGTGGACTGCCATTCATGAGCGAGACAAGGATTTGATTATGCCAGGGACGATTGGCGAAGATTTCCGGCATATTATAATCAATATCTGCTTTGGCTGTCACAGGCCAAAGGAGGGCCGCCGTGGTCATCCCCGCCTTTTTTGCCTCGTCATAGAGGGTGGTACCCTTAATGGATTTCCGGTGCCAATGCCAGTCCGGCGACTCCATGCCAGGCTGGAGGAGAGTATTATTCACCACACTGTGACGATTGGGGTACTTTCCGGTTACAATCGTGGCATGACAGGGATACGTGACAGAAGGATAGATGGTTTCTACCCTTTTGCAGTAAGATCCATGTGCAAGCAGCTCCCCGAAGTGGGGAAGTCCTTTTAGAATGGGGAAATCCAGTGCAGATAAACAATCGAAAGAGATGATGATGAGGTGATCCGTCAAACGTTCCATAAAGTCCTCCATTATCCTCGCAGGATTGTACTATATACCTATTAATATAGCAGAACATTCAGAATAAAAATATGAAATTTCGATTATGTGGAGATGAAGGGTATGTAAAGAGTGCGGGAATAATTGAAAAAACAGAGGTGGCCGGGCCACACCCTGTCACTGATCCGTCAGATTTTCACTTTGTTTCTGATAGAGCTGTCCTTGTGTATCTCGATGGTGCCGGAGTATTCTACCGTATCGATTTCACAATTCTCCCTGATTACGACGTTTTTTCCGCGAACGAGTTTGGCCTTCGTGTTTTCAAGATAGACTTCGTCACCTTCGATTAGTTCGGAAGATAAGTAATCTTCCTTTTGCAGGAAGAAGTTGACGACCTGCTTGAGTAGTTTGCTTGAATGGTGGTGAGTCACTGAAATCTTTTCGCCGCCGATTTCTTTAATGGAAGATTCATGGCTTATTTCAATCTGGACATTGTCTGCGTTCAGCAATCCATCGATGTGTACAGAGCCTGAAGATTTGAAGGTTTCGACTTCACAATCCTCTCCCACCGTTAAAGATCCGCTCGCCCGTATCAATCCGCCTTGAAGTTTTCCGCCTACCTTGCATGAACCGCTTACCTTCAACTTTTCCATGATAAGATCCCGGTTCACTTTACCGGATCCACTTATCGTCATTTCCGATGCCATCACGGAGCCTTCATATTTGGAACTGCCGCTCGTTGTAATCGTTTCGGCTTTCGTATCTCCTTCGATGGAGGAAGAGCCGCTTGTTTTGATCAGGCCAGCCCTTACATCACCTGCAACGGTACCGGAACCCGATATTCTCATTTCATGGCAGTCAATATCCCCTGCGATTTTCCCGCTTCCACTGATCTTCACGTCATCAAATTGGCCGCCGCCGGATGTTCCGGACCCGCTGATCTTCAAATCATGAAGCTTTTTCTTTTCCACTGTATTCATGCATTTCTCCTCCAATTAAAGGGACGTCAGATCCCCTTCGTATTCGTTAACGTGATTTTCAATTCTTCCATCATTTGTTGTAAATCGAATCTCAATACGATTTGAGCCGTATGGTCCAACAGGAAGTCTGAAGGGAGGGGCAGCAGCATCCACATATGCGCCTCACCTTTTCGGATACCGATCAGCTCAAGGGAAGATTCTTTCAGTGGTGTAAACTTCTCATGAAGAAAAAGATAAAGGGTTTGCTGAGCTTCTTTAGGAATCTCCAGCCTATGGCACTTTTCGATAATCACCATATGCAAGATGTCCTGGAATTCGTAAGCTTTCTTTACTGGTAATACCGATGTACAGAAAGCCATGGTGTGTGCTGAAAGGATGTTGTGCGACAATAATTCTTCTTCACTGACTTCGATCCTTGCGGGATTGGGTGAAAAGAAATCCGAGAGCTCATCCAGGGAGTAATCATCTTTCATTTCTTTGATTGTATCGATCCGGGAAAGCATCTTCTCCCTCGGGAAGAACGTTTCCTGACCGGTGTAGCTGGATTTCTTAATGAACCAGCCTTCAGGGATGATATTCTTACGTTTCCAGCGGTAAAGCTGGCCGTAAGATATTCCGGTCAGTTCCAGTACTTCCTTTTTAGAAATAAGATCTGTTTCCATGAGGGTTCACCTCTTTTCGCAACAAAACATTGTTACGTTACTTTAGATTCAGTTTAACAGAACAATGTTACGCAGTAAAGGGGAGAATGGTAAAATTTAAAAAATCATAGGTCCCGAACTTTCCAAAAAATGTTTAGCCAAACACATGAAGGGTACTAGTTAATCAGAATGTTTTACATAGTAAACATTAATAAGTATGAGAGGGATGAAAGAATGGGAGACGATCGTCGTACGAAGGTGAATGGTAAAAGTAAAGATGAACAGCTTGAACAGTATAGAGTCGAGGACGAAGGAAAGCATCTTACAACCAATCAAGGACTGAAGGTATCGGAGGATGAGTTTTCTCTGAAAGCCGGAGAGCGTGGACCTACTTTAATGGAGGATTTCCACTTCCGTGAGAAGATGACCCACTTCGACCATGAACGGATCCCTGAACGGATTGTCCATGCTCGCGGATTTGCGGCACATGGGGAGTTCGAACTCTATGACTCCATGAAAGAATATACGAGGGCTAAATTTCTTCAGGACACGTCGACGAAGACACCTGTATTTGTCCGCTTTTCCACAGTGGCGGGATCCAGGGGTTCTGCGGAGGCTGTACGCGATGCACGGGGATTTGCCACTAAATTTTATACAGAAGAGGGGAATTATGATCTGGTGGGGAACAATATTCCCGTATTCTTCATTCAGGATGCGATCAAATTCCCGGATCTTGTTCATGCGGTTAAACCTGAGCCACATAATGAAATGCCTCAGGCTGCATCTGCCCACGACACATTCTGGGACTTTATTGCAAACAATCAGGAGTCCGCTCATATGGTCATGTGGGCCATGTCCGATCGGGCGATTCCCCGCAGCTTCCGGATGATGGAAGGTTTCGGTGTCCATACATTCCGCCTGGTGAACGAGGAAGGGAAAGCCCATTTCGTTAAATTCCACTGGAAACCGGTACTCGGAACACACTCACTCGTTTGGGATGAAGCACAGAAGATTAACGGGAAAGACCCTGATTTCCACCGCCGTGATCTATACGAATCCATCGAGGGAGGGGACTTTCCGGAGTATGAGCTGGGTGTTCAGCTCATCAAAGAGGAAGATGAGTTTAACTTTGACTTTGACGTCCTCGATCCTACGAAGTTATGGCCGGAAGAGGAAATCCCTGTGAAGATCGTCGGGAAAATGACCTTGAACCGCAATGTGGACAATGTGTTTGCCGAAACGGAGCAGGCGGCATTCCATCCTGGATCAGTCGTGCCTGGAATCGATTTCTCCAATGATCCGTTGTTGCAGGGACGCTTATTCTCCTACACGGATACACAATTGATCCGTCTTGGGGGACCGAACTTCCACGAGCTTCCGATCAATAGACCTGTGTGCCCATTCCATAATAACCAGCGTGATGGATACGGCCGCCATACGATCAATAAAGGACAG
This sequence comes from Rossellomorea sp. LJF3, assembly GCF_037046045.1. NCBI lineage: Bacteria > Bacillati > Bacillota > Bacilli > Caryophanales > Bacillaceae > Rossellomorea > Rossellomorea sp. LJF3. The sequence goes on along the minus strand of NZ_JBANLY010000019.1, from coordinate 22,876 downwards.
GTCAGCTATCATAACAATTCACTGGCTCAGAATACTCCTGCCCCTGCTTCGGAGGAAGAAGGCGGGTACACCCACTATCAGGAAAAGATGGAGGGCAGGAAAGTACGTACAAGAAGTGAAAGCTTCAAGGACCACTTCTCACAGGCGACGCTATTCTGGAACAGCATGAGTAAACCGGAGAAGGAGCATATCATTCAAGCCTTCAGTTTTGAACTGGGAAAAGTGAAAAGTAAATCGGTTCAGAAACAAATCGTCGATATGTTTGCGAACGTCAGTCGCGATCTGGCAAAAGGTTTTGCAGAAGCGATCAATATAGAAGTTCCTGAAGGAGAAGGATCGAAGGTAACGAAATCTTCACCGGCTTTAAGTCAGGAAAATACGAAGAAGAAGCCGGCTACCCGTAAAGTCGGTGTCATCGTAGGAAATGGCTTCAAAGGAGAAGAAGTGAACAGTGTCCTCTCTGCCCTTAAAGAAGAAGGGGTTCAGCCTGAAATCATCAGTGACAAACTGGGGACCCGCAAAGGTGATGACGGTACAGAGCTTGAAGTGGACCATACATTCTTAACGGGAGAATCAGTCTTATTCGACAGCCTGTACGTTGTAGGTGGAGAAAACGTAGATAAAAAATTCTCTCAAGATACCACCTACTTTGTAAAAGAAGCGTATTCTCACTTTAAACCGATCGGTGCCACCCATGAAGGTTTACACTGGCTGGAAGAAGCAGGTGTCAAGGGTTCAGGTGTTGTAACCGGGGAAGACATGAAGTCATTTGCCCAGGAATTCACCGCAGCCATCGCAGCACATCGTCATTGGGATCGTGAATTAGTATAAGGATAGTAGATATATGAACGGGGAAATGCTAGACCTGCTTCCAGGTCTAGCATTTTTTTTGGTTAAAATAGCCCTTTTTACTAGAAAATAGACGTTTATATCATTCGAAACTAGCAGTACATACATATGATAGCCATGTAAGGTGAGTTACAAGTACTGAATAAGTGAGGTGATTATGGATGGGTGCCGGTCATTCTCATGACGAATTTGATTTTTACAGCTTGCTTTTAGTTCTGTTAATTGTAGCTTTTCTAGTTCTACTTGCAATTAACCCTCTAGCAGCATTGATTGTTGGAATCGCAATTCTGGTTCTACTTGCCGTTGGTGCAATTAGCTAAGATTTAAAGATTGATCATTCCTTGAAGACGAGAAAAGGATTCTCGGTTTCAAGGAATACCATTACATTGAAGTATGCAAAAAGATGGAGGGGAAATCGATGAGTGAAAAAAACAATCCACTAGAAGGACTTATGGATTTAATCAATCAGTATACAAAAGAAGATGCGAGTAAGCTGGATCTGGAATCTACAAAAGAAAAATTAAGTTCACTGTTGAATGTGGATCACCTCAAAGGACTGTTAGATTCTCAAGAAAAAGGTTCTCTCGATGCACTTGGTTCATTAGGAAACTTAGGAAGAATGGCAAACGTGATGAATATGATCCCAATGGTTGAAAAGGTGGTGAATCAACGTATGTATAAAAAACCATGTGAATCCTACAAGCATGATGATTGTAAAAAAGACAAGCATCAAGATATCAAAGATCTTCTAAAAGAAATTCTGGACGAACTGAAAAAGATTAAAAAATGCACTTGCCATAAGAAGAAGCATGAGTGCTACAAAGACAAATGGGAGCATTGGTATTAATAGAGTCGGCGAATATGCCGGCTTTTTTTTTGCGTATTTAGGGAGTGGAATATCAATAAATCAATTATTTGATTTTTCTATTCCACCCTACTATACTCTTCAATCAACGGGAAACTTGAATCTAAGCAAAAATTTCCATAAGCAAAAATATTGAAAGTCAAAAAAGGTCAAAGTATACTGTATTTATAAGGTCAAATAAAGTCAAAGTCAAAGATAGTCAAATTTTAATTAGACCTTAAACATACCCCAATTAACAAACCATTTTATATATAAGAAGACAACAGGAGGTCATGTTTCATGAAATGCCAAGTATGTCATCATAATCAAGCAACAGTTGAAGTGTATACGCAACTGAATGGTAAGAAATCCAGTATGAAAATGTGTTCTGCTTGCTTTCAAAAGCAGCAGGCCCCTTCTGGTATTCACGGAGGTTTCCCGTTTGATGAGTTGTTCAAAGGTATGAGCATGGGTGGCAGTCCCGACCATGGATTCCAAAGCCAGCAGCCATCTTCATCAGCCCAAGCGAAAGGTGGGAATGGAGGAAACGGCATCCTAGATCAGTTCGGGCGTAATGTCACTGGAGCAGCTAAAGCCGGCTTGATCGATCCGGTTATCGGGCGTGACAAAGAAGTGGATCGTGTGATTGAAATTCTGAACCGCCGCAATAAAAACAATCCGGTACTGATCGGTGAGCCCGGTGTCGGGAAAACAGCCATTGCGGAGGGATTGGCACGTAAAATCGTAGCAGGTGATGTGCCGTCAAAATTATTAAACAAAGAAGTATATGTGATGGATGTTGCTTCCTTGACAGCTGGTACAGGTGTACGGGGATCATTCGAGGAACGATTGAAAGCCATCATCAGTGAATTGCAAGATCGTGAGAACGTCATGCTGTTCATCGATGAGATCCATCAATTAGTGGGAGCAGGTTCTGCAGAAGGATCCATGGATGCAGGGAATATCCTAAAACCGGCGCTTGCACGCGGTGAACTGCAGGTGATTGGGGCGACAACCCTTAAAGAGTATCGTCAAATCGAAAAAGATGCGGCACTCGAACGTCGTTTCCAGCCTGTCTTGGTCAATGAGCCTACACCGGAAGAGGCAATTGAAATTCTCAAGGGTTTAAAAACCCGCTATGAAGACTATCATGGGGTGGAATTTACAGACGAGAGCATCGAGGCTTGTGTGAAATTGTCACACCGTTATATACAGGACCGATTCCTGCCTGATAAGGCGATTGATCTGATGGATGAGGCAGGTTCAAAAGTGAACCTTCTATCTGAAGGCAAGGATAAAACGGCCATTCACAAAAAATTACATGAAGTAAGAGTGAAGAAAGAGCAGGCTACGAAAGAAGAAAACTATGAGCAGGCAGCAATCCTAAGGGATGAGGAAGCGTCCTTGGAGAAACAGCTTGGCCAGGAATCCTCTGATTCAAAGGCACTTGTAGAAAAGGACTTGATCCAGGCCATCATTGAAACCAAAACAGGCATCCCTGTAGGAAAGCTTCAAAGTGATGATCGCAAGCGGATGAAATCGCTTGAAGAAAACCTTGCTCATAAAGTGATCGGACAGGATGAAGCGGTGAAAAAAGTGGCGAAAGCCATCCGACGCAGCCGGGCAGGCTTGAAAGCGAAGCACCGTCCGATCGGAACATTCCTATTTGTCGGACCGACGGGTGTAGGGAAAACAGAATTAACGAAGACATTGGCAGAAGAGTTGTTTGGATCTAAAGATTCCATGCTCCGTTTGGATATGAGTGAGTATATGGAGAAACACTCTGTGTCTAAACTGATCGGATCTCCTCCTGGTTATGTGGGTCACGAAGAATCCGGTCAACTGACGGAGAAAGTAAGAAGAAATCCGTACTCCATCATACTTCTGGATGAAATTGAAAAAGCACACCCGGATGTGCAGCATATGTTCCTGCAAATTCTTGAAGACGGCCGTCTTACGGATAGTCAGGGCAGAACGGTAAGCTTCAAAGAGACTGTGATCATCATGACAAGTAACGCCGGTGTGACGGATAAGAAGGAAGCCGTGGTCGGTTTCAATACCGGAGGCACAGATGCCATCAAAGAAACGAATATCCTTCAATCGCTGGGTGCCTACTTTAAGCCGGAATTCCTGAACCGATTTGATAGTATCATTGAATTCGAATCTCTGGAAAAGGCTGAGCTGCTGCAAATTCTTGATTTGATGCTGAATGAATTGCAGGACGAGCTCAAGGAGCAGGGGATTAACGTGAAAATTGACGGGGAAGCGAAGCACAAACTCGTGGAACTCGGATATCACCCTGCATTTGGTGCAAGACCATTGCGCCGGGTGATCCAGGAAAGAGTGGAAGATAAGATTGCCGACTTCCTTCTTGATGAAGAAGGCGTAACGGAACTGACCGTATCAGTTGAAAATGATGAGATTATCGTAAAATAAAAAGAGGAAGGAACATCCGGAATCGGGTGTTCCTTTCTCTTTATTCTTTTCGTTTCAAAATGGCGATATAAATGGCCATCATTATATATACCCCTAGAATCGAGATTATAAATACAGGTGTGGAAAAGGAAGTCATGAAAACACCCTCACTTTAATTCATGAAAAGATGGATGGAAAATCAACAATAGGATGCCGATGATGGGAACAGAAATGATGAGTGCAAGCAGCGGTTTTTTGTGATGTAACCCCAAAATGGTAAACATGATGATATTAAATACAGCAGACCATCCTAAATTCCAGCCATTTTCGTAAAGGAAAAGGCCTTTTTTATGAAATAAATACTCTAGAAATGTAAAGTAAGCGATCCAGCTTGAGACGTAAATGATCTTCTTTTTCCGGTAGGGGAAATAACGGAGATAGATCATGATCACCACTGGAATGATGAAGAAGGTAAAAACAAAATCGATCAACGTATGATTCAGCCAGTCTACCGTCACGGCCTTATACTTCCATAGGGTGTGGTTATAAAAAATCACGTTATAGGTGAGGTTGCAGATCATATAAAATTGCACCGTCGGATAATAGTCCTTCCAGCGTTTCCAATCAATAAAGAACTTTGCAAAAAGTAAATAAACGACAACGATCAGTATTAGATACATAATAGGGTACAATCCTTGTTTTTTCCATTAGTATAGACGTAACGGGAAAGGAATAGACCCGGTTGAAAGAGAAAGTGCCTGATTCAATAGAGAATCAGGCACTTCTACATTAGTCAGTTCATTTCCTTCAGTACTTTATCGATTGCCTGAGCGACACCGTGATCGGTATTGATCCCTGTCACCCAGTCCGCTGCTTCTTTCACTGCTTCCTGAGCGTTGCCCATGGCCACACCGAATCCTGCTTCACGGATCATCGCGATGTCATTCATACTGTCCCCGACTGCCATGACTTGATCCATCGAAAGGTCCAGCCATTTACACACCTTCACCAGGGCAGCCGCCTTATTGACCCCTGCAGGATTGATTTCGATGTTGGTGGGTGAGGAATTCGTAATTTCAAGTGCCTCATTCTTCACCAGTTCGTCCAGCATGACTTTGCGGACATCATCATCCTGGATATCAAAGCCAAATTTCAGCCAATTATAAGATTCGATATCCTGCTCAAAAGGTTTCCTGCTATTGAATAAGCCTTGGGAAGTGGAAGACCAGAAATACACATCATGCTCTTCTTTAAGCGCCCATAGCTGCTTTACAAGATCAACATCAAGGGGAATGCGGTCTACAAGATTGTACTCATGATCGTAGATTTCCCCGCCATTCACGGTGACAAGGTATGATGAGCGACCCAGCTCATCTGAAATGTCCCTGCATGTAAAAAGGGAGCGTCCGGTACTCAGGACAACGTGGATTCCCTTATCCTTTGCCCGCTGAATGGCTTGTTCGTTTTCAGGGGATACCTCGCCCTCATGGTTGACGAGTGTCCCATCCATATCCAGTGCAATCAGTTTAATATCCATTCTTATCACGTCCTTCTTTTCATTCATATACAGTTTAATATAAAGGGAGGGAATCTTCTAGGAACGTGACTTGATGAAGACAAGATTTCATATATTCCGGACTTCCCATTTACATAAGGGTGATTCATAATTGAGAGGGAAAAGGGGAGGTGAACATGCATGAAGCCGTTTACCGAACGAGCGGTGAACATCATAGCCAACATTCCTCCGGGAAAGGTCATGACATACGGACAAATTGCGAAGCTTGCGGGCAGTCCGAGGGCGGCAAGGCAGGTCGTGAGGATTCTCCACTCCATGAGTGAAAAGCATACACTCCCCTGGCACAGGGTTCTAAACAGCAAAGGGGAAGTCGGGTTTCGTGATGAGGAACAAATGATGACCCAAAGGCTGTCCCTGGAAGCGGAAGGAGTCCACTTTATAGGGAATAACCGGATAGATCTGGGGAAATATCAGCATCAGCCTGAATCATAGAACACTTATTGAAGTTTCAATCAACCAAGCCGAAAATAAGGGCAAATAAAGTCATAAGCACTGTGAAACCGATAATCACATAACCGATGATCCGGATCCCGAGTGGAAGACTGCCCTTTTCGGGATCCACGGGTGCCCCTTCGATTTTAGACATATGGTCGGTCACATCATTAAACGGTACTTTACGATTTGTCATGATATCCCTCCTGTAAATATTTTACTATATATTTGAGATCGAAGAAAGCGACCTTATAGCAAGAAGACCAGGTTTTCACCTTAACAAGGAATGGACTAAGTCATTTTCTGTTTTTATATAGGTTTAATCTTTGGTAAACAAGGGTATAGAAGCTTTGTTGAACACAAAATATATTTTTAATTTTCTGAAATATTTTTGGAAATTAAATGAGAGCGAAGAGGTTGATGGAGGATGGCAAAAGGTGATTTGCTGATCATTGGGGGCAACGAGGATAAAACGGATGAGAAGGTCATCTTATCGAAGTTCGCTTCATTATGTCAAAATAGACAAGGTCCGATTGGGATCGTTACGACTGCTACAGCTTATCCGGAAGAAGTGGGAAATGAATACGCAAGCTTGTTTCACGCGCTTCATGGAACAAAACCACTATTGCTCCATCTGGATTCACGCGAGAAAGCGGATGATCCTGAATTGATTGAGCAGCTTTCCTCCCTATCGGGGTTATTCATGACAGGCGGAGATCAACTCAGACTCACGAGCCTGCTGGGAGGGACAACCTTCTATAAACACTGTATCAAGGAATGGAAGGAAGGTCTGGTCATAGGCGGGACCAGTGCCGGGGCTGCCGTCATGAGCAGGTTGATGATCATATCTTCCAAAATCTCAAAAAAACAGGATGTCTCAATCCTCGAAATGGGCTCTGGCTTCGGATTTCTCGAAGACGTTATCATAGATCAGCACTTTTCCCAGCGTGACAGATTTTCAAGGCTGATGAGGGCGATTGCATTGAACCCTCAAATCATCGGGGTGGGGATCGATGAAAATACAGCGATTTGGGTCAACAGTGAACAGAATCAATTTGAAGTGATCGGTGAATTCAATGTGAGCATTTTCGATGGGAAAACGTCTTCCTATATAGATGTTGCTGAAAATAAAGAGAACATGACCATATCAGATATTCGTTTTCACACATTGGGTGAGGGCGCGATCTTTGATTTAACCAAAAGGGAATTAATTATATCTTAAGGAGAGAACATTTAAATGAAAATCAATCGCGTCAACTACTTATCCGGTCCTAACTTATACAGCTTCAAGCCAACGATCTGCATTGAACTCGATATAGAGGAATTCGAAGAGAAGCCCTCCAATCGATTGGAAGGGTTTACCGACACATTGCTGAAGGTCATGCCATCCCTGTTCACACACACCTGTTCACGGGGATATGCAGGGGGATTTGTGGAACGCTTGAATGAAGGGACGTGGATGGGTCACATCCTTGAACATATCGCACTGGAAATCCAGCATCTGGCGGGAATCACTGTAAAACGCGGCAAAACGATCACGAGCGAACGGAAAGGGATTTATTTCGTGACATACGATTACGTGGAAAAGAAGTCCGGATATTATGCGTTTACAGCAGCGATGGAAATCGTAGAGGCCATTCTCGAGCATAAAGAGGTCAGTGCCGAGCCTTACATATCAGAAACGTCTGATCTATATCATCTGCATAAAATGGGGCCGAGTACAGAGGCCATCTTTCAAGCTGCAAAAGCCCGGAAGATACCAGTCGAAAGAACGGGAACAAACAGCCATTTAAGGCTCGGGACCGGTAAGAAACAAAAATTCGTACAGGCGACAATTTCAAGTCAATCCTCTTATCTCGCTGTAGAGGATTCCTGTGATAAAGATGCGACGAAAATGTTATTGAAGAGTGCGGGTCTGCCGGTTCCTGAGGGGGATGTGATTTCAAACGAGTACGAGCTTCTTCAGTCTGCGGGAAAAATCGGTTTCCCACTCGTAATCAAACCTGTCAATGGGCGCCAGGGACAAAATATCGTGACGGATATCCAGAATGAACTTGATCTGTTAACGGCCTTCCGCTGTGTATACAGTGAAGGGACTGAATATATCATTGAACGTTATTATAAAGGAAAGGATTACCGATTTCTTGTCGTGAATAATGAACTCATTGCAGCCAGTCTTCGCCAGCCTCCAACGGTGATAGGTGACGGGAGACAAACAATTAAGGAATTAATTGAAAGCGAAAACAAAAATCCTTTGCGTGGAGAAGGACATGAGAAAGCCATGAGCAGAATTCCCCTGGATGAACGAACCGTTGTTCATCTGGAAAAGGAAGGACACTCCCTGGATACGGTCCTTAAAATGGGACAAAGTCTTGAAGTATTGGGGAATGCGAACCTTTCAACCGGTGGTTCAGCCATTGACGTGACAGATGATGTTCATCCTCATTACCGCAAGATGGCAGAAGGAGCTGCGGTTGCCATTGGTCTTGACATTGCCGGAATCGATATCCTTTCAACGGATGTAACCGTCCCATTCGAAAAGGGAGCTGCAGCCATCCTTGAAGTGAATGCTGCGCCTGGGATCCGGATGCACCATTATCCTTCAGAAGGAAAAAGCCGGGACGTCGGGGGGGCGATCGTGGACTATTTATTCGCAAATCGTGAGGAAGCGGCCATCCCGATAGTCGCTGTGACAGGAACGAACGGTAAGACAACGACTTGCCGGTTGGTCTCCCACTTATTACAAAAGGAGGATGTAACCGTAGGCTATACTTGCTCTGACGGGGTTTGGATCGCCGAACAACAGATCGATGAAGGCGATTGCAGCGGTCCGAAAAGCGCCAGGAAAGTCCTCTCCCACCCTGGTGTGGACGTTGCCGTACTTGAAACGGCCAGAGGCGGCATGCTGAGGGAAGGTCTGGCTTTCAGGCACTGTAATGTGTCCATCATCACCAATATCAGTGAAGATCATCTGGGATTGAATGGCATAGATACGCTAGAGGATTTACAAAAGCTGAAGCAGACAGTGGCCGAAGTGGTTTTACCAGGAGGATCGTGCGTATTGAATGCGGATGACCCGAGATGTGTCGAAATGGCCACTCAAACGTATGGAAAGGTTGTCTATTTCTCATTATTTCTTTCAAATCCAGTGATACATGAGCATATTGAAAATGGGAATGAGGCTTGGTACATGGATGAAGGATGGATCATGCATACCTGTGAGGGGAAAACGGAACGGTTTTTGCCGGTCTCCCATATTCCCATCACCATCAATGGAGCTGCCAGGTATAATGTCTTGAATGTGCTTGGTTCTCTTGCTGCCGCCCACTCCTTAGGGCGCCCACTCTCCGAACTTCGGAGCAAGGTGATCAGTTTTCTGCCGACTGAAAATCAAAATCGTGGACGGTTCAATGTTCAAATCGTACAAGGAAGAACCATCATTGTTGACTATGCCCATAATCCAGCAGGCTTAAGGGCATTATACGATACCATTGCCCATCTGAAGGATGGAAGGGTCATCACGGTTGGCTCAGCTGCGGGAGATCGGAAAGATGAAACGATTCAGGAAATGGGAAGGATTTTTGGAAAGCACTCTGATATCTTCATTATCAAGGAAGATCTTAATTTAAGGGGCAGGACACCGGGAGAAACCATCCATTTGCTTACCAGAGGGGTGAATGAATCCAAAGCACATCCAACGGTTCATGTACAACCTGAGGAAATCCATGCTTTGTTCATGGCGTGGGAGATGTCAAAGCCGGGTGACACCTTACTGTTTCTGTATGATGACTATGCATCGATTCAAACCTTTATGGATTCTGTAATGAAGAGCTCAGTATCAAGGAAATTTCAGAGGGCTGAATAGAACCGAAATTCGACACCACGCGTATAGTATAGAGAAAGAGGTTGGGACAAAACCCTCCTCTGAAATGAAAAAGCCGGTGAAATTTTACAACAAGTAAAATTTCACCGGCTTTGATTATTTTTAAATTAAAATAAGGACCTCTTCTGATAAAATAAAGTTACCACACAAAATCTCATCGGAAAGAAGGGTCCTTATGTTTAAAGATTATACCATGAATCAGATCGTTTTGCCTTTAGATTTAGAAATGAAATTACAAGAAAACGATATTGCCATCCATGTCCATCATTTAGTTGAAAGTATCCCTCATAAAGTGTTCGAACCATTTCTTCGAAATGAAGGGTGTCCCGCCTACCATCCTCGCATGATGCTTAAGATTATCTTATGTGCCTATTCACAATCGGTCTTTTCAGGACGCAAAATTGAAGCCCTTTTAAAAGATAGTATTCGTATGATGTGGCTAGCACAAGGATATGAACCAAGTTATCGAACCATTAACCGATTCCGTGTTCAACCCGAAGTGAAAGAAGTCATTCGCGAATGTTTCGTCCAATTCCGGTGCCAATTGGTGGAAGAAAAACTGATTGATCAAGAAGCGATATTTATTGATGGCACAAAGATTGAAGCGAATGCCAATAAATTCACTTTTGTATGGAAGAAATCCATTGAAAGATACCATGCAAGTTTAATTGAAAAATCAAATGAGCTATACACTGAGCTTCTAAAAAGTGAAATCATACCTGAAATAGAACGGGAAACCTCTGAACAATTGTCTGTGGAAGAACTCGCTCAAATGGTTCAAAAAGTAGACGAAGTCGTAACCAAATTTGATAAACAAATTGAAGCTACCTCGGACATTCCGAAACGAAAAGCTTTAAGAGCTGAACGCAAACATCCAAAACAAGTCCGTAAAAAACTGATTGATTTTATCTTGCGCAAACAGAAATACCAACAAGACTTAGAGACCTTTGGAACACGTAATAGTTATTCTAAAACAGATACCGATGCGACGTTCATGCGAATGAAAGATGATTATATGAAGAACGGACAATTGAAAGCTGGTTATAATGTACAAATCGCCACGGAAGGTCAATACACCTTAGCCTATAGCTTGTTTTCAAACCCAACAGATACCCGAACCTTAATTCCATTTCTAGATAGAATTGAGCAAGATTATTTCGAATTGCCAAAGCACATCGTCGCAGATGCGGGTTATGGAAGTGAACAAAATTATAACGATATCCTTTCAAATAGAAAACGAGAAGCACTTATTACGTATAACTTGTATCTAAAGGAACAAAAGAAAAAATATAAACAAAACTTATTTAACCCTGACAACTGGGAGTATGAAAAAGAAACGGATACATATATTTGCCCTAATCAAAAACGTCTTGAATTTCAGCATTATTCTACTCGCCATGACCGTACAGGCTTTGAACGGAAGTTCAAGATCTATGAGTGCGAAGACTGCTTGGGGTGCCCTTTTCGTTCATCATGTACCAAAGCAAAAGAAGGCAATAATCGAAAACTGATGGTGAATGAAAAGTGGGAGCAGCAAAAAGAATATGTAAGATCGAAGCTTTCAGAGGAGAAAACAGGAGCCATCTATCGAAAACGTAAAATCGATGTGGAGCCAGTTTTTGGATTCTTGAAGGCTAATTTGCGTTTCACTCGATTTTCCGTACGAGGAAAATCGAAGGTTGAAAATGAAATGGGAATCGCGTTAATGGCAGTGAATTTGAGAAAATTCATTGCCAACAACTAATCTTCAGATGAATTTACACGAGAAAATAAAAAAGGTGAATTTGAGCACGCTCAAATTCACCTTTTTTTCAGTTAGAAACTAGTTTTGTCCCAGCCTCTTTTGTTTTACCTTAATACATTTGCCCATTTTTCAATTTCTTTAACCAGTTTCTTTGCCTTGTGGCATTCACCCAATACACTGCGACACCAAATCCGGCCAGGGCAAAGCTACCTTGCCAGATAACCTCCATACCGAACGCCAGTCCTGAGAATCCCCCGAGGCAGCCTGCAAGTATAAGGACAAATGCCTGCTTTTTTTGACTCTCGAATAGTTTGAATTGAAACCCGTTTAACTGATGATGATCCTTTTGTTCCAGTGCTTTTTCCGGTATATCCAACAACTGCCGTACTTTTTGAACGGTCTGAAAAAGAGGTTGGGCGCTGACCCATTTCATAAGAAGCTCCCATTTGTTCGTGTTCCCATCCTTCACCCAATCCATAAAGGCTGGTGTAACGATCTCAAGGGTCTCCTCATTCGGATTCAATGTGTGGACAAGTCCTTCAATGGTGGCAAAGGATCGCCCTAAAAAGATAAAGCGGGTCGGAACCTGCACAGGAAGTGATTTCACCATATCGTTGATTTCCTTTTTTACTGATATCAGGTCCATCTGTTTAAACTGCTCCATATCCAGCGTGACAAATTCCTTTAGCACAGGCTCAATCGTCTTCGGACTTGCGTCTGGAAGCAGGAATCCCAATTCGGCAAGAGCTTCTGAAGCTTTCCGGAAATTCTTTAGAAGAACCCCTTCGAGAAGATCTTGGAAATGAGCTGAATCCCTTTTAGAAATTTCCCCGATCATCCCGTAATCCAATAAAACGAAAGTACCATCCGGCTGAAGCAGAATGTTCCCGGCATGGGGATCTGCATGGAAGATTCCGGGCTCGAGCCACTGAGGGAGGAAGAGTCGGAATAGTTCCTGTGCAAGCTTCTGGCCATTCAGTCCATACAACTCAATCGCTTCTCTATCATTCAATCGAACCCCGTCGACCCATTCCATCACCAATACTTTATCTGTACAGAGTTCAGGGTACATAGTCGGGATCTTCACATTGGCATGATCTTTAAACCTCCGTTTAAAGGTCATGGCGGTACTCATTTCTTTGGAAAAGTCGAGCTCCTGCTCAATGACCTGCTTCAATTCTCTATATAGCATTTTAAAATTAATGAACCCCTTTGGCATGGGAGCAAAATGCCTGGCAAACCATATGATGATGGACAATGTCCGGAAATCAGTCTTCACAAGTGAAGGGATTTCCGGTCGCTGCACCTTGATGGCCGCTTCTTTGCCATCAAGCAATGTCGCTTTGTACACTTCCCCGATGGAAGCCGAGGCGATGGCTTCTTGATTGATGCTCAGTACCTTGGAAGAAACGGGGCCACCCCATGCCCCTTCAAGAACTGATTCAATCTTTTCCCATGGTGAAGGAGGTACATGGTCAACCAAGTCCTGAATTTGATTGATGAACCCTTTCGGAAGCAGATCCTCTCGTATACTCAACAGTTGTCCAACTTTGATCAACACGCCATTCAGTTCAAAAAGGGTTTCTTTGAACTCTTTCCCGATTTGTTCCCAAAGCTTTTCTTTTTCCCATTGGGACTTACCCCGCAGCCGGTACCAGTAGACCCTGACCACTATTGATAAGGCGAGTGATAATACCTTCCACATTCTCCAAAGCTTGTTCTCTGACTTCATCATTTCATCCCCCGTAAACGGATATCTATCTGTATTATGTAATACGTGTGGGAAATTAGAAAGTTTCTGTTTTCGTATTTTCAGACAGTGAGGGGGTGAAGGTCTATGGATTAAGAGTTGAAAAAGCCCCATGCTGTCACAGCGTGGGGCTTTTTAAAAGCTGAATTCCTCAAACCCGACTTTTTAACAAACGGGATTCACTATTGGTTTTTCTTCACTCGTGCACGCTGGTTTGCAGCGTTCGCCCGGGCTTGGGCTTCCATATCTGCCTGGTCGGCAAGTTCAGCTGAGAACTCTTCGTCAACACCGTCAGATTTGAGCTGAGCGGGTGTTTGTGGCAGGCTGTTTTTATTTCCTCTTTTGCTATGGCCGCGTGATCTTCCCAATATAAACATCCCCTTTTGGTTAAAAAATAAAGGTACAGGATCCTTTGAAACCTGTACCTTTATCTTTCTTCAAAGTAAGGGCTTTTAGTTAGGTAATAATTGTCTATCTGTGGGCTTTGGAACTGAAACCGCCTGCACGATCAGCTGCTTTGAACTCCCTTGAGTATGTTACTTCCTGAGCGCTTGATAGAACCGATTTGTTTTTGTCTTTCTTTTTCTTATTATCCATTCCTATGTACATCCCTTCTTTTCAAGATTAATTCTATTTTTGCCGTGAAAAGGAAGGGACATACCCCTGACTTACTGATAAATATCAATGAGGGCACTTTTCAATTCGGGATATTGGAATTGAAAACCGTGTTCTGAGAGGACACTCGGAAGGACTTTTTGTCCTTCCAGTACGAGTGCGCTCATTTCGCCCATTGTCACTTTTAAAGCAAGGGAAGGGACCGGTATCCAGTGGGGCCTGCCAAGGACCGTCCCGAGTGTTTTTCCGAATTCTTTCATGGTGACAGGGGAAGGTGCGGTGACATTAACAGGTCCTGCAATCTCCTCCGTTTCGGCTACAAAATGCACGGCTCTCGCGATATCTTTGATGTGTACCCAGGACATCCACTGCTCACCAGAACCGACAGTACCCCCGACAAACATTTTATAGGGGAGGGCAATCCTTGGAAGGGCACCTTCCTCCTTGCCGAGAATGATACCGAATCGCGTATAGGCTACCCGTATGCCGATTTGTGTAGCTTTGGCTGCTTCCTTTTCCCATATTTGAACGGTTTCCCCGAGGAAATTGTCTGCAGTCTCAGTTGAGGCTTCCGTATAGGTATTCGTCTTGGAAGAAGGGTAATAGCCGATTGCGCTTGCGTTGATAAGGCAGGCGGGTTTCTCTTTCAGTGCTTTTATGATATTGATGACTTCCCCGGTTGAGTTGATCCGGCTGTTGATGATCCGTTTCTTGCGTTCTTCGGTCCATCTTCCGCTATTGATGGACTCTCCCGCAAGATTAATGAAGGTGTGAATTCCTTCGATCTCCTCTTCGGGTCTTGCCCCATCGGATAGCCATTTCACAAACGTCACACCTGGTCGCGCATCGTATTTATCCGGATTTCGGGTCAGGATCATCACTTCATGTTGGTGTTTGAGCAGTTCCTCAGTCAGAGCCTGGCCGACAAAACCTGTTCCACCTGTTATGGCAATCTTCATCATCATCCCTCCAGTTATACTTATTATTTTACCTATCTTCAGAATAAAAAACATATGTTGAATGTGTTAGGATTAAGATGAGGTGGAAAATATGGGTAAGATTACGAAAATAACGAAGCAAGTGAAGAACGATGAGCGTTACAATTTATTTATAGATGGAAAATATTCTTTCAGTGTCGATGAAGCGGTTCTTGCCAAGTTTCAGCTCAGAAAAGGGCTGGAGGTGGATGAGCTCGAGATTTCGGAGCTTCAATATGAAGACGATGTAAAAAAAGCATTCAATAAAGCCATTCAGTATCTGGCCTACAGGATGAGAACGGAAAAGGAAATCCGTGATCACCTGGAGGAAGGGGACCCTGAGGAAGGGGTCATCCAAGAAGTCATTCATAAATTAAATGAGATTAAATACATCAATGATTTAGAATTCGCCCACGCGTTTGTAGGTACCCAGATGAACACGTCTGACAAGGGGCCGACTTGGATCCGCGGGGAATTAAGAAGAAAGGGCGTAGGGGATTCCCATATTGAAGAAGCCCTGACCGCTTTCACCCAAGAAAAGCAGGTAGACAAAGCGGTCGCCTTGACAGAAAAGCTCCTTCATAAATATCGAAAAGATTCCAAGATGATTGCCAAGCAAAAGATTGAACAAAACATGATGAGGAAAGGGTATCCTGGCTCAGTCATGAAAATCGTATGGGAAACGGTCGAATCCGAACGGGATGATGATGAGAGATGGGATGCGGTTTATCATCAGGGGTTGAAGGCTCACAGAAAACTCAGTTCAAAATATGATGGATATGAGTATGTACAGAAAATGAAACAAACGTTGTATCGAAAAGGATTTTCAATGGAAGACATTGAAAGGCTGTTGGAAGAATTAAAAGAAAATGAAGAGTGATTTTTTTCATTATTAACGAGATGGGGAAAGGGAGAGTTCAGTGGAGATAGTTGCGATCCTGTTTGTTGTTGTCACCCTTCCGCTTATCATTGGGACAGGGAGAAAATTCAAGCTCTACGCTGGAGGGATAGTGATTGGTACTGCCCTCCTATTTCTCATAGGTGAATTGATTATAAAAGCGCAAACGGACTTCTTTTCATTAGGCAGGCAGGAGTGGTACAACCAGGGATTTGCTGAGGATATGGGAAAATGGGTCGTGCCCTTCTTCCTTCTCGGAGTGGCAATCTTCTTGATCCTGGTCAATATCAGGATGATTCAGCAGTTTTTAAAACGGAAGGATGGCATCCGCTGGGTTTGGATCGCCTTTGTTGTGGTCATTGATGTATTCGCATTATTCTTAGTCCCTATGCTATTATTTTTTGTGGCCTTTATGTTTTTCCCGTTTGCTCCTTAAATCAAGGCAGCCTTCGATGATCGAAGGCTGCCTTTTGTTGTTTATTTTTTTGATTCGATGACGATTTCATCTTTTTCCTGATATTCATTTACGATCGTATCCGCTACCTCTTTCGGAGAGCGGAGTCTTGACGTGTCACTGATATGATCACTGTTTTCCCAGAATGGAGTATCCATTCCACCCATATATGCATTCACGATGCGCAGGTCCGTGCCTTCGTATTCCTTTTGGAGGCTTTCCCCGAACCCTCTTAGGGCGAACTTGCTTGCTACATACAGGGACTCGTTTTTCTTTCCTCTGAGTCCGGCTGTGGAAATGATATTGATGATGGTGCTCTCCTGCTCCAGTTGAGGCAGCAGTGCCTTCGTTAACCGTATTGGCCCAAGGGCATTGGTTTCAAACATACTGATTAACTCATCGTCACTGGACTCCTCGAAAGGACCGAAATGGCCCACGCCTGCGTTATGTATGAGTAATTCAACCTTACGATCATTAAGGTGATTCCTGCAGAATTGTTGAATGTCATGAGGGGAGCGTATATCCAACGTTGCAAATGAAACCTGCCCGCCTATGTTTTCGATTTCTGTTCCAGTTTCCTTTAAACGGTCTTCTGTTCGACCAAGCAGGAAGATATGATATCCTTGCTGGCTAAGGAGCTTCCCCATTTCTTTCCCGAGGCCCGAGCCTCCACCTGTGATGATGGCTGTCTTCATGTTTAATCATCCTTTCTTATGCTTATCGGGGCTGACCAGTCGTCTCCGCTTTTCTTTGTCCAGCTCCGGGGCTTATAGGCTCGAGGTCATAAGGCAAGTCCACCAAAAAGGCAAAGAGCGCCTTTCCGGTGGATTTGCCTTATGCTTGTCGCCTCTGGGCAAAGCCCCTCCGCTTTTCTTATTGTCCAGCTCGAGCGGCTAGCCCCTCGAGGTCATAAGCCGTGATGGCCAAAATGGCAAAGAACGCCTTTTCAGCCATCCCGTCTTATGCTTGTCGGGGCTGACCAAGCCGCTTGCGCTTTTCTTATTGTCCAGCTCCGACTCCTAGTCCCTCGAGGTCATTTCCAATCAAGCAGTAGAGGGCAAAGGTCGCCCTCATCTGCTTGCTCGGAAATGCTAGTCGGGCCTGACCAGTCGTCTCCGCTTTTCTTATTGTATCATTTTCTCTATACTACTATTAGTAGAGGTGATGAGGAATGGAACAAGAGAGAAGATATAGTGAGATGACGGAGCATGAGTTACGGCAGGAGATTGCTTCGTTGAAGGAGAAGGCTAGAAAGGCTGAACAGCTTGGGGTTGTGAATGAGTTTGCCGTATTGGAGCGAAAGGCCCTTATGGCGCAGGCTTATCTGATGGATCCAAGTGCTTATAAGCCTGGTGGGATTTATGGGATCGAAGGAGATCCGGGCACTTATTTCAAAGTGGACTATCTCAATGGAGTCTTCGCCTGGGGGTACCGATTGGGCGGAGACGGGAAAGAAGAAGCTTTACCTATTTCCCTTCTAGCCGGGGAAAAGAAATAAGGAAGAGGTCCGTCAAGAGGGACGGACCTCGGAAGATCTAGGAACGCTTACGTGTCTGGTTCTCCAGAATGATTAAGTCTTGAGTTTGTGTGGTTTGTCCATTTGCCTGGGAATGGGCATGCTTCGGATTGTAGAATGCCTTGTTAAATGGACTGCTGTACTTATTTCGGTAGAAGTTGTTTTTCATGTTTCCCATCGTGACTACCCCCTAATCAAATTTCACTGTATTAAAGTGAGTCGTGATCTCTTTGTCCAGAAGATTTCATGCGTTCTTGAGGATGGGTGTTGATGGTGCCGTTAGCCCTTTTAGATGCATATTCCGCCTTTGCTCTCGGTTCACCTTCAAATTTATTGTTGTTCATGTTGGGGAACCCTGTCGATTTATTTCGCATAATGTGCCTCCTAAAAGGTGAAATTTACTGACTTATACCGTGAAGAAGCAAAGATTCACAACTAAGCTTAACCACGTACCCTTAGTATGGATGAAACGGTCGACATTATCATAAAAGTACAAACTAAATATATGGAAAAGGAGGAGACGATATGGAGTCAACATTCCACGAATTAACACAATTGCTAATTGAAAAAAATAATAAGCTTTCGTATGAAAAAGCGAGGACCTGGATTGAACTCGTATGGGAAGATTTCGAAGCAACATACGCGAAAGCAGGTTACGATTACAAAGGAAAAGCAGTGACGGAGAAAGTCGTCCGTCAATGGGTCAATACGTATGGTGAGCAAATCCATGAATTCGCCGCACAAAACCCGAAATACAAACACCTGATCGACGATAAAGAAGATGACGGTTTGGTACATTAAAGTGATGAGGGACGGACCTTTAAAAGGTCCGTCCCTCACTGCTTTAATCAATTAAAATGTCGATGTCCACTTTTGAGCGGAGTTTTTCTTCGCTGAAGACCCATCCTGTGTAGGAGCTGACGATGTTCAGGTCTTTATCTAGCTGCACGAGGGCGACGAATGGGTAGTGTCCGTTATTTCGATATCGCAGATCGATGAAGCGGACTTCATAATGGTCATCGTACTCATCCACTTCCCAGCGGTAAACCGGGGAAAAGGAGAGGAAGGCTGCCAGATTCTTATCTTTCCTGGCAGCGTCGATGATCGGACTGTCAGGTAGTTTTACGCGCTCGAATTTATCAAAGATCGTAATCGACCGCCTGAATGCCCGTGCCACATAATAATGCTCCTTCGTAACGATTGCCAGCCTCCACTGGAAAAATCGAATCGTAGGTGAAACGATGATCTTTTCAGCCTGGGGGATTCTTCGCTTCACCGCATTTTTCACTGCTTTTTGAACCTGGAATCTCAATACATAGTAAGCAAAAATGACAATATACATGACCAAAAAGGTTTTTCCCGGTGGAAAACCAAGACCCCACAAAATCAAGCCGACTACATGTATGGCGAATATGATCGCATCAAACGTGTTAATGACCCCTAAAGCGACCCATTTCGACGAGATCGGCCTGATGGCCTGGGTCCCATATGCGTTGAAAATGTCGACAAATACATGGAGGAATACGGCCACAAATGTCCAAATCCATAGATGAAGCAAATCAGCACCTGGAAAAAACGGATAAAGACAAGCAACAATTAAGAGCGGCCAGAGAACGACCGCAGGAATACTGTGGGTGGCCCCCCGGTGGTGACGGATATAAACCGCATTATTGCGCAATTTTAATACGGTATCGATGTCAGGAATTTGAGAGCCGATCACGGCTGCGACCAACACACTTTGAGAAGTGACTGCGCTTTCAGCTACGACGGGATCTAAAGTAGCCAATCCGCCGAGAGCGAAGCCCATGACGATATGAGTGCCTGTATCCAAAAAAAGTCCTCCCTTGGCTCGCATTTCTAAGATTTGTTTATGACGTTTCATTGGTGAACATGATATGGTTAAAAGGAGATTATTTCAATGAAAAACACTTTGCACATACATTTGGAATATGAAATCAAGCAGAATTCAAAGCCTCGATATAAGCAAATTATGACCAATATCGCAGAGACATTACCACAATATGATGCTTTCAACTTCCATTGGGAGAAGGCTGAAAATGATTCGAATCGCTATATCGAAACCTTTGCAGTTCCGACAGAATCCCATTTTCATGCGTTAAAACGTTTACGGATGTCCCGTCGTCATTTATTATTTGGATTATTGGACGAATGTATTTGTGGCGGGTTACAAGAAATAAACCTTGTCTGTCTAAAAACAGAGTACTAGTTATTTATTCCCTATTCAATGCAACAATTAACATCCTGGAGGTACAAAATTGAAAGAAGAGCCACTGAAACATATACAAACCATCAACCGTGAGGAATTTCAGAATGATTTGATCTCATGGTTTTCAAGAGAGCAACGCGATCTGCCGTGGAGGAAGGATCAAGATCCATATAAAGTATGGGTGTCAGAGATCATGCTTCAGCAAACAAGGGTGGATACGGTCATACCTTATTTTAACCGATTCATCGAGAAATTTCCTTCAATAGATGCCCTTGCTTCTGCGGATGAAGAGGATGTCCTGAAAGCGTGGGAAGGCCTCGGGTATTATTCGAGAGTCAGGAATCTGCAAACAGCCGTTAAAGAAGTGAATGAAAAGTATGAAGGAATCGTTCCGGATACGCCGAAAGAAATTTCGTCTTTAAAAGGGGTCGGTCCATACACGGCTGGGGCAATTTTAAGTATTGCTTACAGTAAACCTGAGCCTGCAGTAGACGGAAATGTGATGAGGGTATTTTCACGTATATTGTCCATATGGCTTGATATTGCCAAGCCTTCATCCAGAAAAGTGTTTGAAGAAGCAGTAAGGGAGCTGATTTCAAAAGAAAACCCCTCCTTTTTCAACCAGGCATTGATGGAACTTGGTGCTCTGATCTGTACACCGACATCCCCATCCTGTCTGCTTTGTCCCGTACGTGAGCACTGTCAGGCCTTTGAAGAAGGTGTTCAGACTGAACTCCCGATAAAATCGAAGAAAAAATCCGCCCGCAAGCTTAATATGGCGGCAGCCGTTCTTTTTACAGAAGATGACCGGGTCGTGATTCACAAACGCCCTGGTAAAGGATTGCTCGCTAACTTATGGGAATTCCCTAATTTCGAAATAGGAAATTCGGGCAGTGGTCGTACTCAATTGCTTGATCTAATAGAAGAAGAGTATAAAGTGGACTGCTCGTTAAAGGCCGGAGTTGTGACAAAGATACAGCATATATTCTCTCACATCGTTTGGGATATAGAAGTGTATGTCGGATCTGTAGACAGCAGCACTTTAGAAGGAAGCGAACTGATTGCCGTCACTCCATTTGAAATGGAAAAGTATGCTTTCCCTGTATCACATCAGAAAATCTGGCAGGAAACAGGAGCAGGGATACTGCAGAAATAGAAAGGAGCAGCGGGTTACGCTGCTCCTTCATTTCAGTCGTAACTTATCTTCGTACCATGGGTATAATCGGCTTCGCCACGATTCAATCCACCGCGGTTTTCGATTTCTTCGACAATTTCCCGGTGAATCGATTGTCCTTCTGCATTCAAATAAGGTACTATTTGTTGTAGTGAGTGATGAAAGAAAGCAAGTTCGCTTTTCTTCCATTCATCTTTTGGAATCATTGAAAGCTCGGTCATATCTCTGCCTACATACATAACTCATTCCTCCAATTTACTGATATGTTCTTATTAGTTTGCGTGTTCAGGGTTGCATTATGCTTTGGACCAATTGGAAAATGAAATTTGAAAGGATGAAGTATCATGAGTCAAAAAGTAGCATTAGTAACAGGAAGCAGCCGCGGTCTTGGAAGGGAAATCGCCATCCAGCTTGCAGAAAAAGGGTACGATATCGTCGTCAATTATGCCCGAAGTAAAAAAGGTGCACTTGAAACGGCTGAACAAGTTGAAAAGCTTGGCCGTAAAGCGTTTGTAGTCCGTGCGAATGTCGGGGATGTCGATAAAATCAAATCCATGTTCGAACAGATCAAAGAAGAGTTCGGCCGGTTGGATGTTTTGGTAAGCAACGCGGCATCAGGGGTATTGCGCCCTGTCATGGAGCTTGAAGAGTCTCATTGGGACTGGACGATGAATATCAACAGTAAAGCTCTATTATTCTGTGCACAGGAAGCAGCTAAATTAATGGATAAGGGTGGACGCATAGTGAGCATCAGCTCTTTGGGATCCATCCGTTATTTGGATAATTACACAACGGTGGGAGTTTCGAAAGCTGCCGTGGAAGCATTGACGCGTTATCTTGCGGTTGAACTTGCTCCTAGGGGCATCATCGTGAATGCCGTTTCCGGTGGTGCAATCGATACAGATGCACTCAAACACTTCCCTAATCGTGAAGAGCTCCTTGAGGATGCCCGCAGCAAAACGCCTGCAGGACGCATGGTCGAAATCGATGATCTTGTGAAGTCAGTCATGTTCCTCGTTTCGGACGATTCCTCAATGATCAGGGGACAAACGATCATCGTTGACGGAGGTCGTTCGCTGCTAGTTTGATGGAATTTTTTTCCTGAAATTAATCGAATAGTGAAATCCACGCTTGGTTATCTTAATAAGCGTGGAGGTGATTACAATGGCAAAACAACCAAACAAAACTCAATCTGGTACAAGCGTTCAACACGTGAAACAACAAAACGCTCAAGCTGGTCAAGCTCAGCAACAACAATACGGTACTGAGTTCGCTTCAGAAACGACAGCAGCTCAACACGTGAAGCAACAAAACCAACAAGCAGAAGCTAACAAAGCGAAAGCTTCTGGAAAATACGGTCAACAACAATAATTTCATTGTTCTTGACAGAGAAAGCACCCATTTCGATGGGTGCTCAGACTGTAGACAAACCCCACCTTCACTTTAACCGAAGGTGGGGTTTTCTGATATTTTAAAAGATTTTTCTCCTGTTTCTAGGCTGGACATGGCCCTCGCCATGTCC
>NZ_JBANLY010000018.1:0-69835 GCF_037046045.1 Rossellomorea sp. LJF3 | reverse complement strand
GGAAGAACATAAATTCTAATCAATTTTTTTAAAATCGATGTACGGCATATCATCTTTTTTTGCCTTTTTCCTTGAACGATACAACTCTAAAACTTCTTTTTCATACTCGTTTTCTGCACCGAAATTTTCTTCATAATACTCCCCTATATAAATGGCACGATACTTATTACCCTTTTTGTCTATAACGTCTACCACCCCAGAAGAGAAGTGGTCATTTAACCCAGAAAAACTATCAGCAACATGCAGTCTAGCAGCTTCTTCACCCACTTCTCCTATCTGGACCTCAGTGTATCGCATTGTTGTATTGTCCATCTCATCTCTGCTTAGTAGAGTGAACTCTGGAACAGCTTCAACCTGTGATACTTCTAGCCTCTCAAAAACGATTGAATCCCTTGAATCATCAAAACATCCGACAAGAAGTAAGGCAACCATTATTATATACAAGCAATACTTGATC
This sequence comes from Rossellomorea sp. LJF3, assembly GCF_037046045.1. Lineage (NCBI taxonomy): Bacteria > Bacillati > Bacillota > Bacilli > Caryophanales > Bacillaceae > Rossellomorea > Rossellomorea sp. LJF3. The sequence continues at coordinate 69,378 of NZ_JBANLY010000018.1, read as the reverse complement.
ATAACGCCCCCCTTTTGAATTGGACGAAAACCAAAAGAATTAAGTTTTCCGTTAACCTACCCTTCAATTGAACAAAGGGAGGCTGGTTTTTTAACAAAACCCTTTAAAGAAAGGAGCTTTACTTCCTAGCAATATCATATAGGTAGTTCACTACATCGCCCATTCGCCAAGCGATAACAGCCATACTAATGGCAATAACTACTAAACTTCCAACCTTAATCAGTTCTACTGTATCCTTCGCCAATATTTCTCTCCCCTTAAATTTAGTTTCTTACACCGTTAACCTGCATAACCATTGAAGAGGGTACTGCCGGCATTTAGCTGGTTTTCACTTATTAGCTACTTTCTTTTTTCACCAAATGTTCCGTATCATTTTTGGTATAAACAATAAGATGTTGAAAACCACTTCAGATATAAACTCTAGTAGGGTATCTTTAAAAAATTCTTTTCTATTTTGTTTTTTATTTTTCATTTTCTAGCTCCCAAGTAATGAATTAAATGATCATTTCAACTATTTTTTGATAACCAAATGGCAAAATAGCAGCGATGAACATACCTCCCCCAATACATGAAACAGATAAAATGGAAAACTTCAAAGCCGAAATTTCCTTTCGTTTATAAGCGATACTTAATACTTTAACCATCGAAAAAACAGTAATGAAAATTAGTACCGCCGAATAAATACTTGTCAGTATAACTGGCATTTTAAAAGATCCCCCTTTTATAAAGACGTAATATCTTCCGAATGATCACTTTAATTACGACCTTAAAGGTGAAGATTCTAACCTATAAATTAAAGAATTGAATTTTCAAAATCAATAAGTGTATTTTACCACATAATGTAATAAGCCTTGGGATTTCTTTGGACATATTAGAGTTGAATCTAAAATTATCCTTTTCCAATAGAGGTTTAGACTGTTACTTGAACAATCGTGACAGCGGAACATGGAGGGATTTGTTTATCAAATATCGTATTGGCATATCCTCTTATGGTAAGTGGATATAACAACGACACCATTTCTCCTGATACTTTAAAGATTGGATTTTTATGGTAAAATTATTTGAGGGGGGTTAATGATATGGAACTACATTTACCTAAAAGTATTAATAAGGTCTATTGGTCTTTGTTTCCTGTAATATTTGTTTTAATTGGCTATCATAATATCTTTAACAATTGGGAGCTTCCACTTTATGGTTTAACTGAACTTGAAGATTTCGGTAGACTTTTGTTTGTACTTGGCATAAGTGCTTGTGAAAGTGCCTTAGTGACAATAGTTTTATGGTGGGTCATAACATCTGTGAAAAACATCTTAAGGAAACCCAATAGATGATTTATTTTAAGGACCTTACAAAGGGTCTTTTATTTTTTAGCTAAACTATTGCAAACGATTACAAAAATGTGTTACCTTATGTGTAACCGGTTACACACTAACCAACCAAACGAACAGGAAGTGACGCACGTGGCAACAATCAAGGATGTGGCGAGTGAAGCGGGGGTGTCGGTGGCGACGGTCTCCCGGGTGCTGAATGATAACGGCTATGTAGGAGCCGAGACGAGGAAGAAAGTGATGGGGGCAATCGAGAAACTGAATTACAGCCCGAACGAGGTGGCACGCTCCCTCTATAAACGGGAGTCGAGACTGATCGGACTGCTGCTTCCGGATATCACGAACCCGTACTTCCCGCAGCTGGCGAGAGGGGTCGAGGATGAAGTGAGTGAGGCCGGGTTCAGGCTCCTACTCGGTAACAGCGACGAGAACATCCAGAAGGAGCTGGATTATATCCAGACATTCGTTCAGAACAATGTCGTCGGCATGATTTCAGCGACCAATCATGTGGAGCATGATCAGCTGTATAGTGAATTGAATCTCCCACTCGTCCTCCTTGACCGGACCACGGAGAACTATCCGGCTGTTTATGCGGACGGCCGAAAAGGTGGGCGCCTGGCGGCAAAGACCCTGGTTGAAAAAGGGGCGAAGCGGATCACCGTCATGAAGGGTCCGGCCCACGTCAAGCCGGCTCAAGACCGATTTCGTGGTGCCGTCGAGTACTTAAGCGGGACGGACGTCGATTTCACGGTGATGTCCACGACCTCGTTCTCCTTTGAAGACGCAAAAGGCTGGGCAGAGGAACTGTTCGCCACCTATCCTGATACGGACGGGGTCATCGCAAGCAATGATATCGTCGGGATCGCCATTCTCCATGAGGCCTTGAGGCTCGGGAAAAAGATTCCTGAAGACGTACAGATCATCGGCTACGATGACATCCCTCAGAGCAGCCTTTCCTATCCGGCGCTCTCCACGATCAGGCAGCCCGCTTACGAAATGGGCAGGCAGGCCGCGGCACTTCTGATTAAACTGATAAAAAAAGAAAAAGACATCGATACAACGGTTCAGCTCCCGGTTGAACTCATACAGCGAAACACAACACGAAAGGGATGAAGGAAGATGAAAAAAGCGAAAATTGCCGTGATCGGCAGTTCATCCATGGATCTGGTGGTAACATCAGCGAAGCGCCCCGGTGCAGGGGAAACGGTACTCGGCGACAGCTTTGACACGGTACCCGGAGGAAAAGGAGCCAACCAGGCCGTTGCAGCAGCAAGGCTTGGGGCAGACGTCTATATGATTGGATGCGTAGGCGATGATCCATACGGCCAAGAGATTTTAGAAAACTTTAAGAACAACGGTGTTCATACCGAGTATGTGGAACCGGTTACAGGTCAGAAATCAGGAACCGCCCATATCATCCTCGCTGAAGGGGACAACAGCATTGTCGTCGTAAAAGGGGCCAATGATCTTGTGACACCAGAGTACGTGGAGAAAACAGCCGATTTTCTCAAAACATGCGATCTCATCATGATTCAGCAGGAAATCCCGGAGGAAACGGTTGAGTACGTGGCAGACCTGTGCAACAAGATTGAAGTACCACTGCTATTAAACCCGGCACCGGCACGAAAGATTTCACAGAATGTCATCGTTGGCGCGAGCTACCTGACACCGAATGAACATGAAGCAGATGTACTCTTTAATGGAATGAAACCATCAGAAGCACTGAAACAATATCCTGACAAAGTCATTATCACAGAAGGAGCAGCCGGAGTCCTCTACCATGATGGAACAAAGGAAATCATGGTTCCTTCCTTCGAAGTCGAAGTGGTGGATACGACAGGGGCCGGCGATACGTTTAATGCCGCATTCGGAACAGCCGTTGCTGAAGGACAAACAATGGAAGAAAGCCTCCGGTTCGCAAACCGTGCCGCATCCCTTTCTGTGACAGGATTCGGGGCACAGGGCGGAATGCCGACAAGAGACGAAGTGGAAAGGAAGCTGGCAGAATGAAACGACATGGCATCTTGAACAGTCATATAGCAAAAATACTAGCCGACCTCGGCCACACGGATACGATCGTCGTGGCCGATGCCGGTCTCCCGATTCCGTCAGACGTCGTAAAAATCGACCTGGCATTGAAACCGGGAGATCCATCCTTCCTTGACGTGGTCCAACTGTTAAAGGAAGAAATGGTCGTCGAAACCGTGTCGCTTGCAGAAGAAATTGAAACGAATCCAGGGGTACACGAGCAAATGACCTCATGGTTCGATGGGATCCAGTATATATCCCATGAAGACTTCAAGAAAGAAACCCATAAAGCGAAGGCCGTCATCCGCACGGGGGAAGTCACACCGTACGCGAATTGTATCCTGCACGCGGGAGTCATTTTTTAAAACAAAGGGGGTAGTAGCATGCAGATCAGCATGAAGAATATCCATAAAGCATTTGGGACGAACAAGGTCCTTGAAGGCGTCGACATTGAGATCGGGGACGGCGAAGTCCATGCCCTGATGGGGGAAAACGGCGCCGGTAAGTCGACCCTGATGAACATCCTGACCGGTCTTCACAAGAAGGATCAGGGAACGATCACCATCGACGGGAAGGACATGACGTTTGATAATCCGAAGCAGGCCGAGGAATTTGGCGTGGCCTTCATCCATCAGGAATTGAATGTGTGGCCGGAGATGACCGTCTTTGAGAATCTTTTCATCAATAAGGAACCGGTTACACAATTCGGTCTCATTAACACAAGAAAAATGAAAGCGGTTGCGAATGAGCAGTTTAAGAAACTGAACATTTCCATCCCTCTCACAAAAGAAGCCGGACAGTGCTCGGTCGGACAGCAGCAGATGATCGAAATCGCCAAAGCACTCATGACGGATGCAAAAGTCATCATCATGGACGAGCCAACGGCGGCATTGACGGACAGGGAAATCGAAACGCTCTTCACCGTCATCCGTTCCCTAAAGAAAGCCGGCGTGTCGATTGTGTACATCTCCCACCGGATGGAAGAGATCTTCACGATTTGTGACACCATCACGGTCATGCGGGACGGACGCACGGTGGATACGACGCCGATCCCCGAGACGAACTTCGATGAGGTCGTGAAGAAAATGGTCGGACGTGAACTGACGGACCGCTTTCCAAAACGCCAACCAAAACCAGGTGAGACGATGCTTGAAGTAAGGAACCTGACGAAAAAGGGACTGTTTGAAAAAGTAAGCTTCGAAGTCCGCTCTGGAGAAATCGTCGGCGTCTCAGGATTGATGGGGGCAGGACGAACGGAAATCATGCGCACCATCTTCGGACTCGACGGACGTTATGAAGGCGAGATCCTCGTGAACGGGAAACCAGTCACCATCAAAACACCCGATCAGGCAGTGAAGCTCGGTCTTGGATTCATCACCGAGGATCGGAAGGATGAAGGGCTAGTTCTCGACTTTTCCCTAAAGGATAATATCGCCCTTCCAAGTCTCTACAGCTTCACGAAGAAAGGCTTGATCAATGATAAAAGCGAACAGGACTTTGTGGAAATGCTCATCAAACGGCTGACGATCAAGACCGAATCAGCCCGGACCCACGCAAAAAACCTGTCCGGCGGGAACCAGCAGAAGGTGGTCATCGCCAAATGGATCGGAATCGGTCCGAAAGTGCTCATTCTCGACGAACCGACGAGAGGAGTCGATGTCGGGGCAAAACGAGAAATCTATCAACTGATGAACGAGCTCACCGACCGGGGCGTCGCGATCGTGATGGTCTCATCCGAGCTGCCGGAAGTACTCGGAATGAGCGACCGCATCCTCGTCGTCCATGAAGGGACCATCGCAGGAGAGCTATCTAAAGAAGACGCTACCCAGGAAAAAATCATGACATTGGCGACAGGAGGTCACGCACATGAATAACGCACTCAAAACGAATCACGTCGGCAATCTGATGCAAAAGCTCGGTCCACTTCTCGGACTGTTTGTGCTGATTGCGACCGTATCCATCATCAACCCTAGTTTTCTAGAACCCTTGAACTTATTGAATCTATTACGACAGGTCGCAATCAATGCCCTGATTGCCTACGGGATGACCTTCGTCATTTTAACCGGAGGAATTGATTTATCCGTCGGCTCGATCCTCGCCTTATCCAGTGCCCTCATGGCCGGGATGATGGTATCGGGAATCGACCCGATCCTTGCAATCCTGATTGGCTGTATCCTCGGAGCTCTGATGGGAATGGTCAACGGCCTACTGATCACTAAAGGAAAAATGGCACCATTCATCGCCACACTTGCAACGATGACGATGTTCCGCGGGTTGACCCTCGTGTACACAGATGGAAACCCAATCACAGGACTCGGCGACAGCTATGCCTTCCAACTATTCGGAAGAGGATACTTCCTTGGAATCCCGGTTCCTGCCGTCACAATGATCCTGACGTTCGCCATCCTGTGGGTGATCCTGCATAAAACTCCGTTCGGCAGAAAAACATATGCCATCGGTGGGAATGAAAAAGCAGCCCTGATTTCAGGGATCAAAGTACCACGCATCAAAGTAATGATCTACTCCCTGGCCGGGTTACTGGCAGCACTCGCAGGAGCAATCCTCACGTCACGCCTGAATTCAGCCCAGCCGACAGCGGGTACATCCTATGAACTCGATGCCATCGCCGCCGTCGTCCTAGGCGGGACAAGCCTGTCAGGCGGACGCGGATTGATCGTCGGAACACTGATCGGTGCACTCATCATCGGAACATTAAACAACGGTCTGAACCTGCTCGGCGTCTCATCCTTCTTCCAAATGGTCGTAAAGGGTGTCGTCATCATCATCGCCGTTCTCATCGACCGAAAGAAAGCAGCATAGGAGGGATACTATGAAAAAAGCATGGTTACTATTAATCAGTCTATCACTCCTATTCCTCGGTGCCTGCTCCCTGCAGCCGCCGGAATGGGCGAAGCCAAGTAAAAGCTCGAACCCCGAAGACATCAAAATCGGGCTTTCTGTTTCAACCCTAAATAACCCATTCTTCGTCTCCATGAAAAACGGAGTAGAGGATGAAGCGAAGAAACAAGGCATGGAAGTTGTCGTCGTCGATGCCCAGAACGATGCCGCTAAGCAAATCAATGACGTAGAAGACCTCATCCAGCAAGGAGTCAACGTCTTACTCATCAACCCGACGGACTCAGCGGCCATCTCCACCGCCGTTCAATCCGCCAACAGCCTAGGCATTCCCGTCGTCACACTTGACCGCTCAGCGGAAAAAGGAGACGTTGCCACACTCGTCAGCTCCGATAACGAAAAAGGCGGAGAAATGGCAGGAGAATACCTCGTCGAACAGCTTGGTGAAGGAGCCAAGGTGGCAGAACTGGAAGGTGTCCCAGGAGCATCCGCCACACGTGAGCGTGGAGCCGGCTTCCACAACATCGCGGATGAAAAGCTTGATGTCGTGGCCAAGCAGACGGCAAACTTTGATCGTACCGAAGGATTGAATACGATGGAGAACCTGATCCAGGGGAATCCAGATATCAAAGCTGTATTCGCTCATAATGATGAAATGGCATTGGGAGCACTGCAAGCGATTCAGAGCTCGGGTCGTGACGTTCTAGTCGTTGGATTTGATGGAAATGAAGATGCGATGACTAGCATTCAGAATGGTAATCTGTCTGCAACTGTGGCTCAGCAGCCTGAGAAAATTGGTTCGTTGGCCGTTCAGGCTGGGGCTGATGTGTTGGCAGGGAAGAAGGTAGAGAAGAAGATTCCGGTGCCGTTGAAGTTGGTGACGGAGGAGAACATAGAAGACTCTTCAGAATAAATTGTGGTGGTAAACCTCATTCGTGCATTTGTACGGATGAGGTTTTTTTCTTTTATTGGTAATAGTAGTGGAGAAACGAAATTCATCTTTAAGATAACAAACCTGCTCTTCATTTTCTCATCCAAAGGTATTTACCTTCATCAGCTTTAATAACAACATAAATTAAGAATATTCACCTTAGGGTATCCTTTCCCAGCCCATCTCTCTATATAAAAGTTGAATACAGATTGAATCAGGAGTGAATCAAATGAGTAGATGGAGAAAATTAAATCATTGGATGTTGGATTTGGATACATTTTATCACCTGTATCTGTTGATTCTGTTGAATGCCATGTATGAGGGCGGAGTTCAGTTAGGGTGTGTGGTGCTCGGTGAAAGGCCGTATATTCGGTCCATTGGGAAGATTCGAGAGGACCTGTTTTTTAAAGTGAGAATGAGGCCTTTTTGTAAGAGGCTGGAGTCGAAGAAGTATGAGTATGAAGATGTGTTTAAGTTTAAGCCGATGAATGGTTTCGTTTGTGCGGATTATTTCTATTGGATGAGGATTTCTGTTAAAAGAGATGTAATGATTCTGGGATTGACCAGCTTGATAATAAAGCTGATTCCGGAATGGCTTCGTGCGGCGAAAAGCATGTGAATCGGGTGCGGAAATAACCTGCAAACAGACTTAAGATCTTAGAGAAAGAATAGATATTAGAGAACACCAACAACATAGCGACGCTAAGGATATAGATAGGGTGGAGGCGCTAATTGGACATTTGGTTATCAGGATGGATGTAATCATGATGTTTGAGTAGTTGATACGGAGGAGCTCTGGTTCGAACACTTGGAAGAGAGTATTTTCTACTAGGTAAAGAGGAGAGTTCAGGTCTATATATATTTATCATTAGTTTGAAAGTGCGATTTTCCAGATTAATGCAAAAAATCAAGTTGGATCCGTCCTCATTTAACCGGAGAAAAACCAAAAAGCACTCTTGTACCAATCATCAAGATTTAAACAAAATTTCATTTTACCTCGCAATAAAATAGTTTGTCAACACGAAAGTTGTATTTTTATCAAAAAAATGGTAAGATTATTATCTGGTGATTTTATACATTGAACGTTTTGTTAAATATCCTATTTAACCGAAGGGAAATTCAAACAGTTTTTGTGAGCTTTTTAGGCAATAGTACCCGAGTGTTTATACAAGGAGGACTAATATATTGAATTTAATCAATAAGAAAGTTACACATGAGCGGTTTGGTATTGGAAGTATCGTTAATCATAATGATACGGTAGTTGAAATCCATTTCGCCTCGGAAAATAAAAAATTTGTTTACCCGGATGTATTTGGACAGCACTTGAAACTGCATGATAAAAGTGCTGCCAATTCACTCGAAAAAATTTTACACAAGCAGGAAATGGAACTCAAAGAGGAAGAAATGCAGAAAGAAGAGGAAAAGGCACGGCAAAGAAGAAACCAGGAGCTTCGAGTGGGTCATGAAAAAAGTATGAAAAATCATAAACTTCATCCCGAATCGCAGATGGTTTACAGGTGCGATACAGAAGAACAGAGTAGCTCCTTTTCAGATTGGACGGTTTCCTCTGGTGAAATAAAAAGTGGTACGAATAAGGGTAAGCCAAACAAGCCCAGTCGCTTACACCAAAACAGTGCGGTCCTGCTGACAGCAGTCGATCCCGGCATGCCTGAAAAAGACAGACGCATCTTAGGAGTCTATATGGTGAAGGATCATTTCATCGGTAAACTTTGTGAAGATGGAAATATTCCTGCCCATTCCCATTACAGACTCCAACTGACAGACGAGGAATCGAAGCAGATGCCTTTTTGGAAGTACTATGTCAATGAAAAATCCCCTCAGCAAACGACATGGAATACAGGCAAGTACCGATATTTTGACAATTCCTGGATGGCTCAGATTTTGCGCGACATCGTTTCATTGAAAAGTGACACGGAGGAACAAGAGCTGGCACAACAATTTCTGGACCACTTCTCTAAGATGAATCAAATAGTAGAGCAGGAGTTAAAAGAGCCAAATGGAGCATTATTGCGTGCTTAGATAAGAACAAGCGGGTGAACTGGCACATATAAGGTGAGAGAGAGTGTTAGGTTCACTGAGAATAGTGTTAAAAAGGGACAAGGCGGCCGCCTTGTCCCTTTTAGTGGTTTTTGGACACCTTACTTGTTCCTTGGTCTCTCTTTTTTCCTCAGACCTCATTTTATGTGGGGTGAGTATGAAACGACTATCCTAGTTTTGTTGCAAGACACGGTGAAACTGTATTGAATACCCAAAGGAAGTTACAGGGATGGAAAGGTTCTGATTTACCTGAGAACGGAATGGAAAATGGTGATATTGGGGTCAGACCCTCGGTACAGTGAAGCGTTAATGAGCTGGGGGCATCCCCCGTTTTGCTAGAGGTCAGAGCCTCGTCACGGTGAAGCATTAATGTGCCGGAGGTCTGACCCCATTCTTTAGGAAAAGGCAGGTGGAGGATTGGAAAAGCGATGCCTGATACTTGTTTATTAATGTGAGCAAAGGAAAGCTTGATCAGCGGAAAGGTGGTTAACCAATCAGAGATTTATTTATTGAGATACTAATGAAATGGAGGATTTTTACAAAAATTGTCGAAGTTTGTTATAGATTAAAATAAATTAATGTTCTCATAACATCGATTATAGGACACATTGTACAGAAGCTATTACTTTTTACAAAAAGGTTATTTTAGTTCAATTAATAACTAATAAATTTTGCAATATACTGGATTATCCAGTATATATGATTATATACCGGATAATCCGGTATATTTGTCAAAGTACCGGATTATCCGGTATAAATAGAAAAGTACTGGATAATCCGGTATAATTGGTTACATGATAAAATTAAAGGATTATTAAGGAGGAAAGGCACTTGGGAATTAGCAATCACACTGTTAATTGCATATGTATAACTGCGGATGTAATTGATTCTAGAATTAACAGGAAGGAAAGCGATTTACAAGAAATAGTAAATATTTTAAAAGTAAAATACGATAAAAGCTCTGTTACAAAGTTTTCAAAGCGATTTGGGGATGAAATTTTCGGTATTCTAACTGAATTTGGAGATGCATACTGGGCGTTAAAAGATCTATATAGGCTATCTTCTAAAAAAGAGATACCTCTATACGTTGGCGTAGGAATAGGTAGTATTGGAAATGAGAATTCTGAAAGTCCGCATGATGTAAATGGAAATGCAGTTTGGAATTCCTCTGATGCTTTAAAATTATTAAAAAAAGATGACAAGAATATAAAACATTTTCGAAATGATAAGTCATCGTTCAAGTATTTTATTAAAGCAGATGATGAGTATAAAAACTATATGATTTTAAACTATATGATTAACTTTATTTTCGAAAAAATAAGCAAAAGGACACCAAAGCAAACAGAAATAATAGAGAAAATAGAAGAAAATCCTGAATTAAATTTAGAAGAAGTGGGGATACAACTTGGTTACGACAAGAATCCAAGTACAAATGTGAGTAAAATGCTGATGCGTGCCGAATACCACCTAGTGAATGGGGCCGAACTAGAGTTAGTGAGCTTTTTAAAAAATTTACAGGTTTATAAGGAGTAGTAATACATGATTAAAATTCTTTTGATTTTTATCCTATCTCATTTGATTGGAGATTTTATAACACAAACAAAGTATGTTAATGAAAATAAAAAGGTTTTTACCAATTCAATATATAGCAAGGGTTTATTCATTCATGTCCTGCATCATTTAATTATAACAAACCTTTCCCTCCTAATTTTCGGAGAAGTGTCATGGGAAAACTTCATATCTTCCATATTAATAGCAGTTATCCATTATGTTATTGATTATTTTAAAGTTAAAAAAGAAGATAAATGGATACAGAAAATAAATAATAAAAATGCCAAAGATAAATTTCTTATATATTATTTATTTGAAAAGAGAACCACATATTTTTTGCTAGATCAGTCACTACATATAATAAGTATTTATCTTCTTTTATATATTAACAATACAAATTTGACTCTTAATTATATTCATAGTCAATTTAAAATTTTTCTTTTTTCAAATACCCTAACTATGGATAGTGATGTTAGAATTATTTCTATTTTTATAGTATTAGTCTTAGTGACATTTACTAGTGCATACCTAATAAGTAACATCATGGAAGATTTTAGGGAAGTGAAACCTCAACAAGAAGTGGCTGCTGGCATTGAAGCTAGTGAACATACTGAAAACATTAATATTCTAAAGGATTATTTAAATGCGAATAAAGTTGATCTGATTATAGATGAATCGTATTCATTTAAAGATGAATATACAATAAAATATCAATACCAAAAATATTCGGAACCAAGCAAAAACTCTAGAGGGACTTATATTGGAATAATAGAAAGACTTTTAGTAGTCATATTTATTATTCTGAATGTATACCAAGGTCTTATATTACTAGGGGCTATGAAAACACTTTCAAGATTTAAACAATTTGAAGATAAGAATTTCGCTGAGTATTACTTAGTAGGTACATTATTAAGTATTATTTTAGGGTTATGCTTAGGATTTTTAATGAATAGGTTATTCTAAATATAATATACGTTGGTGAGGGACTGCCCGTGAATATTGAACCTATTTCACGATAACTAGTATTTTTAGAATTTAGCAAAAGATTGAAAAACTCACATGTATTAGTAAGTAAACTTAAAGAAAAATCCTGGGATATGTTTTTGGACAGGTTAGATGCAAAACATCCAAATAAACACAATTACGAATTACATAAATAACATTTTAGTAGTAAAGCGGAATTATATACTAGGTAGTATATATAAAAGCATATATATTATTGAGTATAATAATTTAACATTGATTATAAGTATTATATTATCACCAGGAGTAATTGGATGTAACTGCTTTATTACACAGAAGACTCATACTGCACAATAACATTATGGAAAATCATAACAGTATTTCGTAATTTTTTGATATTATTGTTATATGAAGATTAGTGAGTTTGTGAAATGTTGATCTTAAACTAACGGAGCATAAAGTAAAAGAATAGGAGGATGAATTAAATGGCTAGAGAATGTTATGAGTGCGGGAACACAAACGAGGAAGAGATTGAGTATAAAACGGTAACTACTGACGAAGGTGACGGTAACGAAAAAAAGATAAAACTTTGGTTATGCATAGATAACGATGATTGTGAAATGAGAGTATATAACAAGTACTACGCTAATAAGTAAAGAAGGAACAATTCGAGCAAGGCCACAGTGGAAGAAGTGTAATTTTGATTTGTGAGTCGTTCTCTTGCAGAAACCTGACGGCAGATGGTCGGATTATTCTTGCATCTGATAAATTCGGATATATTAAATAATCTACCTTCTTATAAGTAACGGGGGGTATGTTGAACAAGACATGTTGTTATAACAGGATTTTTTGCTTGCTCCAACTCCACAGTTAAATAAAAATATCTTGGACGATCATTTAATAGTGATCGTCTTATTTAAATCTGAGTGCTTAGCAAAAAAGGTGTAATTGGCTATGATTTGAAGTTATTCACTTTTCCAGGCTCCCCAGCGATGGAGTTACTGAAGACAGCAATATTTACAACTAAAGTTATTACCTGAAGCACTACCTGTAACCCTTTAAGACTCGTAAACATTTCTTTCATACCTACCACTCCCTTTTCTACTGTTTTCGCTGGCGCTTGGGACCTCGGCCTGAACCGACTCTGGGAGTGGAGCCTGGAAAAAAGAATAACTGATTTAACATTAGAGTGCTTTGTAAACCATGAAGGTTTGTTAATAATTATAGATTACCCCTCTAACGTTTTATGCAGAAAAACCAACATGTTTTAATGACAGTAAATAAATGACTCAGCATTGTGATAAAATTACTAATAAAAGGAATTACTTGGGATAAGAATATGAAAAAGGTGAGAAGAGATTGACTAAAATTGAAATAAAAATGTTTCCGGCATCATATGGTGACAGTTTTTTAGTGCGATGTTTCGATGAAACAACTACAAATATTTTAATAGATATGGGATTTAAGTCTACTTATAAAGACCATATAAAGAATGAGCTTAAAAGAATAAATGAGCAGGGAGAAGATTTGCATTTACTAGTTTTTACCCATATTGATAGAGATCACATTCAGGGAGGTCTACAATTTATCGAAGAAAATGGTTCAGTGACTTCTCCAGAAATTATTCAAGTTAATGAAATTTGGCATAATAGTTATAGACATCTTCAGTTTGATAAGAAAATTCAAAATGTAAATCAATCAGATGAAGAAATAGAAGAAAAATTAAATCAAATAATCAAAAAAGGATATGGAAGAGAAAGAGGTGTAAGAGAGACATCTGAAATAGGATACAAGCAAGGCTCTACACTAGCAAGTTTGTTGTATGAAAAAGGTTATGAAGAAATATGGAATAAAAATTTTAACCACAAAGCAGTAATGATTAGCAATGAATTTAGTGAAAAGCCAATCTCAATAAATAGAGAAGTGAAAATTACACTATTATCACCAGATATGGAAAAGTTAAAAAGACTTGACTATGAATGGAAGCAAAAATTAGTCGAGTTAGGTTTTAAAGATCAAGTGTACAGTAACAGTATAATGGATGATGCTTTTGAAGTATATAATGCAAACCTTAGGGGCGGCAATAAGAAATCAAGAAGGATTAATAAAGTTTCTGGGAGAAAAATCAATGTTGAAGAAGCAGCTGAACAAAGGTTTGAACCGGATAATACTGCTATAAATGGGAGTTCGATATCATTTATATTAGAGTTTCAGGACAAAAGAATTCTTTTTTTAGGAGATTCTCATACGGATATTATTGAAAAAAATATAGAAATGATTTTAAAAGAGACAAAAAGGGAGAGACTTCTTTTTGACGCAGTTAAAATCTCTCATCATGGAAGTAAACATAATACAAGTCCTACGTTGTTACAGTTAATAGAATCATCCCGTTATATTATATCAACTAATGGGAAGGGAACAGGCTTTAGTCACCCTGACTTGGAGACTATTTCAAGGATATTATTGTCTAAGACAGAATTCAAGAAAGAATTAATCTTTAACTTCAAACCGATTCATTTATTTGATTTTTTATCAAACCAAACCATGAAAGATAAATACAATTATGATATATATTATAAAAATGAGTTTAGTCAATCCGCTATTGGAACCTTTACTAATATTATTATCTGAAAATATGATACCTGCTTAATTAAAGGGAGTGATATTCATGACTAATAGAAATCTTTATGAAATTTCTGCGAAATTGTATGCTGACGAGGAAGCTACTGCTTTTTTAATAAGCGATAGTATAGCATTAACTGCTAAACATGCTGTTGATAAAAATATAGAGGAAAACACGGGCGTTACTCTTCAATTCTTTGTTGAAACTAATTTTGAGAATAATCAAGTTAGAGCAAAGGTGAAAAATTATAATAGTAATTTTGATATTGCAATACTAGAGTTAGATCAACCATGCACCCATGTTACTATCTATTTAGATATAAGTAATCAAGAGGTTGAGTCGTCTGATGATTGGGAGAGTGTTGGTTATCCAATTAATTGGAGTGTTTCTGATGAGGGAAGTGAATTCTGCTATTTAAAAGGATCAATTTACCAAATCTCAAATTTAGGAAGCATTTATGATCTGCACTTAACCAGTCCATATATTAAAGATGAATGGGATTATGGCTTGAAGGGTCTTTCAGGTGCGCCTCTTATAATTGATGGTGTGATTAAGGGAGTAGTTGTCTATGAAGAATATAGCTTACTTAGGACACCGATTAAGTCAATAAGCATTAATAAGTTCGTCCAATTTTTAACCGATAATGGAATAACAACTGGTAATAACTTTGGACCAAAATCTAATCTTGTTAATAAAAGGTTAAATAGACAAAAGATAAAATGCGAAGACTTGTTTAAAAAAGTCGAATATAATTCACGAAATTCGGAAGTGAATATATCGATAAACTCATACCATGTGAACTACGATGATAACGGATTAGCAAAGGTAAAACACTTATCAGATTATCTCGCTAGTTCTATTATAGATTACGCTTTCACTTTAGAGGAAATCCATAAGAGCAGGAATAGTGATACAAATAAAGAAATGTTCCAATTGATGAAAAGGACGAACCAGGTAATTGAGGTTTTAAAAGAAAGTAACGAATTTGGATCAATACTTTTGTGGATGATTTTGGAAGGGGTAATAGGAGCTCCTAAGGCTGTTAGACGGCTAAGTATTAAAGATGAAGAGGACAACATTTATAACGAAGCACACATTGGAGTCAGTTCAGAACAAAAGCTAATACTCTACTTAGGAAATGGTCTTCTGGAGAATGACTTTAAAACAGGAATAAATAATTCAATGGAAGTACTAAAACGGTTATTGAATGTTCAAGATGATGTTTATGTTGTTGATGATTATTTTTATGAACAAATAGGAGAATCACCAATAAGGCAGCTATTAACAGGCTTTGATTTATCACATACGCGGGATTGGGATAATGTAACAATTGAGTTAAATGTTTTTGGTGGATACGATTCTAAGACAATAAAGGAAATAGAAAGTAAAAAGTTAAATAAAAGAGCTATCGAAAAGTTTATTGAGGCTCAATACGTTAAAGAGTGCTTAGAAAATGAAGAATATATCTGTGAAAAACTTACACAAGAAACTGAATTTAAGCATGTAAAGGTTAATTGGTTTATTCTCCCCTTTAATACGATTAAGGATTTTGAAAGAATTATTTTGGATGAATTAACCGAGGAGGGGAGTTACAGATGATTTCCAATGAGATAGTTAACTCCATAGATAGAGAACGTTTAAATAAATTAATAAAGAAATTAAAAAAAATAGTCCTTCAACAAGAATTATTTTCAATTGGAGTTGACCAACTAACTTTACCTGAGCTTAGAAATCTTGCTGAGGTTGCAAATACCTTGGCATCTTCAAGGAATAATACTGATAAATTAATGGCACTGGACATTGCAGTATCTCTACCGCAAGTTATGAAATCGAAAGGTATTTACTTAAACTCTTTTTTAGTCCTCAGAAAACTAGGTAATTACCCTGCAATTAAATTGCTTGAGGAAATAACTGACATACAAGCTTATAAAAAATTATTAAAAGGTATTTCAGCTTTTGAAGAGTATCTATTTGAAAGTTTTAATGAAAAAGAGATAGTTAACCAAAAATATTTGTTAAGTAACTTTCAATATAAAATTTTTGATTTAATTAATGAAAATAATGCTATAAGTTTATCTGCACCAACCTCTGCAGGGAAATCTTTTATTTTGTTGAAGTATGTACTGGACTTCCTTTATAAGAAGAATATGAGTTCTGTCGTCGTATACATAGTGCCCACAAGGGCTTTAATTAAACAAGTAATGAACGATTTTACAGACGATATTCGGGAGTTTGGTCTGAAAGATATATATATAGGGTGTTCATCTGAAGTAGACGTATTGCTAAAGCAACCTAAAAAATCGAGTATATTAGTTCTTACACAAGAAAGACTTTATCAACTTTGTAGTAAACCTGAGACAAAACGGATAAAAATAGATCTGGTAATTGCAGATGAAGCTCATAACATACAGAGTGGTGGGAGAGGTGTTCTATTAGAAAGAGCAATTAATTATGTAAGAGATTTATATCCGGAAGTTAAGGTCTTATTTTCTAGCCCTCTGGTTAGCAACCCAGAAAAAATGTTATCTACATTTAATGTAGAGGGGCAACAAGAAAAAAACCAATTTCCATTAGTAAGTCAAAACGTAATAGAAGTGAAGCAAACTTCGAAATTTCTTAAGGTTTTTACCAAAATTGCTGATGAGGAAGTAGAGTTAAATAGGATCAATTATGGAATTAAAGGAACCTCTAGAGCTAGTATTCTAGCAAACGTTGCTATAAAGCTCTGGAATCAACGAAGTTCAATTATTTATTCAAATGAACCAATGTTATCCTCCGATGTTGCAAGGAATTTAGTTATGAGTGGAGAGTTTCCTAATTTAAATGATGAAAGGCTAGAAGAATTTGCTGATTTTATCGAAGAATATATATCGGAGAATTATGAATTAGCCAGCTTTATAAGGTGTGGAATTGCATTTCATTTTGGATCACTGCCGCCTATAATAAGGTCGGGAATTGAAGACTTATTTAAAGGAGGGGCAATTAAAATAGTTTGTTGCACATCTACACTTCTTGAGGGATTGAATATGCCAGCCAAAAATATTTTTATTTACAAGCCAGAAAAGGGGCAAAATAACCCCATGGATAAACTTAATTTTTGGAATTTGGCAGGAAGAGCAGGGAGAATGGGGAATGATTTTTCCGGTAATATTATTTGTATTAATCCAGATACTTGGGAGGAAAACCCCCTGGAAGGTGAAAGGCAATTTTCAATTACTCCTTCTTCAGAATATCGGTTAACAAACGAAGCTCAGAAATTTAAAGAGTTTATTAGTGACAGAGCTAAACCATCAGGGGTTGATGATTATAATGAACAACTGGTTTCATTAGTAGTAAGAAATAACCTTCTTGGTAAAAAAATGATTGATTCTCCTTATAAGAACGATGATAACGCAGAGGATTTCGTTGAAATTGATACAGT
The DNA here is from genome assembly GCF_037046045.1 of Rossellomorea sp. LJF3. Taxonomy (NCBI): domain Bacteria; kingdom Bacillati; phylum Bacillota; class Bacilli; order Caryophanales; family Bacillaceae; genus Rossellomorea; species Rossellomorea sp. LJF3. The sequence goes on along the minus strand of NZ_JBANLY010000018.1, from coordinate 51,619 downwards.
AAGTGACAAGATAATAAATGAATTTTTACCCCCCAAAACTTTATTAACAAGTCTCCCTGGGGTAGTTCCCGATAGATTAAATGATTTTTGGATTTTCTTAATGGAAAATCAAGAAAATTATAAAGACCTACTTCCAATTCGTCCTTTTCACCTTTACGATAGGGGCTATGTGAGATTTAAAAAGATTATTAAATTGATTAATAAATATTTTTTGACTGACAGAGAATGGTCAGAAGATGAGGTGAAAAAAATAGCAATAACAGGCTATAGGTGGGCAACTGGTGAATCTCTTTCCCAAATTATCTTCTATAAAAAAGGATCTACTCGATATACAGGAAAGAAACTAACTAGTTACGTAAAAAACAATATAAACTTTTTAAACGACAAAATCCGTTATAAGATGGTCAAATACACTCAAATTTATACTCAAGTAATAATAGAATTTCTAGAAACAATTGGGAAGAAGGAAGAAGCTGAAAAGGTTATTAAATTTTCTTCATATTTAGAGTTCGGTGCCAGCTCAGTTGCAGCGTTAGAATTTATGTCACTTGGATTACCAAGAGAGGCTGCTATTAAATTAGCTGAAAATTTTCTTCCAACACACTCCGAAGAACCAAAGTTTTATATCGATTGGTTAAAGAGAACGGATATAAATACTATAGAGATGCCAAGTTATTTAAGGAAGCAAATTAATTTTGTTCAAGAAATATTATAGTAATATATACTTAATAAAACAAAAAATATACTATACAGTCTTGTGGAACTCTCGATCCCTTTAAGTTCTATAAATCCTCTGCTTGTGGGTCGCCAAGTGGTCACGAAATATGAAAAATTAGGGGAAAAAGGAGGTTAAAACACAATATTAAAATAACCTAATTCCCCTTATTTAGAGGGACTAGGAAGCTATGGGAGGTTTAAGGATTTAATATATTTTCTCTGGCAACGAAGAGATCAGGCTAATTTACGAAATGTGGAAGAGATAACTTATAACCATAAAGAAAATCTCGTAAAGCGATTAACCTATTGAAAATCTGTCAAACAAGCTCTTGAAGAAATAATGCTACATGATTTTTTAACCTCACAAAATGATAATAAGACAAAGTAAACATTGAATTTACTAGAACTGTTTCATAAATATTTTAGTGATTCAATTTAAAACGAGTTGATATAATTATCATTATGTGTAGCTAATTTGAGATATTAATTCAACATTATGACAAACATAATATTGAATTAATGATGCAATATTTTTAGTGGACGGACAAGGTAATTTACGATATCCACTTCTTGGATTTTATTGAACAAGAAAGAGTGAATCTAACATATAAGTTCGCTCTTTTTCCTTATCCAAGTATATGGCCATGTTCTCCCATCCTACTTCTTTTTTTACTAAACACATATATAACAGAAGTCATGATAAAACAACTAAACCCCGGCGAAAACGAATCCGGAATCACCAAATAAAACACCATCCCAATCATTAAAACGTACAACGCCTCACGATTAAAATTCGACTCCCCACTCGCCAACCTAACAAGCGCACTCTCAGAAATCCTCCCTTTCCGAATAACCAAATAATCAGCCACCACAATAGCCGATATCGGAATAATCAGGATCCCCAAATAAGAAATATACTCCTGCGCATTATAAACCAACTGCGGAAACGAACTTAATATAATTCCGGCGATACTGAACAACAGGGCACTCTGAATCCGCGATAAGGACGGCAGTGCATTAAGCAAACTATATCCCCCCGTATACGCATTACTCAGATTAATCGAAATCATCGACACCATAGCACAAGCCGTAATCACCATTAAAAGCAGGCTTGAGTCAGTAAGCTGACCCGCTGCGACGAATGGATTCAGATCCTTGAACAAGCTCGCACTCAATCCCCCAAGGAGTGCGGTCATCATGAACCCGACGACGTTTCCTCCATACAGTCCCCAGAATCCGTGGCGATCGCTTTTGCTGTAGCGGGTGATGTCGGAGGATGCACTGACGCCTGAGATGTATTGGACGAAGACGAGGCTTGAGTAGAATAGGAACGTTCCGATGGAGAAGGGTTCCTGGTCTTGTGTGAGTGTTGGGAGGGAATCGGCTCCTTTTGTTAGGAACAGGTAGAGGATGATTCCCTGGCCGATCACGAGGATCGGGATGAACAGTTTGGTCGCTTTTTTGACGGCTTCGAAGCCGATGAGGGCCAGAAGGGTCATGATGATGGCGAGTCCGATGGCGACCGGGATGAATGGTATGGTGTACGGTGTGACTTTTTCCACCATGGAGATGATGACGAAGGTTCCTCCGATGGTTTGGACGCTGAACCAGTAGAGGGACGTCAGGGACCGGATGGGGGATGCGATGAGCATCGACAGCCGGGTTCCAATGATGGATCTTAGGACGTATTGAGCGGGCAGGCCGTAGCGGGAGCCCGGTAGAGACAGGAATGATACGAATAGGAAGGCGACGCTTGCTCCGAGTACGGTGGCGATGAATGCTGCCTGGAAGGATAGTCCGCCTTCCAGGACGGCGAGAGCCGGGATGAGGAAGTTCCCTGCGTTCACGGAGAAGGCGATCTGTATGATGAAGTATTCGATCCATGTGGTTGATTTTAACTCAGGCGGGACCTTTTCGAGTCCGAGCCGTTCGATCATGGGTTGTTTCATAAAAAAAGTCTCCTTTGGGTATACTAGGATGCATGGTTTCTATTTTAAAGAATTTTTGAAAAAAAGCGAAGAAATAATCATTTATTTTTTTAAAGAAAAATAGAGATATTTCCTTATTTATTTGTTAGAATGTAAGTGCTTACAGGGTGAGTAATTGCCCTTCGCTATTATATATGAATAGTGTTATATTTAGGAAGTGAATGCTCCAAGGAGCAATAGTGCATTTAGGAGGTTGGCTTAGTATGCGTATTGGTGTACCAACGGAAATTAAAAACAACGAAAATCGTGTGGCCATGACGCCGGCTGGTGTTGTGAACCTTGTTCAATTCGGACATGAGGTTTACATTGAAGCTGGAGCGGGAATGGGTTCAGGATTTACAGATGAAGATTACAAAGCAGCAGGTGGACACATCGTTGATTCTGCAGCGGAAGCATGGTCCATGGATATGGTCATGAAGGTAAAAGAGCCACTTCCAAGTGAGTACTCTTATTTCCGCGAGGGGCTTATCTTATTTACATATTTACATCTTGCTCCAGAGCCGGAATTAACGAAAGCGTTAATTGATAATAAAGTAGTCGGAATCGCGTACGAAACGGTTGAACTGAATCGTGCCCTTCCATTACTGACTCCGATGAGTGAAGTGGCTGGACGTATGGCGACTCAAATCGGTGCCCAGTTCTTAGAGAAGATCCACGGTGGTAAAGGTGTATTACTTTCAGGTGTCCCTGGGGTTCGCCGCAGTAAAGTAACGATCATCGGTGGAGGAGTGGCCGGTACGAATGCCGCCAAAATGGCTGTCGGACTTGGTGCCAACGTAACGATCCTTGACCTTAACCCGGATCGCCTTCGTCAGCTGGATGATATCTTCGGTAGCGACGTTACAACGCTTATGTCGAACCCGTTAAATATCGAACAAGCTGTCAAAGAAGCGGATCTAGTCATCGGAGCTGTACTGATTCCAGGAGCGAAAGCACCTAAATTAGTAACAGAAGAGATGATCAAAGCGATGACACCTGGTTCAGTTGTTGTCGATATCGCCATCGACCAAGGCGGAATCTTCGAAACAACAGACCGCATCACAACGCATGACGATCCAACATACGTGAAGCACGGCGTTGTACACTATGCCGTTGCTAACATGCCTGGTGCCGTACCACGTACGTCTACCATCGCATTAACAAACGTAACCGTGCCTTACGCGGTTCAAATTGCAAACAAAGGCTACAAAAAAGCGTGCCTAGACAACGAAGCTTTATTAAAAGGTATTAACACATTGAACGGATATGTTACTTACCAGGCTGTTGCTGAAGCACATGCTGTAGATTATTCAGATACTAGAACTCAATTAGAGCAACAACAATAACAACGAGAAGCCGACTGAATGGGAATGTTCAGTCGGCTTTTTTATGTGCTGAATTCTTCACCAATGATCAAACTCACTTTTATTTTTGTGAAATTCGGGTATAACATAAAGTAGCATACGAGAGTAAGAAAAATAGATAAGTTTATTTGGAGGAGAGAAATTATGAAGATTTCATATCATGGACATTCAGTAGTGAAAATCGAAACAAATGGCAAAACAATTCTAATCGATCCATTCATCAACGGGAATGAACTGACGGATCTTAAAGTGGATGACGAAAAGCCCGATGTCATCATCCTGACACACGGTCACAATGATCACGTAGGTGATACTGTCGAGCTCGCGAAGAAAAACGATTCATTGGTTATCGCCAACCATGAACTGGCAACCTACCTAAGCTGGCAACTGGTGAGAACTCATCCGATGCATGTTGGGGGAGCATATGAGTTCGACTTTGGTAAAGTGAAACTGACTCAGGCATTCCACGGATCAGGTCTCATCACAGACGGAAATGAAATCATCTATATGGGTATGCCAGCAGGCGTTCTCTTAATGATTGAAGGGAAGACGATTTTCCATGCAGGGGATACAGGGTTATTCTCTGATATGAAACTGATCGGGGAGCGTCATCCGATCGACCTTGCCTTCCTGCCAATCGGCGACAATTTCACGATGGGACCTGAGGATGCAGCAACGGCAGCAAGCTTCTTAAAAGCGAAGAAAGTCGTGCCGATTCATTATGATACATTCCCGCCGATTAAGCAGGATCCGCATAAATTCGTCGAGATGCTTGAGGATTCTGAGGGACAGGTTATGAAGGCTGGAGATGTTATCGAATTTTAACATATTAGAGCGGTGAAAATTAAGTAGCTCAAATACTGTGATGAGAACAATAAGATTTCACCTTGTATGACATATGTTTCTGATATAACAAAAGCTTGGGCAATCCCAAGCTTTTGTTATTGGTCTTATTCAATTAAAGCCCCCGTTACTTGAATAAGAAAATGCCTTGCTTCCCTGTTGAAGCAAAGCCCCTTTGAATAAAGCTATGTAGAACTCAGCAGTTAATCTTCTAGAGAATTATTCAATAACTCTGCTAAAAAGACTCCAAAATTCTCTGCAATTATTTCAAATGATTGTTCCTTTATCGGAAGTCCACTGATAAAGGAAACAACGGGTGCATTGTCATCATTATTACTTTGTACTTTGGAACAATCCAGGCAGAAATACTCGCCATCATCAGCGAAATAAAAGCAAATTAGATTATTAGGCAAACTATCTGTTTCTCTTAATTCTTTGGTAATCCAAATCATATTAGGAATTCCTGTTTCATCTGTTCCTAGACCATAAATTTCTTGTCCAAAAATATCTCCCAAACCATATTTCTTTAAAAACAACCTATAACTTTTAGGAAATTTCACCTTTAATTTATTTTCTGCATCAATTATTGTTTGTTCATCGATTTCACCAATAAAATCAGCTTCTTCTTGGTTAGCTTCTATAATTTCTACTGCTTTATTTATTGACATTTACTCTCCTCCATACCAATCCATTTTTAACTTATTTTAACACCAATCCTTATCCAACTAAACTGCCCTTTACTTGAACAAAGGGGCTGCTGCTTGTTCTGTAAACGCCTCCATTAATTGAGTAATCAATTATCGATTAATCATACCTACTTCCTGCATATAATATTCTCGCAAAAGCACACCATTTAGCTTCTTCTGTGAGTAAATCAGTATCAATTGCCCAAGCTTCCATCGCATCTAGGAAGGTATCTACACTTGTATTTTCCCACTCCTGTTTATTTTCTAAATAGTCCACCTTCAATAATTTTATGAATTGTAATAAATCTCCTTTAGACTTAACTTTAGTTTCAATTTCATCAAATTTCATTTTTAACTTACCTCATTTCACTATACACCTATTGAATTATTCTGCCCGCTTATTGAAGAAATGAAGATTCGTAATCTTTAAATTTATATTACCACATAATGTTAAAAATCCTTCATGCATCAACTAAACAACCATTTAATTTAAAGTGCTAAAAAGTAGTGCTCATGCATTAAAATGTTCCTCCACAAAACTGAACTTTTTAGTTGCAAATTGCATCACCCTTTTTCACATGTTCACACAACATCCTCCACCCACTCGCATATACATGATACAAGCCTAGAGAGGAGGGAAATGTTTGAAACAACGTTATATACTCTGTTTACTCATCACAGGGGCACTCATCTACTACGGAGCCCCACGTATGTCTATTTTTGCAGAAGGCCTACAAGGGTACTTCGCCATCGGCTGGCTCATCCTCGCCACCTGTGTCCTAGCCGGAAACCTGGCAGCTCTGCTTTATACACCGAAAGGAACAGGCAAGGGTAAGAAGTTGAAATCGAAGCCTGTTCGGAAGGTGAAATCACGATCATTTGGCTAAAGAAAAACGGGGCTTGTATCACTCAAAGCCCCGATTAAATTGAAACACCGCGCTTTTCACATTATAATAAACATATAAAGTAGGACGTTATAAAGAAGGGTGAAAAGCTTGGCTACAAAACACGAACAAATACTGGAGTACATAGATACCCTGCCTGTCGGAGAAAAGATCTCCGTCCGCCAGATCGCAAAAGCACTGACCGTCAGCGAAGGAACGGCATATCGGGCGATCAAGGATGCCGAAACGAAAGGCTACGTGAGCACAATCGAACGGGTCGGAACAATCCGTATCGAACAAAAGAAGAAAGAAAATATCGAGAAGCTCACTTACGCAGAAGTGGTCAACATCATCGATGGTCAAGTACTCGGTGGACGATCCGGCCTGCATAAGATGCTCAACAAGTTTGTCATTGGAGCCATGAAGCTTGAAGCCATGATGAGATACACGGAAGCCGGGAACCTTTTGATCATCGGGAACCGGACCCAGGCGCAGGAACATGCCCTGCGTGCGGGAGCAGCCGTCCTGATCACCGGGGGATTTGATGCAGACGAAGACGTCAAGAAGCTCGCGGATGAACTCGAACTCCCGATCATATCGACTTCCTATGACACCTTTACCGTCGCCACCATGATTAACCGTGCGATTTACGATCAGCTTATCAAGAAAGAGATTGTGTTAGTGGAAGACATTTTAACGAAAGTGGACGATACGATTTACTTGCACCTCGATGACACGTTGGAAGAGTGGTACGAAAAGAATCAGTACACATTCCACAGCCGTTTTCCAGTCGTGGACCGAAACTTGAAAGTCCATGGTATGGTGACGTCAAAAGACGTCATGGGTCAGGAAAAGTATGCGGGCATTGATAAGATCATGACGAAGCAGCCGATCACCGTCAGCCCGAATACTAGCGTCGCCTCCGCCGCCCACATCATGATTTGGGAAGGGATCGAATTACTTCCTGTCGTCAATGAACAGAACAAGCTGCAGGGGATCATCAGCCGTCAGGACGTCTTGAAAGCCCTGCAAATGATCCAGCGTCAGCCGCAGGTGGGGGAAACGATCGACGACCTCATCTCAAACGCAGTTGAAGTAGTAGGGGAGAAGAAAGACAACAAAGAAATCTACCAATTTGCCGTTACACCGCAGATGATAACGGGGATCGGGACGCTTTCCTATGGTGTCTTCACCACCTTAATGACTGAAGCCGCCAACCGTGCACTGAAGCCGTACAAAAAAGGCGACCTCGTCATCGAAAACATGACTATTTACTTTATCAAGCCTGTCCAAATGGAAAGCATACTCGAAATCTATCCAAAGGTACTCGACGTAGGGAGAAAATTTGGTAAAGTGGATGTAGAAGTATATAACGAAGGCGTGCTCATGGGGAAATCCCTGATGATTTGTCAGTTGATTGACCGGCATTAATCGGTAAAACAAAAAGACTAGATGGGCATCTAGTCTTTTACAGTACTTTATTGGTTATCCAGTTCCTTCGCTTCTCTCTGTGCAAAAGGAAGCACGTGCTTGTACATCTTATATCCAGCCCAGCAGCTACCAAGTCCTAAAAGGATGAACAGCGTGCCGATGACATACGTCAGTGTGCCAGGGAATAAAAACAGCTGATTGATCCCGAACAGGGCAACGAACAGCCCAAGGGCAATGCTTGCTTTCGCCGATAACCATTTCTTTTCCATCGGTCGTCTCGTTCTCACTTGTCTTATTTTATAAAAGACATAGAACGTGAACGTAACGACAATCAGTAATGCGAGAAAATACATAGTTTTTTGTCCTCCATCGTTGACATCTCTCGCTACTATTTTACAGATAACGGAGCAGAATGCCAAATATAAATTCCACTACAAAGGAGATTCCCATGAAAGAACAAATTCTGAACCTCATCAAACAATACGAAACGATCATTGTACATAGACATGTCCGTCCAGACCCGGATGCATACGGATCCCAGGGAGGACTCGTGGAAATGCTGAAAGCCTCTTTCCCTGAGAAAAATATTTATGCCGTCGGGAAAGAAGAGGAAACGCTCCATTACTTAAAGCGTCTCGATGTTATCGAAGATTCCGTATTCGAAGGAGCCCTGATCATCGTATGCGATACGGCCAACGAAGAACGAATCTGTGACCGTCGCTACAAACTCGGCGATCTGCTTGTGAAAATCGATCACCATCCAAACGAAGATGCATACGGGGATCACCTCTGGATTGATACAACAGCGAGCTCCGTCAGTGAAATGATCTATGAATTTTACCAGTTCGGAAAAGACAAAGGATTGACCCTTCCTGATGCAGGGGCACGACTATTGTTCGCAGGGATTGTCGGCGATACGGGCAGATTCCTGTATCCAAGCACGACCCAGAAGACGTTTGACATCGCGGGTGAATTGATCCGCTATGATTTTGACCGGAATGAATTATTCAATAAAATGTATGAAGTTGATTCCAACGTTACGAAGCTCAACGGATATGTCCTGCAAAACTTCGAGATGGATGGGGATGGCTGCGGCATGATGGTCATGACGAAGGATATCCTTGAAGAACACGCCGTCGTACCATCTGAGGCATCCCTTCTTGTCAGTACGTTGGGTAATGTAAAAGGCATGAAAGCATGGGTCTTCTTTATTGAAGAACATGATCAAATCAGGGTTCGCCTTCGCTCGAAGGGTCCTGTCATCAACACAATCGCCAAAAAGTACAACGGTGGAGGTCATCCCCTTGCGGCTGGCGCATCGATTTATTCATGGGAAGAGAAAGAAGAAGTGATGAAGGATTTACAGGAAGTGTGCAGTAATCACCAATAAGTTTTACGAAGAGTCGGCTGACGCCGGCTTTTTTTGTGCAAAAATACTCATTCCCAATCTAGGCTTCTTCACCAGTCACAACACCCAGCGAGCGAACATAAATTATTGAGGATGATTCACATTTATCGTGCTTTTGCCTAATAGAAACTCCATGTCGATCGATAAGAAAGCCTTATGGTACTTTTTTTGGGAGGTAATGAGGATATGAATAATTTTTATAATGAACTTCAGAATTTGAATGTAGGTGATTTCCAGGCAACACAGCCCGTATCCTGGGATCAGAATATGTATGACCCGAATGACGAACGACTTTTCCTTGGATTTGGAGGCTGTTTCGGCTTTGGTTTTGCATGCTTCTTTAGCTGCTTCGGGTGTGGCGGGTGTTTCCGTTGCGGAGGCTGCGGCAGATGTGGGGGATGTGGACGCTGTGGCGGTTGCGGCAGATGTGGACGCTGCGGTCGTTAAGAAGAATATCGGTTTCAAATGGATCCCTGTGAGTGTGCAGGGATCTTTATTTTATACATAAGGGACAAATTGAAATTCATACGCTAATAATGACAGCCAAAATATAAATGAGATAAGCGGGGGTTAGGAGGATTGCTATGGGAAAATTGAACCCTTCTATGCGTTTAAAAGTGAAGAGGGATACGTTTTATCTCCCTGAGCGGGACAGCGGCGTGTATTTCAGGAATAACCTATGCTCTTTCCGGATGGAGGGAAGCGGCATTGATCAGTGGGTGGAAAAGCTATTGCCGATGTTCAATGGGGAGTACTCCCTTGAGGAGTTGACGAACGGACTGCCTGATCCTTATCGAAACAGGGTCATGGAAATAGCAGAGGTGTTGCTTAAGAATGGATTTGTCCGGGACGTAAGCAGGGACCTGCCACACAATTTGCCCCGACACGCAATGGAAAAATTCGCATCACAGATTGAGTTCGTCGATAGTTTGGCAGACTCAGGTGCTTCACGGTTTGAATCCTATCGTCATAGCAATGTCCTGGCAGCGGGGTCTGGTCCCCTTCTGACTTCATTGGTTTCATCACTCATTGAATCCGGATTGGCGAAGCTGCAGGTGCTCGTGACTGATGAGGTACCTACGAATAGACGAAGGCTGAGGGAACTTGTGGACCATGCCCGTAAAACCGATCCAGAGGTAGAGCTTCATGAAGTGGGATTCAGTGAATCCGGATGGCGGGAGACGATAAGATCTTACGATTCGATTTTATATGTGACGCAAAACGAAAACCTCGAGGAACTCGACCTGCTTCATGCCATTTGCAGGGCAGATCAAAAGCTCTTAATTCCGGCGATTTGTCACAAGCAGACATGTATCGCTGGACCAATCGTCCATCCTGATTCCGAGGCGGGGTGGGAATCTGCCTGGAGGCGTCTCCACGGGACTGCCTTGCAAAAAGAAGGGGAATTTCATGCTGAGTCGGCAGTACCTGGAGCAATGATGGCGAACATGATTACATTTGAACTATTCAAAGAGATGACAGGAGTGACAAAGCCTGACCAGAGAAACCGGCTCTTTCTGCTGGATACCGAAACACTGGAAGGAAGCTGGCATTCCTTTTTACCTCATCCCCTGGAAACCAACATTGGAGCTGAACCGATTCTGAATCTTGAAACCAGACTTGAACAGGGGGGAGAAAGGTCTGATCCAGAAAAACTGCTGTATTTCTTCAGTCTGCTGACGTCAAAAGAGACGGGGATTTTTCACGTATGGGAGGAAGGGGATACGAAGCAGCTTCCGTTGGCTCAATGCCGTGTCCAGCCTGTTGATGGCCGGTCGGATGGTCCAGCAGTACTGCTAGATGAGGTGGTCTGCAGTGCTTTGACCCATGCCGAGGCACGTCGCGAAGCAGGGTTAAGAGGAATAGAGAGGTATTCTTCAAGATTGGGGAGTATGGTGGTCCCTCATGATACAGGGGAATTCATGGCATTCTGTACAGGGGCGACGTTCGCAGAATGCGTTGGCCGCGGTTTAGAGAAGTGTTTGACGGATGATTTGAGAAAAAGAGAATTGGGTCAAAACACTACCATTTCCGGTCTTGAATTAGAAGCAGTTGAGGATGAAACATGCCGTTTTTATCTAAAGGCACTGACGACGATGCAAAAGGAACCTGACATGGGGTTAGGGGAGGATTTGCATGGATTTCCGGTTGTCTATGTCCGTGGAAGAAATGGCTGGTATGGGAATACCGGCTTCACGATCACCATGGCGCTAAGGAACTCTCTGCAGCAAGTGCTCTTCCAAGCCCAGAACAATACGGATGCATTCGACGCACATCCTGTTGCCGTCGCTTTTGAGAAAGAGAATGTACAGAGAATCGTCATTCCGGAGGGTGAAGATCGGACTCAGCCTGATCATCTGAAAGAAGCTCTCCACACTTTGAAATTGAATCAGAAACAGGTAACGGTGTATGAACTTGATATGGAACCTGTATTCAGGCAGGAGCTGGAAGGCGTATTTGGTGTGCTGCTGCGAGAGGAGGAAGCCTAATGAGTTCTTTCGTAGTGATTGTAGGGGAAGGAATGCTTTCGGACCGTGTCTGTGCGCAAATGTCAGCACGGTACCCCGTTTTCAGGCAAAAGACCGTTGAAACGAGCTTCCCGGCAAATACAGATTTAGTACTGGTGTTGGATGATGCCTGGAACCCGGCTGTCCATCAAATGGCAGAAGAAGTCATGAGGGGGACTCGGGTTCCATGGCTGAGAGGCTTGGTCTCGTTTGGAGAAGGGATCATCGGACCACTGGTTCAGCCCGACACACCGGGTTGTTCCCAATGTGCCGATCTGAGACGTCTCCTTGGTGGAAAGGAACGGCATGAGATGAGGGAGGTGCAGGGGAAACTCGCTGAAATCGGTGGGATGGCGAAGGATCCGTGGGCTTCGAATACCGGGTTATCGCATATGGCTCACATCATCGCTGCAGAAGCTTGCCGGGTCCTGGAAGGTGCAAAGCCACGTTCCCAAGGGAAGATATGTTTGACCGAATTGAAAACATTGAATAGCTCCTGGCACTCCTTCGTTCCCGACTCATTATGCCCGAGCTGCAGTCAGGTTCCGGATGATTCGGCTGAACTAGCCCGTGTTACCCTCAAGCCCAGTCCGAAGATCCGAGCCGACAGTTTCCGATGTACTCCTTTGGATGATTTGAAATCAGTTCTTGTAAACGACTATCTTGATAACAGGACGGGACTCTTTAACAGCAAGATGTATGACCTGGTGACGCCATTTGCCGATGCGAGCGTCAATATGCCGATGATCTCCGGTGGTGATGAAGGGACGGCTGGACGGACTCAAGCTTACTCAGACAGCGAGCTGACAGCAATCCTTGAAGGGTTGGAGCGTCACTGCGGATTGGAGGCCAGGGGTAAACGGACGGTTGTCCATGACTGCTACCGGAACGTGGAGGAACATGCATTGAATCCTCTGGAGGTCGGCGTGCACACCGACGAACAGTACGCCATGCCGGGATTCCCATTTGAAAAATTCGATCCTGACAGGAGGATCGACTGGGTGTGGGGATACTCCCTCATCGAAGAGCGGCCGATTCTCGTCCCAGAGCTCCTTTCCTACTACAGTCTGGGCTGCGGTTCGTCCGGTTTTGTCTATGAAACATCCAACGGTTGTGCCCTCGGGGGAAGCAGGGAGGAAGCGATTTTCTACGGAATCATGGAGGTTGTCGAACGGGATTCCTTTTTGATGACCTGGTATGCAGAACTGGGTCTGCCTCGTCTCGATCCGTTTACTGCAGAAGACGAGGAGCTGCAGTTAATGATCGAACGGATGCGGGCCGTCGCAGGGTATGACCTCTATTTATACAACGCTACCATGGAGCACGGAATCCCAAGCGTTTTTGCCATGGCCAAGAACAGGAAGGATACGGGATTGAATCTGATCCTTGCGGCAGGTGCCCATCTGGACCCTGTAAGAGCGGCGAAAAGTGCGATTCAGGAGCTTGCCGGGATGATGCTGAATCTGGATGGAAAGTTGGAGAAGAACAGGGCGAATTATGAAAAGATGCTGTACGATGATTCCCTCGTGAGACAGATGGATGATCATGGCATGCTGTATGGATTGCCCCAGGCTGAAGAACGTTTTAGCTTTTTACAAGAACGTCCTCTGAGAAGTTTCCAGGAGGAATTCAAATGGAATTCCCGTCACGCGGATCTGACGGATGATCTGAAGGATATCCTTGAACGATTCCGAAGCCGGAACCTTGATGTCATCGTCGTGGACCAAACCGCACCGGAACTTAAAAAGAACGGACTACACTGCGTGAAGGTGCTGATTCCCGGCATGCTTCCCATGACATTTGGGCATCATCTCACCCGTCTGACAGGACTGGAGAGGGTCCTGAACGTCCCGGCGGAACTGGGATATAGGGACCGGCCACTGACAGTTGATGAGCTCAATCAAAAACCGCATCCGTTTCCTTAAGGTGTGAGGAGGTAAGGAGGATGAGTCTGGAAGAATTTCTGCACAATCTGCAATGTGATATCAACCGGGCCAATCAGCCAAACTGGGAAGTGGACTGGGAGGATGCGCCCCTTCCTTATAAGCTGTATCGGGGATTGCCGGTCGTCCCTTTGTCTTTGGAGGTTCCATTGTCACTCAACGGGGAGCAGCCGCCGTTGAAACCGGATGTAGAAAGAATCGGTCATTTCCTATGGTATGTGTACGGCATCTCCGGGGTAAGCCAGTCGGAGCAGCCCGATGATTTCGGGGAGGAGTCGTACCCCATCCACTCCTATCGGCGGTTTGCTCCATCAGGAGGGGCGCTGTATCCGAACGAACTCTATCTTTATTTGAAACTCGATGATTTGCCCCAAGGAATCTATCATTATGATGCCGCCCACCACCGACTTGTCCTGCTCCGGGACGGGAATGTTGATTCGTACTTAGAACGGGCACTCGGCAATCGCTCCGACATCTCGTCGTGTTTTGCCACTGCCTTTGTGTCGGTGAGATACTGGAAAAACTTCTTTAAATACAATAACTTCTCCTACCGCCTGCAGGGGCTCGATGCCGGCGTCCTGATGGGGCAGCTCTTGGAAACATCCAAACGGTTCGGGTTCGAGACAGGGGTGTATGCTCAATTTCTCGATTCCCCGATCAACCATTTGATCGGACTCACAGAGGAAGAGGAAAGCGTCTATTCCGTAATCCCGCTTTCGGTTGCTGCAACGAATTGGGGCAGCAGGGGGATGGAGCGGGAAGTTACCGCTGAAGAATTATGCCTGGAGCTGCCTGCTATTTCCCTTTCAAGCTATGAAAGGTCTGAAAAGGTTCGAGAGTTTCCTAGGCTACTGGAAGTGAATGAAGCTTCTAAACTCGAAAGTACCGGTGATTTTCAAAAGGTGGCGAAACAACCGGGTATGAGAGCGGGAGAAAAAGAAATCCATCTCCCGGAAATCGAGTCAGGCTCGTATGATTTTGTGGAAGCATGCCAAAAGCGCCATTCACCGGAAATGGATTTTGTCATGGGGAAGGTCAGCCAGGAGCAGCTCGCGGCTTTGTTGAAAAGGGCCGCACATTCCTACTCGTTTCGAAGTGACCTAGACAACGTTTTTGACGGGGAAGCACCCCGTGTTTCGATATATGGCTGTTTGTATAATGTAGAAGGCATTTCAAATGGCGCGTACGCATATGACAGTGACCGCCATTCACTAAGGGAAATCGGTAGTGGGGATTATCGTCTCCAGCTACAATCGGGGCTGTCACTGGATAACGTTAATTTGTTGCAGGTGCCACTGTGCATGCATATCATTGGGAACAAAGATTATTTCAAGGGTTCCCTTGGCTACAGAGGCTACAGGATCATGCAGATGGAAGCGGGAATGCTCGTACAGCACCTGCTCTTGTCTTCGGCGGCCGCCGGGTTTGGTGGACATCCGCTGCTTGGGTTTGATACAGGGGTGACGGATGGGATTTATAGGCTGGGTTCTGAGAACTTAACGACCTTGATTCAGATTCCTATTGGACCTTATCGGGAGAAGGCTTGGATGAGGGGGAGTTTGTTGAGTTGAGGATGAGGGAGCAACAGGGACAGGTCCATTGACTCTTTGAATTGGAGTCGAGGTGCCTGTCACCGTGGCGCATTTCTTCCGCATGAATAAAGAAAATTCGACACCTCGGCATGATTATCCAATGTCTCGCATGATTTCTTTTAAACTCGCACGATTATGATGATAGGCGCATGATTAAACCAAATGCCGCACGATTCTTGTAAATCTCGCATGATTCTGTTTGATGCTCTTTATCTAGGATGCGAGCTTGGACGGGGATATGGTGAATCTTTAAGAGAAACATAAAAAAACGTCCCTCAGGCAAAACAAGGGACGTTTTTTTTGATAAAAAGTTGGACAGGTGATTTTCTTATTAATCAGTGTCACTTTCTATATCTGCCTTCAATTCCTTAAACCACTGTAAATTTACTAAGTGATGAGAACGGGAATTCTCGTTCATGCGACCAAAATAATCAATTTGACCAGGTGATTCTTCAATGGTAGCCAAGTACTCATCGAGAAGAGTAATTCTGGCTTTTGTTTGATCAATTTGGGATTGGATTAACTCCAATAATTTGTTTTTATCGTATACATCTGCAAAGAGTAATGCCCCATAGACCGGTAAGTTGACATACTCGGATTTCGTTCCGTGTTTGGCCATTAATTTATGGAATTCTTCTATTCCTGAAGACGTTACTTTAAAGGTGTGAATGTCACGACCGTTGTTTGGACGTCTTTCATTTGTTTCTTCAATCAACCCTTTTTCTTGGAGTTGTTGCAAATTGTAATAAAATGATCCCTTAGTAAAGTTAACGATATATTTATAATGTCGTTTTTCCATTAAACTTAATAGTTCGTAGCCATGTGCGCCAGGGTTTTGAATCAGTAATCCAAGGATGAGTAAGGGAATCAAGGGTGCATCACCTTCGCCATCTGTGCTTCAAATTCAGCGTATGTGATTTTGCCCAGAGCTAAATTCATACTGTGAATATAGATTTGTTCATTTTTTGAATAGGTAAGGTTTGTCTTTAGTGATTGATTTTCATCCGCAAGTGGCCCTGAGATATGACGCTTTTTCGAAAATGCCTCGAAGTAGCGATAACCGAATTTTCGTTGGGAAGCGGCGTTTAAATGAATACCATCCGGATTGGCGGTTAGACCTTCTGCCGATACAAAATAACAATTGGGCTGCTCATGAGCAAATCGATGTAATTCAGCGTTAATTTCTTGAAACTCTGATGAGTGCTTTCCGAAACCTTCCTTCCCTAAGAAATGACCAAGCTCACCAATAATTAATGGGACGTCTTGAAGGTTTAATTCGCTGCGTAACGTTTCAATGATAAGAGATAACTTGTCGTAATATGTTTCATGGAGAGACTGATGGCTGTCACTTTCACCTTGATGCCAAAGGATGCCACAAATTTGACTGGTTTCAAGAGCGAATCGGGCTTCAGATAAAGCATGTTTGAACAGAGTGCCTTGCGGGTGCCAATCATTCAAGGAACTGCCGCCTTCCGCACAAGGAATCAACCCGATTTCATCATCCGGGTTGGCTTTCGAACACTGGTCCGCAAAGGATGCTGCCAGACTTACACCGGAAACAGGGCGGTCATAGTTAATAGGCTCTGTCATCATTTGCCACTGTCCGTTACGAAGCATCTTTATTTTTTCATTATAGATAGGATCTACCTCATGCAAGAATCCACGACCTGCCATATTCGATTGTCCTACCATTAAAAAAGATTTAATCATTTCATTTTCATTCCTTTACACGATAGTCTAATTAGACTAAGCTAGTATAAAGTCTAATTAGACTATTGTCAATGAAATAGGAGAGGACTGATGATGTTGGGAAGTGTCAGAATGTTAAAAATTATGATGTGTGTCGGACTGTTAAGTTTAAGCTTCATTGGTAACGGATTAAAACAGACCGAGGCAAAAGAAAAAGCAACAAGTCATGGGGCTGGCCATAAGTTCATGCAACTCGAGAAAAAATTTGATGCCCGCCTCGGTGTCTATGCGATTGACACCGGTACAAATCGGACGGTAGCTTATCGACCTGATGAACGGTTCGCCTATTCATCCACCTTTAAGGCTGTGGCCGCAGGGTTGGTGCTGCAGCAAAACTCGATGGACGAACTTGACGAAGTCATCACCTACACCAGAGATGACCTCGTCACGTATTCTCCCATTACAGAGCAACACGTGGATACCGGTATGACCCTTAGGGAAATTTGCGATGCGGCTATCAGGTACAGCGATAATACCGCGGGGAACCTTTTATTGGAGGAACTCGGAGGACCTGACGGCTTCGAAAATGCACTGAGGCAAATCGGCGATCATGTCACCGAGGCTGATCGCTTTGAGACTGATTTGAACAGTGCCATCCCAGGAGACATCCGTGATACAAGTACAGCAAGAGCACTTGCCACCAACTTGAAGGCTTTGACGGTCGACGACGTGCTCCCGCATGATAAGCGTACCATCCTGACAGATTGGATGCGGGGGAATACTACTGGAGACGAACTGATCCGTGCCGCTGTTCCTAAAGGATGGGAGGTAGGCGATAAAACGGGAGCTGGAGGCTACGGAACGCGAAACGATATCGCTATCGTATGGCCGCCGAATCGAGAACCCATTATTATCGCGATTCTATCCAGCCGTGATACTGAGGATGCTGCCTATGATAATGAACTTATAGCAAAGGCAGCTAAGGTTGCACTGAAAGAATTTAAGTGATTTTTCGAAACGTTAAAGAATCTGGACAATCCATTTCCTCGTGAAAATCGTATGACTTTAAATAAGATAAAAGTGATCAAAATGCTAGGGTTAAATCGCTTGCTTCTTCTAAGGAATTAAAACCGTTTCCGGTGGGGGATGAATAAGAAGGTGGAACTGGATAAAGAGCAGAATGAGTCACTGTGAGGCGATGACTTAGGAGATTGTCGTCTTTCTCTTATAAAATAAAATTTATCTAGAGTTAGATTCCTTTTTCAAAAAAATTGGTAGTGAGTCCATTGTTGATGTTAATCCAATCGTAATATAGTGGCTCTGTTAAACTCTAATATTGAAATATAGTCAAAATAATGAGGAAACCCAAAAAATACAGGGTTTCCTCATTCCTAATACTATCGAACTCGCTAGATAGTGTTAGAGTGGAGGATTTTCCACACCTAAGTGGATCCAATCTTCTTTTGGCGGTCCATAAACGCCAAACGGTTTGATTCCGGCTTGACGCATAAGAATAGTAATTTGGCCACGATGATGAATAATGTGTTTAATTAGTCCCATTAAAACTTGAGCATTTGTTTCTTCCCTGCCAAATGCAATTTGTACTTCTTTCAAAGATTCGTCTGTCCATTGTTGTTCAATGGCTTTGACTGCACTAGAACTTATGTTTTTAAACGTTTCAGACATTTCTTTAGCTGAGGCAGGGACATTTTCCATATTTTCTACACCGTCTACATTCAGCCCGAAATGAGTCAAGTACTCTGGAATATTTGTCGTGAAATGCCAAACAATCCTCCCCAATGAACGACCTTCCGGGTAAACTTTTTGGTTCAATGAATCATCCGTTAAACCTTCCAAAACCTTTTGAGTTAGCGTTGCCTCCCAATTCCATTCTCTAATAAAGTCTGTAATCGTTACATACATATACCACGCCTCCATAATCCCGTTTCAATAATTTTTCATTTATGAAAACACATTATAAAACACTTGTTCGGAGTATTCAAATTTCCTCTTTACTATTACTTTAAATATTTGAATTACGAATGGCAGTTTAGATTAGCATCCATATAAAACAACCCAGTCGGGAATTGTCTTGAAATTTCAGTTATCGTATAGTGTAATTATTCCTAATAAATAAAGGAGAATCGAAAATGAGAAAACTTGTTCTATTTCTGCACGCATCGCTTGACGGTTTTGTAGAAGGGCCGAAGGGGGATATGGACATTGGATGGGTTTCCTACGATGCTGATCTTGAGAAGCACGCGAAAGAAATTCTGAGTACTGCCGACACCGTCATCTGGGGGCGTGGGACATACCAGATGATGCACAGTTACTGGCCATCTGTCTCTTCAAACCCAACAGCTTCACAACATGAAAGAGATCATGCCGAATGGATCGAAAAGACAGAAAAAATCGTTTTTTCGAGGACACTGGAAAAAGTCGAATGGAACAATTCCAGACTGGTTAAAGAAGATGTCATGAAAGAGATCAACAACCTCAAACAGCAGCCAGGTCAGGATATGGTCATACTCGGAAGTCCAAGGTTCGCACACTACCTTATGCAGCTAGATTTAATAGATGAGTATAAAATTACAGTTTCTCCCATTCTAATCGGGAGCGGGCTGCCGTTATTCCAAGGTATCAAAGGAAAGATCAATCTTAAGCTAATCGAAAACAAGACATTTGACTCTGGCGCCATAGGGCTTGTTTACCAGACGGTTAAATGACCTTGCTGCCCCAAATGAGTTTAAGCAAAGGCATCCCAAAGACAGCATACTTTTCAGATTCTCCTTCAACATAACTCAATCACATCATTTTTCGAAAAACTAATATTTATTGTGTTGACGTGATCCTTATGGGATTGCGTTTTTTTGTTTACAGCATTTAAGAATTAATTAAGAACTACATAAGAAATCATTTAGAATTGCTCCCTACAATAAGTACATGTCAGCCGATGAGGTGACAAAAACGAATTTGAGAAGGAGTTTTTTACATGTCAAAAAAAGTTGGTTATTACTCCGTGTTATCCCATCTTTGGATCCAGTGGATCATATTGGGGGGCATCTTGCTTAATACATTTATGGTCTATCCCAATATTTTTCACAACGTACCGGAGACGTTGGAAGCATCCATGGACTGGATGCAAGTCGCAAGTCCACACACCTACTTTCCGCCATTGGGGTTTGTCAGTATCCTGACGGGTGTCCTGGCAGGAATCTTTGTGTGGAAAGTGAAACCGGCAAGAAAATGGGTACTCTTCAGCCTGATGGCCATCATATTAGAAGGGGCAGCCTCCATCCTGTTTGAGTGGCCGCGGAATGAAATCATGTTTATGGAAGGAGCTGGCGTCCACTCTGTTGAATTTCTAAAACAAACCGTTCAGGAATTCAAAATCGTCCATTGGTTCAGGGTGATGTGTAATATCTTTGGTTCATTGTTCATTTTTATAGGATTTATAAAGTTTGATCGTTTTATGACCTCGGAACATCAAGGGGAGAATCGTAAATAATATAAACACGTGCCGGACAGTCCGTTTTGAGAAACGTCCGGGTTGTTCGAACATTGTAAGTTGAAAGAGGAGGTGACAGTGCGATGTCCATAAAGAAAAGACTGATCTTATCGAATATCGGTATGATTTTTATCCCGATAATCAGTTTAATCATTGTCGAACTTGGTGCCGGGTATGTGTTTTTTTATGTGCTTGGAAAGAAATCTGAAGGGGAGGATATGCAGGTCTTTCAAACCTTTCGTTTTGGGGCGATGATCGTGATACTCTTCGTCACCAACGGGATCCTGACGTATTTTATTTCAAGGAGTCTCCTTGGACCAATCAAGAGTTTATCCATGGTGGCAAAAAAGATCAGTGAAGGGAATCTCGATTACAGCTGTGCTTCACAGCAAAAGGACGAATTGGGGCAATTGTCCAATGCTTTTGAAGAGATGCGGTTGAAACTGAAGGAAGCGTCGGTGGTTCAGCAGCAGTACGAACTGAATCGCCAGGAGCTCATTGCCAGTATTTCGCATGATATTAAGACGCCACTGACCTCGATCAAAGGATATGTGAGCGGCATTCAGGATGGAGTGGCGGACACGCCTGAGAAACTAAATCGTTATATTTCCAAGATTGAAAAAAACGCTCACGATATGGATGCCCTCATCGATGAACTGTTTCTCTATTCCAAACTGGACCTTGAACAAATTCCATTTACATTTGAGAAGATCAAACTGGACGATTATCTTCAAGATTTTATTGAAGAACTCTCGTTAACCCTTGAACATGACCATGGGAAAGCGGTACTGATCCATGATCCTCTAAAGTCTTATGCCGTGAAGGCGGACAGGGAAAAATTAAACAGGGTCGTCATGAATATTACACAAAACAGTCTGAAGTATATGGACAAATCAGTGAAAGTAATAAAGGTCATCCTCAGTGAGAACAACAATGAAGTCCAGGTGGAAATCAAAGACAATGGGAGCGGAATTCTGAAAAAGGATCTATCCAATATCTTTGACAGCTTCTACCGGACAGATGAATCGAGGAATTCAGCCACGGGAGGCACCGGGCTCGGACTGTCGATTGCAAAAAAAATCATTGAAAACCACGGCGGGAAAATCTGGGCAGAGAGTGAACCGGGAGTGGGGACGAGCATTTATTTTACATTGAAAAAGGTGAATGAGCGTGAAGAAAATATTGATTATTGAAGATGAGATGGATATTGCTGAACTGGAAAGGGATTATTTAGAGGTGAACGGATTTGGCAGTGATATCGCTTCGACAGGGGAGGAAGGGCTGAGACTTGCAAGGACCCATTCATACAACCTCATCCTGCTGGATTTAATGCTTCCGGGAATCGACGGGTATGAGTTATGCAAAAAGCTGCGGGAATTCTTAGATATTCCGATTCTTATGGTGACCGCCAGAAAAGAAGACATTGATAAAATCAGGGGATTCGACCGCGGAGCAGATGATTATATCGTGAAGCCCTTCACACCGAGTGAACTTATTGCCCGGGTAAAGGCGCATATGTCAAGATACGACCGATTAATCAGTCGGGAAGCCCCGAAAGATGAAATCGAAATCAAGAACCTCAGGGTGGACCTCGATTCCCGGAGAGTATACGTGGACAATGAAGAGAAACCATTTACCGCAAAAGAGTTTGATTTATTGGTGTTCCTGGCAAACCATCCTGACAGGGTCTTCACGAAGGAACATCTATTCGAAAGGCTCTGGGGTTATGATTCTTTTGGGGACATTACGACGGTCACCGTCCATATTAGAAAAATCAGGGAGAAAATTGAAGAGGACCCCTCAGATCCTGTATTTATTGAAACCATTTGGGGTGTAGGCTACCGATTCAAGAAGCAATAGGGAAGGAGGGCCTTAAAAGTGAAAGATACCAAGAAATACATGAATGAGATAACGCGTCATTTCCCTGACATTAAGATAGAATCGGTTCAAGTACTTGGTGAAGGAATGATGAGTATCGTCTTTGAAGTCAATGATCAGTGGGCATTCCGTTTTGCAAAGAACGAAGGGGGATCAATGGATATTGAGAAGGAAATCAGCATCTTGCCTGCCATTCAGCCTAAGTTATCATTGTCCATCCCATTTTTTGAGTTTGTAGGCAGGCAGGAAAATGGGCTTTATTTTGTAGGGTATAGGAAGCTGCCTGGTGTGCTCCTTGAAGAAGATTCCATTTCGAGACTCAGTCGGATTCAAGTCAGGAATTTGATCGGATCACTTTCTGAATTTATGAAAAGTCTACAAGCGATTTCGGTTGAATCGGTGGCATACCGGGCTTTACCTGCCGTAAACCTTGAAACCAAGTACTTACAGCTGTTTAAAGAAGCAAAAGAGAAAGTTTTCCCCCATACTGACGACAAAACAAGAGACTACATCTCTGGCCGGTTTAACTCGTTTTTACAACATCCTGATTATCATACATATACACCCACATTGATTCATGGGGATCTTTCCCCCAATCATTTCCTTATTGATACCGAAACAGGTGGACTGACAGGGATCATCGACTTCGGAGATATGTGCGTATGTGACCCCGACTATGAATTACTATATATCCTTGAGGATTGTGGAAAGGGATTTACAAGAGATTTATTACGTTCGCTGGGATATTCAAACGTAGAAGAGAGGATTGAAAAGATCTCTTACTTTGTTACATTCGATCAGATTCAGTATATGATTGATGGGATTATCAGGGGAAATGAAGAATGGGTGGAGGAAGGATTGCTGGAGCTTGGGAAAGAGATGGGAGGGTGTATGGGGAAATAGGCAATGGAGGGGATTCCGGCAGCCGCGGGGACAGGTACCTTGGCGCTTACTTACCAGGTCTAACAAATACACGGAAAAATTCCGCTTATGTCGTCTTTGCTAGTAGAAAAGACCTGAAATAGAAGGGAAAATTCCGCCTATTGACTCAATAAATCCAAAAACGGATGATTTTTCTGTACATAAACGGAAAAATTCCGCTTAATTTCCCCAAATACACCGTTCATTTTGAATGTAAGCGGAAAATCTCCGCTTATTTTTTTTTGAGAAACGGCTTCTCCCTTTGCCATAATCAGTTTGAAGTTTGTATGATCACGTCTTTACAAAACCATAACTTTCTATTAAAAATGGGTCAAAACTACTGTGCTACCTTGAAGATGACAAAAGCACAGGGAGGTTTTCCATGTCTTTGAGTAAATGGATGTTGGCAGCAATCGCAACGGGGGTATTTTTCATCGGATCATCATTTGCGTCATCTTCCACCGATCCTGGAGAGTATATTTCTGTGCAGCTTCTGGGAGTCAATGATTTTCATGGCCAGCTGGAAACGGTTCGAACGAGGGATGGAAAGAAGGTAGGCGGTGCTGAATACTTGTCTGCCTATTTAAAAAAGCACCGGCAGGAAAACGAAAATACTTTATTGGTCCATTCCGGCGACATGGTCGGTGCTAGCTCACCTGTGTCATCTCTTATGCAGGATGAACCTGCCGTCGAGTGGATGAACGAGGTCGGATTCGACATCGGGACGTTAGGGAATCATGAGTTCGATGAAGGAACGGAGGAGATGTTCAGGCTCCTTGACGGCGGCAAACATGAGAAAACGGGTACCTTTGAAGGGGCGGCATTTCCATACACAGCTGCCAATGTCATCGATAAAGAGACAGGGGAATCCATTTTACCACCCTATTTGATCAAAGAAGTCGATGGTGTGCCCATCGGGTTTATCGGAGTTGTCACGACAGAAACGAAAGATATCGTCCTGCCAAGCGGGATTGAAGGCATTAAATTCACGGATGAAGTCACGGCCATCAATCAAAGCGTGAAAGAATTGAAGGCAAAAGGAGTTCGGTCCATTGTCGTCCTCGGGCATGTTTCCGCTTCTTCAAATGAGGACGGAACAAATCCTGCTCAAGACGCCGCTGAATTTGCCCCCCGCATCGATGATGAAGTAGATATCATCTTCGGCGGCCACAGTCACGGCTTTGCAAATACATCAGTTGATGGGAAATTGATTGTTCAATCATACTCATATGGAACTGCCTTTTCCGATGTAGATCTCCTGATCGACCGGGAGACGAAGGACATCGTCAATAAGCAGGCAGCCATCCTATCCACCTATCACGATGGAATCGAGCCCGACAAAAAAATCAAACAAATGGTCGATTCTTACTCGGCAGACAAGCAGATGATGCTGGACCAGAAAATGGGTCAGGCGGAAGCCGCCATCACGAAGGAAAGGACCGCCAGTGGGGAGAGGCCGATTGGAAATCTTATCGCAGATTCACATCGGGAGAACATGGACACCGACATCGCATTCATGAATCCGGGTGGAATCCGGGCGAACCTGGATGAGGGGGAACTTACTTGGGGAGAACTGTACACCATGCTCCCCTTCGGCACCAACCTGGTTAAACTATCATTGACCGGCGCCGAGATGAAAGAAGCACTGGAACAGCAGTGGACAGGGAATTTTCAAACCATCATGCAGACATCGGGGCTCGACTACACCTATGATAAAGACGCACCACCTGGCCATAAAGTAGTAGCGATGACTGATAGAGATGGAAACGCCATTCAGCCGGACCAGACATATACCGTAGCCCTCACAAATTATCTTGCAACCGGTGGAGACGGATTCACTGCCTTTAAAAAGGGCCATGATTCTGTGGAAGGCCCGCCGACATTGGACTCATTCATTACCTATATCATTGAATCAGGCGGAAGCGTAGCACCACCTGAGACAGGGCGGATCAAGGTGCAGTAAAAATAAAACAGTAGAGCGGGGCAGATCCCGCTCTACTGTTTTATTTTCATTTAATTACTGGAAGAGGAGTATTGCTCAAATCTATAATATTTGAAATAATTGGAACTATCTTGTTTTTAATATTAGTTACCAAGTATTGAAGTAGCAGGAGTACAGTAGCTGAGGATACTGAACGATCAGTATACTTATTGAATTAATTATATAAAAGTAAAGGACATGTCAAAATGTCCTACTATTATAAGGATGTGTAACTATAAGAAGTACCCGGAATTCGCAGATGGCAGCAAGCTAACTGACACCTTTATGTATTCAATAATAAAGTAACCGATGTGAAAGGGAACCCACAGAGAATATGGGTACGGCAAATTCAACAATAGGTGTGGACAATAACTGATCCAGCTATCTTGAATTATCAGGCAGGTTAAAGAAAGAATAGAATGGAGGAGAAATGAATGTCTCAAGATGGAATTGTCTTAGTAGCAAGTGTATCAATCTTACGTCATGGTAAAGTCTTGATGATAAAAGAAAACAAACCCAATGCCGTCCATAAGTGGAACTTTCCGAGTGGGCATATAGAGTATGGTGAGGATATTCTTTATTCAGCTAAAAGGGAAGTGAAAGAGGAGACGGGTTTGGATGTAAAGCTGGTTGGCACGACAGGAGTATATAATTTCACCAGTAATACGAACAATCAAGTCATTTTATTTCATTTTATTGGTGAGGTTACTGGAGGTACATTAAACCTTGAAGAGGATGAAATTACTGAGAGCAGGTGGATAACAACGAATGACCTTTTAGCATTAGAAAAAGAGGATTTGCGAGAACCGCATGTATTAAAACAAATCATTCATAACTTAGTAGAAGAAAATATCTATTCAATTAGCGTGATGAATGAGCAACTTTTTAAGGGCTAACATCACTAATGAGCGATTATTAGTAGTAGGATAACTCCCTCCTTCCATATTTCTTTTTGAAAATTCTATAATTTGATATGATGGACTTTGTAATCAGGAAAATTAAGTATACAGAGGAGTGCTTAAACATATGGAATACATCACACTTAATAATGGGCTGAAAATGCCAATTGTAGGGACAGGTACAAATACGTATGGGAAAGAAAATCATGAGTATAACGCGGCGTTAACCAATGAAATTCCTGAACTTCTATCAGCACTTGAGTTGGGATACCGTTCAATCGATGCCGCCATCGTTTATCGAAACGAAGAACTTGTGGGAAGAGTTTTAGCAGAAAGCACAGTGCCTCGGGAAGAGTTATTTATTACGACAAAAGTTCCAGGCGATGAAGAATATATTTCTTCAAAGGAAGCTACTCGTGCAGCAATCGATAACAGTCTAAAAAACTTTCAAACAGACTATCTTGATCTGCTTCTTATTCACTTTCCTATCGAAGACAACGTACAACTTCAAAACACGTGGGAAGTCTTTGAAGAATATTACGAAGCGGGCAAACTAAAAGCAATCGGCGTTTCAAACTTTGGAAAAGATCATCTGGAAGAATTGAAAGATTTCGCTAAAGTGAAGCCAGCCGTTAATCAAATTCAAATTAACCTAACAAAACCTAACAAAGATCTCCTTTCTGTATTAAAAGAAGAGGGCATTGCACCGGTTGCATGGGGGCCAATGAAAGCCGAAGCCCATCAAAAAGAGGTTTTGGATGAAATCGGTGAATCCTACAAAAAATCTGGCGCACAAGTCTTATTAAAATACCAAATCCAACGTGGTGTGATCGTCATTCCTAAATCTCATAACCGCGAAAATCAAGCGTCTAATCTAGATCTTTTCGATTTCGAATTATCTGAAGAAGATATGAAAAAAATTGAAAACTTATAATTTGTTTGGCCTTCATCCTAGTGATAGAGATAGTATCGCTAGGATTTTGGTTTATTAAAAGCATTGGGCATTCCAAGAAAACTAAGCAGGTGAAAAAGTGAATAACGTAATAGAAAAACTGAAAGAAATAGAAGTTGGAGAAGTAGGCTTAACGATCTATTCCACGAAAGAAAATAAAAAAAGTGCCTCTCTAAATAGTGAACTCAAAATTCCTCTTGCTTCAGCAGCTAAAGTGGCGATTGCATTTTGTGTAGCGAAATGGGTAGAGGATAATGTGATTAAATGGGAGGACATTGTTGAAAAAGTGTCATTTAATCCAGAAGAGGACAGCAAAGAACTTTATCCACATCTACAAAATAGACATACCCTTCCGTTGAGGGAAGCGGTTGAAGTAATGATTGCCTGCCATGATAGTTATATTGCCAGAAGCATTGTTGAATTTTGTGGTGGTTGGGAAAAAGTAAATGGGTCGCTCCAGTCTTATTATCCTTCCATACATGTTACTGAAAACCCAAGGGATGTTGATAATAAAGCTCAGCTAAACGAAATGCTAGATTTGATGATTCGTATCTATCAAGGGTACAAAACGCAGCCTCTCTTGTGGACACCGATCATGAATGGATTGGTTAGACAAAAGGGAAATATAGGACAAATACCAGTGCACCATTTAAACCATATGACAGGTGGTCTGGAAGATGTAGCTGTTGATATCGGTATAATGGGTGACTTCAACGAGAACCCTTATCTCTTTGCATTAGGAGCGGTTAACTTACCTAATCGTCTAAACCATCAGGATTCTGACCATAAGATTATGGAAGCGATGGAGTTGCTTTATGGTGAATATGTAAAACAGTAAGCAGCTTTATTTAAGTATCGGGAATGATGGGGGAATGTTCGTGCATCCAATAACGCTAATAGAAATAACAATGTGTGCTGCATTTATCCTGATCCTCTTTGTAACGGCATTTTTATTGCCTAAAAAGAGTAGAAAATGGAGTTTCATTATCGCGTCCTCAATAACTCTAATAGTCCTTTCATTTTTCGTGATTCGACCCTATTGGATTGATTATCAAGTATCACTTAAGACAGAACAACTAAACTATTTTCTTGAAAAAAAATATCCCGATCAAGAATGGAAAATTGATCATCAAACAAGGAGGCAATTCAATCCTTATCATTTAAAGGTTGAGTTTGAAAACGAAAAAGGCTGGATTTACACATACTCAGTGGTAGATGAAAAGACTATTTGCCAAACCGCTTGGACACCTCCAGAGGGCAGTTTGCCAAAGGACGGGAAGCATTTTGAACGTAATCAGTGTGAATAAGTATGGATTTAAGAAGGGCGAATGTAAAAGTATCTTATTGTAGTTTCCAAAGTACGTTTTATTCAAGGGGGAAAATGATGAAGAATGCACTACTGGTTATAGACGTTCAGAATGGGATGTTTCAGGAAGGTAATGTTGTATACAAAGGAGAAAGATTACTCCAAACTGTAAAAGATCTAATTGAAAAAGCACGCTCTAACGAGACATCGATATTCTTTATACAGCATAATGCACCTGTTGGAAAACCTTTAGAGTATGGTACAAAGGGTTGGGAGATTCATCCTGAAATCACTCCACATCCTCAGGATATCATCATTCAAAAAACGACTCCGGATTCATTTTATAATACTTCTTTAGATGATGAACTGAAAAAACAAGGGATTGACCATGTAGTCATTGCGGGAATTCAAACAGAAGCATGTGTGGATACATCTTGCAGAAGAGCTTTTAGTTTGGATTATAAGGTCACTTTAGCTTCAGACGCACACAGCACTTGGGATTCGCAAGATATCACGGCTCAACAAATTATAAACCATCATAATGGCGTATTGCGTTGGTTTGCAGATGTATACCCAAGTAACGATATTACGTTTGATAGTTGAGTGTGGAACTATACATATTGTTAAACAATAAAGGACGGTGGCTCCCATGCATAAATTAAGCGCAGGTGACAAAGTGGGGATTTTCACTCCATCATCACCAGCAACAGTTACAGCAAGAAAACGATATGAACGGGCAAAATCTTTCCTGGAGAGCAAAGGTTTATGTATAGTCGAAGGGAAATTGACAGGAAAGAATGAAGGGTATCGCTCAGGGACCCCTAAAGAGCGCGCAAATGAGTTAAATGATTTATTGCGAGATCCAGAAATAAAAATGGTGATGTCCACGATAGGCGGTACCAATTCTAATAGCCTTTTGCCCTATATAGATTACGAAGCGTTGATAAAAAATCCGAAGATCGTAGTAGGTTACTCCGATGCAACGGCTATCCTTCTTGCTCTTTATCATAAAACAAAAATCACTACTTATTATGGTCCTGCACTCATTCCTTCCTTTGGTGAATTCGAACCATTAGTTAATGACACGTACCAATACTTTGTTAACTACTTTATGACAGAAAGCAGTCTTCCTTATGAAGTGCCCATGCCTACATATTGGTCTGATGAACCTGTTAATTGGTTAGACAAAACAAAAGAAAAAACTCTCTATCGAAATGAATGGATAACAAGAAACACCGGAGTCGCGGAAGGTCGATTAATAGGTGGAAATGTTAATACGATGTATGGTTTTATTGGTACGGACTATTTCCCGCCTATAAAAAATGGGGATGTCTTACTGATAGAGGATTGTGCGAAAGATGCGTCGATAGTGGAAAAGAACTTTGCAATGTTGAAACTGCACGGAATCTTTGAAAAGGTGTCAGGGATCATTTTGGGGAAACATGAGGGATATGATGATTTAGGAACAGGTAAGAAGCCAATCGATATTCTTATGGAACAATTAGACGATAAAGAGATCCCTATTTTAGCTGAGTTTGATACGTGCCATACTCATCCCATGCACCCTTTGGCTATAGGAAAGAAAGTGAAAGTAGATACAAAGAGAAAGTCAGTCCATTGTATAGAAGCGTGGATCTAGGTTTATCTTGATTCCCTAATTGCGATTGGTTATCTTGAATTCAAGTTATCAAAGGAGAGCTTATCCAGAATAGGGATAAGCTCATTTTTAAAAAAATTTGGTATTTCCATTAAAATATATTGTTGATTTCAAATTAGATTACAACTATAGCGAGGGATTCAAATATGTTTTTCATTCAGATGTCCGGTTTTCCAGGCTCAGGAAAGTCTACACTTTCTAGACAAATTGCCAAGCACACAGGAGCTGTACTCATTGATCACGATATTGTTAAATCAGCTTTATTAGAATCCATTGAAGCCGAAATCGATAACAGCTTAGCTGGGAAAATTTCTTACAATATTGATTGGTCATTAATTGAGTTTCATTTATCCCAAGGTCACAATGTCATTTTTGATAGTCCTTGCTTATATGATGAATTAGTTCGTAAGGGCACGAACTTATCTGCTAAATACAATGCTACGTACAAATATGTTGAATGTTATATCGATGATGTAAAGGAAGTTAATTTTCGATTAAAGAATCGAGAAACGATGACCAGTCAAATAAGCGAAATCACTTCAAAAGAAGCATTTAGATATACTATCAATAACAGTAAAAAACCAATGGATATCAAATGTTTGTTAGTAGATACAAGTAAACCTCTGGAAAGCTATGTTGAGGATGTTTTTGAGTATGTGAAGGAGTGAGTTAATAGATTGTCTTGCATATAATGGATAATCACGTTATGATGTTATAATTTGCAATATTATAACAATTGAAGAGGGTTTAAAAAAATGGAAGAAATCATTCAACGGGCTAA
This sequence comes from Rossellomorea sp. LJF3, assembly GCF_037046045.1. Taxonomy (NCBI): domain Bacteria; kingdom Bacillati; phylum Bacillota; class Bacilli; order Caryophanales; family Bacillaceae; genus Rossellomorea; species Rossellomorea sp. LJF3. Next base: position 20,705 of record NZ_JBANLY010000018.1, on the reverse strand, counting down.
TCAAAGACAAAAGATTGCACTGGGAATTTTAAACAAATTAGACTTGATTAAAAAATGGGGAGAAGTTGGTGAAGTCCATCTGGTAGGGGCTACAGCCTATAACCTTATGGTAAGTCATGATATTGACATAGAGACTTTCTGTGACATCCCGAGTCCAGAGAACGTCTTTAAAGTACTCGGAGACTTAGCTACTCATAGGGGTGTGGTAGAAATCAAGTTTCATAACTATTTAAACTCTCCATTTAGAGGTTTATATTCTAAATTAACATATCTTGATGCAGATCATGATGAAGGAACTCAATGGAATTTAGACATGTGGCTTTTTCCTTCTAACCATAACGGTCCACTATCCAGGGACTTGGTTGGGTTTATGGATAAAGCGTTGTCAGATAGAAGTCGTAAATCCATCTTGGGTATTAAAGAACACCTTGTAAAATTGGAATTGAACTATCCATCTGTATTTATATATCGAGCTGTCCTGGTGGATGGGATAGAAGGTATTCATCACTTCTTAGAATGGATGAACAATCAGGATGTTAATGAACCGTTTAAATTAGAGAAATTGGGCAAGGTTGAAAGGTGAGAAGATCATGTCAGGAAATAAAGAAATATGGGAAAAACAATATGGTCAGATAGAAGATTACTTATGGGGATTGGAGCCAATCCAAACATTAATTGACTACCTCCCTTTAGTAAAAGACGGAAAAGTGTTGGACCTCGGCATAGGTGAAGGAAGGAATGCTCTATATTTTGCCCATAAAGGGTTTGAAGTTGAAGGTATTGATATTTCAGAAACAGCCATCAAGCGCTCATTAACTGCTGCTAAGGAAATAGGAGTAACCATCAAAGCAGAAGTAAACGATTTAACAAAATGTGAAATAGAAGAAAACACATATTCATTGATCATTCTTGCCAATGTCCTCAATTTTTTCAACGATGAGGATATAAAAGGAATCATTAATAAGGCTAAAAAGGGACTGATTCCAGGGGGCCTCATTTATATCAATGCCTTTGATGTCAATGATCCAAGCTACGATAAGAATGTGAAAAATGCTCAAACGCAAAGTGAGAATACGTTCTATCGTCCCAAGTCTGATACCTATATTCACTTCTTTACACAGAACGAATTAGATCATCATTTTAACGGATATGAAAAGATTAAGGCATCTGAGACCCTTCTGTTGGATATAGGTCACGGTGAGCCACATTATCATAGTACGGTTGAAGTGTTATATCAAAAGTACCGAATAAAGGAATAACCGTTATCTCAATTCCCTTAAAATTTGTTGCGATTTTATTGTAACTAAACCCCTTTTGGGTATTATTACGTACAGTTGTACTAGAGCGGTAAATCCGTGACTGTGCCTTTAGTTGGAATAAGATGGACTGCAAAACTCCTGTAAGATAAAGACTATAGTAAACTTGTAAAGGAGATGAAGTATGAAATAACTAAGATTAAATAATATGTCTTTATAGAATGTAATGGTTCTAGCGGGGTATTTTTATATGGTGAATTGTTGAAAAAATTTACTTGCGGAGGTTTGAATTGATTACAATAAAATTTTTAATACATAATGAAAATATCTGTGGATTTACAGTTAAAGGACATGCGTTATTCGCCGACTACGGTGAGGATATTGTTTGTGCAAGTGTTTCAACACTAACAATCGGGACAATCAATTCGATAATGAGGATATGTAAAGAGGAAGTGGAAATAGAAAAAGACGATGGTTTAATTGGAATACATTTATCTAGTACTTTAGAGTCCAGTATCGAAGCCCAAACATTAATGAAATCAATGTTGTATAACTTACAAGATATTGAAGAGCAGTATCCAAAAAATGTTTGCGTCAAAAAGAACTTTTAGAAAGGCCATTTTAAAAAGGAGAATAGAAGATGGACTTAATGCAGTCGTTCTCAGCTGAAGTTGAAAATATTATTATACGTATACAAGAAGAACTCACTACTATATTAAACGATGACCTTGCTGGATTGTATATTCACGGTTCCGTAGCAATGGGGGGATTTAATCCAAACAAAAGCGATATAGATTTATTGGCCGTCACGAAAAAAACGATTACAGTTGAAGCGAAAAGGAAGTTGGCTATATTCTTTTTGAATTGCTCCAATTCCCCTTACCCAGTCGAAATCAGTTTTATTAATAAGGAACAATTAAGAGATTGGCAGCATCCTTGTCTATTTGATTTCCATTATAGTGAGTTCTGGAGAGAGCGGTATGAACATGATTTGGTAAGGAATACACACAAATTTTTAACTGGAAGTAGTAGCACTGATCCGGATTTAGCAGCCCATATCACTATTTTACATAATAGGGGGATTTGTGTGACAGGCGAACCTATTGCTGAAGTATTCCCCATAGTTCCGCGTTCAGATTATCTATCGTCAATAGTCGGAGACTTTCAAGAATGCCTGGGTCGCATTCAAGAGGAACCCATTTATTGCACCCTAAATATGATTAGAGTGTTCAGGTACGTAAAAGAAGGAGTCATTTCTTCAAAGGAAGAAGCTGGGCGTTGGGGTTTAGCCCACTTGCCGAAAGAATTGAGTAGCACTGTCAATAAAATAATTGATTGTTATTCGAGTGAAAAAGATGATTGTCAATTTGAGAATGATGAACTATTAAGGTTTAGAGATTATGTTGCTATTAATGTGCAGACCATCTTAAGCTAAGCGTTTAACGACTTAAGATTAGCTAATTTTCCCTTTACTCACTTTATTCAACAAATGGGGTACGACATAAAGTTTGAATTGTGATACCGATTCTGAAAGTACATAGAACAACGATTTTCTTATTTAACAGGAGGCAGTATAACTTATAAATTTAATGTTATGACACAAGAACAAGCAGAAAATATTGCATTTACATGGCACTATGAAGGTGACTATTCATTTTACGATATGGAAGCTGATGCAGAAGATCTAGCTGAATTTTTAAACCCGGAAGAACGAGGGAATACAACGTTTGCTGTTTCAAAAAATAAAGAATTGGTTGCCTTCTTCAGTGTTAGTAAAATAGCTGACGGAATCTTTGATATTGGGTTAGGGATGAGACCAGATTTAACTGGAAAGGGTAATGGGATCGAATTTTTAAGGGCAGGCATGAACTATGTACAATCAGAATTTAAATCTGAAAAACTCACATTGTCAGTAGCGACCTTTAATCAAAGAGCAATAAAACTGTACAGAAAAGTTGGATTTAAAGATGTAGAGACTTTTGTGCAAGATACTAATGGCAGCACATTTGAGTTTCTAAAGATGGAATATAAATGTTATTGAAGCATGGGGAAGGTTCTTATGCTTCCTTTTTATCGAAAAGGGAGCACAGGAACCGTCCCTGCGCTTCCTCCCATGCTTCCTGATGACTATGTTAGAAACTCGAGAACCCGTTTGATCACAAGCTTCGTCGCGTCAGCATCATAAGAGGATATACTGCTGTCGGTGAAGAGGTGCTCCTTGCCCTCATATAGAAAAAGCTCAGCGTGTTTTGCAGACTTCACAAGTTCCCGTGCTGCATCGATATCGCCGTCTTCAACGAAGAAAGGATCTTCATTCATGGCATGAATTTGAACCGGCAAGTCGGCTGGCCATGGAGACTCGAACTCGGAGGTCGGGAGGCATGCATGGAAAAACAGTGCTCCTTTTGCGCCTTCGCGTGTTTGAGCGAGCTGTTGTGCTGCCGGTACCCCCAGTGAAAACCCAGCGTAGACGACATCTTTAGAAAGATCGCCGGCTGCCCGAATGCCACGCGCCGTCACTTCTCCAAACCCGATTTCCTTCACAAATCCTAAGCCTTCCTCGAGTGAGGAAAACGTACGGCCATCAAATAAATCCGGGACATGCACAATATGTCCCGCATCTCTCAGTTGATCAGCGAATGCTTCAATTCCCTTCGTTTTACCCAAAACATGGTGGAACAACAAAACTTCTGCCATCATTTACGCCCCCATTTAAATACGTCTTATGTATAAATTTCGACAAAAATACAGTTTACCCTGCCAACGCTTTAACTTCCTCCTCAAGATCATAGCTTTGAAAGAGTTGTTAAAATTTTCTTGCGTTTTATTAGTGCTATTTGAAATAATTGGAATTGGGAGTTGCGACTTTTAAGAAAGTAATGCTTACTCTTTTACTAAAAATAGGGAGGCGCACATATGACAGGTAAAGAATTAGTTGAGGCGGTAGACTTTAAAAAACTGACGATCGTAGAATTACAAATTAAATTCGAGGAACTAAAAGATAAATACCCAGAAAAGAAGATGATCTTTCTTACCCAATCTGCCACCATCGAGGCTGATTTCCAAATGCAACTAGCAGATAATGTAGAAGAGGAACCTATTCTGGGTCGTGCCCTGCAAGAATACGAGGTTAGTCCAGAAATAGACATTACAGACAAAACAATCGTAAATTCTTCTGCTTGTATTTACTTAACGGATGTGAAGCTAACACCTTTAGCATCACCGAATTCACCTATTTATCTGGAAGAGTTTATTTTGTTTTCAGACCATTTATTAGGGTTAACAACTACGTAAGTTATTCTATTAAATAGGAATAGCTGATGATCAGCTAATTAGGATTGTTTCGAATGGGAAGGAGGCTTTAAAAATGGGCGTTAAGAATTATCTGATTGAAGGCGTTTCGTGCACCGGTAAAACTACCGTCTGCAATGAATTGCAGCGGCGCGGCTATCAAGCCATCCATGGTGACCGGGAATTGGCTTATCAGGGCGATCCGGAAACGTGTGAAAAGACCGATACTGCCTCTCACGAGAACCATATATGGGATGTGGATAAGGTAATAGCGTTGGTCGATAACAAGAATGAGCCAGTAACATTTTTCTGCGGCGGCTCCTGTAACTTCTCGAAATTTATTGATCTATTTGATGGGGTGTTTGTCCTGGAGATTGATATTGAAACATTGAACCGACGACTGGACGAGCGACCCGAAGATGAATTTGGAGGGAAGAAGTCGGAAAGGGAGCTCATAGTTCGTTTGCATGAGACGAAAGAAGACATTCCCAAGAATGGAATGATCATTGACGCGGCTGCACCGGTAGAGCAGGTAGTCGATGCTATCGTTGGACAAAGTGAAGGTAGCTGAGTGACAAAGTTTAAATAGACTTTTTGATCCGTAATGGGTAATCCGTTAATATTTCAGGTTAGGTGGATATTGAATATGGTTTAGGGGGGACTTTATGTTTGTAGTAAATGTAGAAGGTGCTATTCACCGTGATGGAAAGTGGCTATTAATCCATAGAAGTGAAAAGGAGGAACACGCTGGAGGCACACTTTCATTAGTCGGCGGAAAGTGTGAAATTGAAGGAGTTTCATCAGATATTCTAGAAAGAACTTTGATCCGAGAGATTTTTGAGGAAGTAGGTTGCGAGGTTACGGGGCTTAAATATGTAAATAGTTCTTCCTTTGATACTGACTCAGGGATCCATGTAATTGATATCGTTTTTCTGTGTCATCACAAAACTGGAGAACCTTTCGCTAAAAGTACTGAAGAAGTTGATGATGTTATTTGGATGACGACCTTAGAGATTCTTTCCCATCCGGAAATACCTGTATATCTAAAGGAGAATATTAAACTGGCGGATAAAATGCTATAAGATCATTTGTATGTTAATTGTTAGCAATGCATAAGCACGTAGGAGGACTAACATGAAAATCAACAGAATGGATCATATCAGTATCAACGTAAACGACCTTTCAAAGGCTAAAGAGTTCTTTATTGATTTAGGACTTGAGGTCAAAGGCGAATGGGAGATGGATGGAGAACTGCTGGACAAGGTGGTCGGCATGAAAGATGTGAAAACGTCATGCGTAGGAATGGGATTGCCGGACGGAGAGACATGGATAGAACTCGTCAAGTACCGTACACCGTCAGATGAAAACGGTATTCAGCAAACCTTCCCCAACACATTGGGTATCCGGCATATTTGCTTTGCTGTTGATGATCTTGAAACCATGGTTGCCCATTTGAAAAGGAAGGGTACGGAAACCTTTAGTGAAATCCAGCAATATGAAGAACGATATAAACTATGTTACGTACGTGGTCCGGAGGGGATTATTTTAGAGCTGGCGGAAGAAATTAAGTGAAAGTGGCTAAACATGAAATCCAATCTAAATAGTATGAAGCTTACATACGTCAGCTACTCTAAAAAGCCTTTCTATTTGAAAGCGAGGGGCACGCTAGACAATAGAGGAGAATGAAAGGGAAAAGAAAAATTCAACCAACACCAGACATAATAAAAGAATGGATAAAAACCTATGTACCGGACAAAGACCTCTTTTTCCTCCCAGAGAACAACCTTGCCAGTTTTAAAGAATATCTAAATAATGTCCTAGTGGTTCCCCACGAGGAGTTCAAAAACCATTCCACTTATAAACAAGTTCAACTTGCAAACAGCTATGAGTATTGGAATCTATCAAAGGACGTGGCCTATGTACTGGTGACACCTCCAGGCTGGGTGAATGATTTACCAGCTGAGAAGAAAATCGAGCTTTTTCAGATTCAAGTGGAAGTGAACAGGGGATTGATTCATCCGATCTCTGACTTCTCTGTAGACACACCATCCCTCAGTCAAAATATGATAGAGGTTAAGGGAGAGAAGCAGTTAGTCCTTCACAAAGCAATGTGGGAAGACCTCTCATATGCTAATAAAGAAGAACTCATAACAGATATTGCCCAACAATGGGAAGATTGGACTTGCTATGATGTTCCTACCCAAACTGCTCCACACTTAATTAAGTTTGCAAACACCTTCCCATCCACAGCAGGGAGTAATTGTTTATCTGCCACACTCTTCGCCATCAGCAAACAAGAATGGATCATACATGAATGGGTCCATCCTCAAACATTTCTTCAAAGCTTGAAAAATGAGGATTATCACTTGATCTCTTCTGAAGATATGAGAGCAGGTGATGTGCTCACATGGGAGAATTCAGACGGGATCATTCAGCACGCCTCTTACTGCATAGACGGACATTTCTTCTTTAACAAACGGGGACAGACCTTTTTTAATGCTTGGAGTATTGTGCATTTTGATGATCTTACAGAAGATTGGGGTCACTATCATATGAAGAGCTTCCGGAAACATTCATAGGGAGGAGCGTACCATGAATACATTCAAAGAACTGGCATCAAGTTTTTTACTGATCATTAGCTGGTTTCTGTTTGCCATAAGTGCGTATCTCCTTTATTGGACGGTCATAATGCCTGAATATGTCATCATTCCGTTCCTTTTTTTTGTAGCTGCTGGTCTGCTGTGTTTTTTCAGTTCAAGAAAGCTTGATGGTAGAAAGAAAGTTCATAATTAAATTTATATAAATCTTCTTGGATTCCAACGGTTAGGAAGGAAGTGAAGGGGAAAATGGAAGTATTTAAAAAGATCGTCAGTCTCCTTAATCGATTGAAGCAAGTATTTTACTCCTATGATGATGAAGGTTTCTCGACTGCTGAAAAAGAATACATTGATCGTATCAAGAATGCCAATCCCTATGGCATATTTGTCCTGATTTTTGGCGGGATATCCTTCGCATTCGGTCCCCAATATGTCATTTTCCCAATCATCACTTTGACGGTAGCCTTCTTTACAATCTGGACCTTTGATCAAGAAACAGAGGACAACCCGTGGACATTTCTTCTGGGGACCGTTCTATCTCTCACAGGATTGTATATGCATATGGTGGGAGCGGTTCATGTTCTCATTCTTTAAGGGGGGAAGGGTAGATGGAATTCATTAATCGCATTCAAGAAATTGTATCCATGGGACTTGCATTTGTTGTTTATCTTGCTATACCGGCGTTTATTATCATTAGATCCATCCGAAAAAAGAAACTGCCCAACAATCAATACACTCCCCTGGACGATATCCTGGACGGGAAAGTGAGAGATCCTGAGGAAGAGAATGAAGGCGCAAAGAATGGACTAAGAAATGAATGATATGGAATTTTATAGAAAATTAGAGGAGAAGGGAATACAGAAAGCGAACTACTTGATAGACCAGTATAAGGGAGAGAAGGATTTGAGTAAATCATTCATTGAACAAGTACATTATATTAGAATTCCAGTCAAGAATGTCGAACAGTCAGCACATTGGTACAGAGATATGTTGGGTCTAGAGCTATTAAACGTTAACGAGGAACTGGCCGCCATCAAGGTAAATGAAGGACCTTTCTTACTGATCCTCATTCCGACGGAGGATGAAACCTTTGCCCATTTTACGGTGAACCAGGAACAGGAATTCAGCATTGGTTTTACAAGCCCGAGGCTGGGTGAATTTCATCAACACTTAACGGATCATGGGGTGAAGGTCGATGAGATAAAAGAGGATAGTGGTCATGCCTTTTTCCATTTTTACGATCCAGATGGCAATAAGCTGCAAGCCCACTGGTAAGATCAAGCCGATTTCCGAACGTAGCGGAAATCGGCTTTTTTTAATGGAATTTCAAAAATATGGTTGACTATTCAGTTGAACTGTATTAAATTATTAGTAAGCTTAACTATATAGTTGAACTGAATAAAAGGGTGAGAACATGAAACATAAATTATTGCCATTATCAGAAACGATGCATTACATTTTATTAGCTCTCCGTGAGCCACTGCACGGTTATGCCGCCATGCAGAAAATCGAAGAAATGAGTAATGGGACCGTTGTGTTAGCGGCCGGTACATTATACGGTGCGATTGAGAACCTGAATAAACACGGTTGGATCGAACCTGTTGGACATTCAGGCAGGAGAAAGATTTACAGTATCACTTCAGAAGGAAGCGCCATTTTGAAAATGGAGCAAGAAAGGCTTGTGCATATTTTATCCTTGTATGAAGGAAGTGAAGCGAATGAAGAAGTTTAAATGGTTCATCAGTATTGAAAAAGAAGAACGTTGGCTGAATGAACAATTGCAAAAAGGCTATCGGTGCACGAACATCAGTGGACTGGGAGTATACACCTTTGAAAAAACCGATAAGAGCTATGTGATGCGCCTGGACTATCAGGATTATCTATCCAAGAAAAAGTTGGAGGAATACAGAGGGATCTATGAAGATTTCGGTTGGAGCTACCTGAAGGGGTACTGGCTGAGTGGAATACGGTATTGGCAGAAAGAAAGCGATGACCAGGATGAAATCTTTTCTGACCGGGAGTCCAGGAGACATTATTATAAACGGATCATGGGCTATTCTTTTTGGTTTGGCATGATATTTCTCATCTATTCTTTTGGCTACTACAGGGATCCGGAAATATATCATGAAGGTCTTTGGAATATGGAAAATGATTTGTTTTGGAAAGCGTTTCTCTTTGAAACGCCATTCGCCCTGTTGAAACTGTTTCCTGCTTTTATGGTGGTTTTATTGGCAGGGAGTTATTATAAGGCTTATCGGAAGTATACGATGTTGAAAGAGCAATAGATGGAGAAGGGCTTGTCCGGGGAGGATAAGTCCTTTTTATTGAAGTTTTCCTTGAGTAAGTTTCTCGATTTTGAAATAATTGGTAGTAAGTTACATGATGTCAGCATTTCTTCTCCGTTAGTGAAACCTCCACATGAATCAACTAGACCTGAGGTGCAATTAATGGGTGAAAAGGGTGAAATATTTACGCGGATTGTCCATTCTGCTCAAGTAACTTACAATGGAAAATCAAAAAGAAGTAAAGATAAATGGAAATGAAAGTTTTTTATGCTGTAAATGATGTCACAGGTCCATCTGTACATTGAATAGATGACGATTAACATTACATTATTGAATATCAAACGATTGGACTAGAAACATAAGTGAACAAAGAATCAATAATGGTAATAGCAAAATCATTTAAATAGATAATTGATTAGAAGTTTGTGAAATGGTCCTGGCTAACAAAGTAATGAGCGAGAAAAATTAAACATTGACAAGAGGGATGACTTGAAGAAGGTAGTGTGTGTTTTAATTATTCTTTTATTATTCGGTTGTAGCAATGACATGGGGGACAAAGAACGGATAACGATCCTCGAAAATGAAACGTATGTAGTTTATTCTGAAAGTCAAAATGTATTAGCACCTAGAGTATGCTTAGAAAATCAACAAGAAGAACAATCAAATGAACCGTTTTTAGTGACGTTCGAAGTAACCGGTGGGTTAAAACCTATAGTTGAAAAGGAGACTAACTTTTCAATTGATAGTCGAGATCTGCTTAGTGGGAGTGAAGGAGATATTTCAAGTCTACCACCCGAGGGGGAATCCCTTTGCACAGGAATTACTTTACCACTGACTAAAGAAGTTGCTAAAGACAAATTAGAAGATATGATAACTCAAGGGGATCTAAATGTATCCGTTACTGAATTAGATGGTGAAGTGATATCATCTTCCATCATAAAAGTGTTTGTGATCGGGATGCCCGATGGTTCGATAGTTGAACCTTAAGTGTTTGGGAGGAACCACGCTTTGCCAAGCATTTCTTCTAAAAAGAATTAATCGAATGTAGACTTATGTAAGAGGACTCGATATTGACGGGTCTTTTTTTAAATTGTGGGTTGGCAAAATCTGAATGATCGTCAAGAAGCCTAGAAATTATTATACGGGTCAATTTCTTATTGTGGAAAACCAATTCCCCATTGATCCCATTTATAAAAAAAATATTAAAAGATGCCATTTCTAAAACTTTTTCCATATTCTCTCCGAATATATAGATAGAAGGCAGTGAGATTATGAACATAGAAGAACGGTGGATTAAGAGAATAAAAAAGAGTGGAAGTCATGAAGCAGCTAATGAATTAATTTCAAGGTATTACCGGGAAATGTATTCATTCGTCTATAAGCAGACAATCGACTCGGAACTTTCCTATGATCTGACACAGGAAATCTTTATCAGTGCCCTTAAATCAATTGGGAATTTTGATCCCAAGAAGGCTTCATTCCGAACCTGGCTTTATAAGGTTGCTTCAAACCGTGTGGTGGATTACTTTCGTTCCCGACACTATCAATATAGGAAACTGACTGAACCGTTGGAAGAGAGTGACCTTGAAGAAAAAGAGGAGTTGATCTTTCGGCTTGAGTATAAAGAGGAAGTCGAACAGATTGCTGAGGCCGTCAGCAAGCTAGATACGGTCATCCAACAGATTGTCCGATTGAAGCTATTTGGGGAGTATACGCTGAAGGAAATTGAGGGTTTATTGGGAATCCCCCTTTCCACTGTGAAGACGAGGTACTATGCGGGAATCAAATTGATAAAAAAAGAAATGAAGGTGAATCAACATGACTAAAGAAAAATTCCATATTCCAATGCCTGAAGAAAAGATAGTGGAAAGGGAAATTCACACTATCATTCGTTTGGGGATGAAGCCAAAACAGTCTTTCGCTGCATTTATATGGAAGATGCAGAAGGAGCTCGGCTTACGGTATCTGTTTGCAAATCAAAGGGACGGAATTATCATGACCTTCTCCTTCATGACGGCACTCATGTTTCTTATGTCTACTATGACGGAAGGATCCAGTGCTGGGGAGAGGATATATGGAGCTATCTTCTTGGTTTCACCCCTGCTCTTTATGGCACTATCTGTGTATGACTTGATTGGAAAAAGACAGAATGCAGTATTTGAAGTAGAAATGACAACAAAGTATAACCTTTATCAAGTTTCTGCGTTTCGAATGTTACATTTCAGCATTCTTTCTATTCTGGTGAACACATTTATGATTGCTTGCCTTGTATGGAGCGGTCACTCTTTTGAAATCCTAAGGGCCTTAATGATCTCCACAACATCATTATTTTTGTTTTCGACTGTTCATCTGATGGTCTTTACGAAGGGCGGTTCCGGTTTAGCCGCACTTAAGGTAGGCGTGGGATGGGGCATCTTTAATTTCATCCCTTTAGTTGTGGACCGGATGGCATATATGAAATTTCTAAAGACTGCTCCAGCAATAGTTTATGGACTTGTAATGGCAGTAAGCATTGTTTGCTATTTATATTACTTAAGTAAGTTGGTCCGGATGAGAACCGCAGAAGGAGTGTTGTGACGTGTTAGTCGTGAAAGATGTGGAGAAACGATACGGTGATTATACAGCATTGAATGAGATTAATCTTGAATTCGAAAGAGGCATTTACGGTCTCCTTGCTCCAAATGGTGCCGGGAAGACATCTCTGATTAAAATGCTCGTCACCCTCATTTACCCGACAAGAGGTGAAATTCTTTATAATGGGACAAATATTGTTGAGCTTGACGAAGATTATAGAAACATCCTAGGATATTTACCGCAACATTTTGGGTTTTACAAGCATTACACACCAAGGAAATACCTAATGTATCTTGCTGCATTGAAAGGGATCGAGAAGAAACTAGCTGCAGCCACGATTGAGAAGTTATTGGAAAGTGTAGCTCTTACAGATGTTTCCAATAAGAAAATGAGGAAATTCTCTGGAGGAATGATTCAGCGTGTAGGTATCGCTCAGGCGCTCCTAAATGATCCGAAGATTTTGATTCTAGACGAACCAACAGCGGGATTAGATCCGAAAGAACGGGCGCGCTTCCGACGGATTTTGACCAGTCTATCCCAGGACCGTTTGATTATCATATCCACTCATATAGTATCAGACATCGAGTCAATAGCGAATCAAGTGATTATGATTAAGAATCAGAAGATTCTATTTAACGAATCTGCACAGTCCATATGTAAAACCCTGAGGGGAGAAATTTATGAAACGAAGATCTCAAATGGTGATCTGGAAGTATTTAGAGAGAAGTATGCGATTCTCGGTGAGAAGCAGGAAAATGGAAAAATGAGAGTGCGCTTTGTTCATAAAGGGGAAAGTGATGAGGGTTGGATAAACGTAACACCCACTCTTGAGGATGTCTTCTTATTTGAATACCGGGATCGATTGCATGCTGAAGGATAGTGCACATGAGAATAATCATCCTGGAATTCAAGAAGGCGTTCACCTCTCCTATCATCCTTGGCTTACTACTCTTATTTCTCGCTTGGAATGTTTTTTATATCATTGACGCCAATGAATTACCAGAAGAACTCGCTGTAGTGAATAAAATTGTAAATACGTATGGTGCTGACATAACGCAGGATTCACTTAAAGATCTAAATCAGGAAGTTAAAAAGGATTTAGAAGGATTAAATGCTATTACACAAAAAATGTCAGGTGTGAGTTATGAGCATGCTGGCGATTTGTTTGCTGACCTGAATAACGGAGAACAACCTTTTTATACCGATGAGGAACTTCAGTCCTTCTACACTATTTATCTTAAAGAATTGTATCTAAATCGTGCACAGTCCATGGACCAGTCCTATGCTAAATTCAATATTAAAATAATGGGTGAAAAACAAATTAACGGATTTCAGCTTTCTGGTGATGCGGCCAACATGGTGAGGAACGGGTTTAAGGCATTTGAAAGCAGATTCAAAGAATTAAAGAAAAATGGAGAATACAACGAGTGGTTTTTTGAAGGGCAACAATTTGCGATGCACGGCCTGCTATTCAAAAAGGTGTTCATGCATATTATTATCGAATCAATGATTATAGTGGTCCTTTCGACAGCGCTGATTACCAATTTCGAATTTGAGAATGGTACGGGACTTGTCACTTTTACCACGAGAAGAGGCAGGAGGTTGATGATTGATAAGCTAAAGGCTTCCTTGATGGCATCTTCTCTCATTACATTATTGATATTGTCCGTGACACTAGGTGCTTATTTCATCATATTTGATTATTCTCGTCTATGGTACAGTTCGATTAACAGTGGCTTTAATTGGGAGACTCAGTTTCCATATGTTTCATGGTGGGATTTCTCTTTTTTAACCTATTTGATTCTGGCAGTCGTCGTTTCTTATATGTGCATGCTATTGTTCACTGTTCTTATCTTCAATCTTTCCATTATGTTGAAGAACAGTTATTTCACCATGATCGCTTTCTCAGTCTTTTTCATCTCGATGATTATACTGCAAGGTCTCGTCCCAGGTTCTTCCGTCTTTAAAATCCTGGCGGGGTTCAACTTGTCGGTACTCGTACTCAACCCTCATCAATGGTGGATGGCGACAGGAGGATTGACAATGTTCAAATACTATGAAGTGCAAACGCTCACCGCATGGACAGTTTTCCTCGCTGTTTCCTGCTGCGGTTCTATGAAAAAAATCATGAAAGAAGAGATTACTTAAGGAGAAATGTTATGAACATTGTATGGCTGGAAATGAAAAAAATCTTCAATTGGAAAATCCTTCTTATACTCGTTTTTGTTAATGTGTCCCTATACTATATGTTAGTTCAATTTGATATTGAGCACTTTCCAAATGGACGACCTGCCCTGGATTCCTACAGGGTCGGAGTAGAAATGGTCGAAAAGTATGGACCCGACATGAATGCTCCGAAAAAAACGATTTCCAGGAACGATACGAACAGGAAGTTCAAAAAGCCGATAAGTTCATCAAGGGCAGGGAGGATTTCAAGGATGCTGGAATACAATCGTACACGGAGTTTAAAAGTCATAATGGAACCCTTTTTGAGAGAGTTTACTTTGAAGAAGGGATAAATTTGTTTTGGGAGCTTCAGGCGAGGGAAACTTTACTAGATTTCCATCGTAATCAGGACACGATCATGACAAATCAAATTAATAGAGCAGAAAGATTTCAGAAAAAACAGTTAAAAGAATTAAAAGAAGCAGGGCAGGTTGATATGTACCCCGAGGTATCTTTAAGAAACATGGAAGAAATCTTCAGGAACATCGCCATTGTCGTTTTGATCAGTGTGTTACTGATTGTGTCGCCAATGTTTCTTAGCGACAGAAGCAAGCAGATGACTGAATTACAGTACACGTCTAGGACAGGCAGGCACTTATTTCGGAAGAAGTTCGCAGCGGGCATGTTTTCCTCCTTCATTGTGATGACTGTTTTACTTGCTGTCTATTTAAGCTTTTATTCTTTAAACGATCCTTCAGCCTTTTTTGAAGTTCCAATTAATTCATTTATAGCTGCTCATTACTGGTATCACCTGACATTCTTCCAATACATTGTCCTTTCCATTGTTGCTATTTATGTATTGGGCTTTATTCTCACAATCATTTCCATGGGGATATCAACTCTTGTTCCAAGCTTCATCAGTCTGATTGGAATACAGGTTATTGTCGTACTAACACTTCTCATATTTGGATTAAAGTATATGCTTTCGTTAATGGTGAGCATGGGGGTTCCGATATGGTTGGTGCCGGTCCTTTATGGAATCTTGATTATGGGGGTTATATTGATTACCTGGAGGTTATGGATGAGGGAAAGGAAACTGGATATTGTATTGTAGATGGGTATTTCGCTGAATAAAGTAAAACAAGGTAATGGTTTCTTCAATAGAGAAGAAACCACCTGTAATATTTGAGATAGCAGGCTAACTCGGAAATAAGAGTTGGACCTGCTATTTCTCATTTTGGTGAACCACTCTTGTAGCATTCTAGTTAAATAACAACTCTGTCCACTATGAGAAACGTCTTCAGAAGTTTCTTTAAATCTGAAAATCCTGGACTGTGTCCTGTTATTAGCATAATTATGGTAATATTGAAAATAATGGGTATGGTATATGCACATCTGATGGAATTAAGGATCGATACACCAACAGGTCATGAAGCATTTTTGGAAGCTTTAGAGCAATGCGGATTTGTAAACGTGAGTAATCCACCCATCATGATATTAAACTCCACTAAGATGCCGCAGAGAAATGATAAATTATTGGGAATTGCTGCTCAAGTATTTGGGTAAGAAGCATGGAGATCAATGAATATCTCAGAGCAAACACTTCTTTAGGAGGACAAATAAGTATGTCAGATAAAAAGTATCATAGAGCTTTCGGTGTATATGGCATCTATATAGAAAATGGCAAACTCTTAGTAATACATAAAGGTGGGGGCCCATATATTAATCGGTTTGACTTACCTGGCGGAAGCTTGGAAGAAGGTGAAAGTTTAACAGAAGCGATGAGGAGAGAGTTTCTAGAAGAAACAGGTATAGAGATTGAAATCGAGGAACAAATCGGGGTTAGTGATTTCAAATTCCCCTCTGTTTGGAGAGATTTTACTAATGTCCACCATATTGCCGTCTATTATTCTGTGAAAAAGACCGGTGGGGAAATAAGTATACCGGAACAGTTTGAAGGGCAAGACTCATTGGGAGCTGTGTGGGTATCCGAACATGAGGTAACTCCGGATAACGCATCCCCTTTGGTGATGAAAGCTTTTGAGTGGTTAAAAACCAATGAGCTGGGGCTGAACGCAGAGGATTATGAAGAGTGGGAAGTTTTGAAATGAGGGGTTTTCATAATAAAAATACTGAAGTACTGTGAGAATTTTTAAATGAAAGACAAATCAAGAGCTGAATTGTCTTTCGGTATAGGGGGCATCAAGCCAATGAAGGTTGAAGCCGTTTTCGTTGACCGTGATGGAACGCTTGGTGGTACGGGACACTTTATTCATCCGAAAGATTTCTCCCCATATTCGTTCAGCCGAGATGCCTTACAAATGTTAAAGGATCATTCTATTAAGACCTTTGCCTGTACGAATCAACATAGGATTAGCAAGGGTGAAGCCACTCTCGATGATTTTTATAAAGAATTCCAATCTTATGGATTCGATGATGCCTTTATTTGCCCTCATGGTTCTGATGGTGACTGCCATTGTCATAAGCCAAAACCGGGAATGCTTTTAGAAGCATCACGAAAATATAAGCTGGATTTAACTAAAACTGTATTTATTGGTGACGTTGGTTCTACAGATATGTTGGCAGCTCATACTGTTGGAGCTATGAAGGTTTTAGTGCTTACGGGATGGGGACAGGGTTCTTTAAATCAATACAGGGATAGCTGGGCAGAAGTTGAACCGGATTATGTAGCTGAAAATCTTTTAGATGCTGTTAAATGGGTCATAAGTAAAAATGAAGAATAGTATATTAATGCACATTAGGGGGATGATCTAATGGATCCCTTTTTCACCATTCAGCGAGCAAACAGGAGGTGTTCATAACTTGAACTTCAAAATAATCTTTTTTTACCTCTTATCGTTTATTGGATTCTACGTTGGCTTTATCCTGCTTGCTTCCCTTGCAGAAAACTATGACATCTCATACTTGTACGTTGTAAACGTAAAAGAGGGAGGCGTAGATGTTTTTCCAACAATAAATCCTTTCATTTTAATGTTCCTATATGTATTGGGCTCTCATACATTGATTTCTAGGATGAAAAAGAAAGCTTGAAAATCGTGATATCCTAATCGTTGACGGAAGGGGAAAGATACTATGAATTCCGCCAAGCAAGATAAAAATCATCGGCTTCGAATTGCGCAGAGTTTATATAGAAAAAAGAAGCATAGAAATATAAAATATAAAGAAAGTAAATTGTGGTCAGCTGTTCTTTTTATTTCTGTCTTAATAGCACTCTGTGTTCTCATTATTACTGAGTTGTACTATATTGATAATGGTGTATCATTGCCTGTTTTTTTACGGAATATGGCAGAAGCGTTTAACCTTATTTTCTGAAAGTATCATGAAACCATAACAAGATTAATATCCTTTACCCCATTTCCACTACTAGGTGTTTACCAGGAAATTAATGAAATAGAAAAAACGAGAATGTCACTCAACCAAAGGTCCATAACAGCATTAATAAGATAAGAAACCGAGTCTGAAATTATATGTGACTCGGATTTTTGTTTGAATTTTTAGTTAGTTGTAAGTGAATAAAAAAAGTATTTGAAATGGTGGCTGATACCTGGGGATGTTTCTTCCATTAAAGGGCCATTTAATGGAATAAGGGTTGAGAAGAAGAAGAGATATAAACTAATACTCTTGTCTTTTTAGTGATGTTCTTTTCTATGCATTGAGATACAATAAATGTAAGAAGGTTGAATAGCGAAGATACTAAAAAGCAGAAGCAGAAACTCAAAATGGTTTCTGTTTATTTTATTTGAGTAATACTTTTAAATTCTTGATATATATTAAATCTTTAATTCCTGAAACTTTTCTGGAGGATAGATACCACTAATTAGTAAAGGGGGGGCAAAAGAAGGTGGAAAAAGAAAGTTCACGACAAGTTAAAAAAGCAATTAAAGGTAGTAAGAGAGCCTTTGAAAAGTTAGTTCAACAACATTATGAAAGAATCTATAGGACAGCCTATCTTTATGTACATAATGAAGAAGATGCATTGGATGTTGTACAAGAAGCGACCTTTCAAGCTTATAAATCTATCCATTCATTAAAGCATCCTGAGTATTTTATGACCTGGCTTACTAGGATTGTCATCCGATGTACTGGTCAGTTATTAAAGAAAAGAAACAATGTCATTCCAATGAGCGATGAATATTTGTCAAACCTGCCTGATGACTCCATCCCAGACATTGAAGAATCTTCACAGCTTTTGCATGCTATTCAACAACTTAGGCTGAACTACCGTACTGCTATTATTCTATTTTATTATTATGATTATTCAATCAAAATGATTAGTAAAGAAATGGAGGTCCCAGAGAACACTGTCAAAACATATCTAAGCAGAGGAAAAGCCGAGTTGAAGAAGTTTATTAAGGGTGAGGAGGACACGTGCCATGGATAATAAGGAAATTCTTGATTCTATTGAAAAAATACCAGTGCCTAAGGAGAAAGTATTGGTTGCCATTTCCAAAGGGATAAACAGGGATATGAAAAAGACTAATCGACAGCGAAAAAGGGTGATTGCAGGAGTGGCAGCTACTGTTGCAATACTGGGAATCACCTTTGCCTCGGGGTTTCTTAATCCTACAGTCAATAATGTGCTGGCAAATGCCCCTATAATCGGTGGTATCTTTCAAGAATTTAACGATCAAACAGGTGTTGATCTAGCTTATACAAATGCCGTCACTGAACTAAATCAGGCAGTTACACAACAAGGAGTAACCGTCAAATTGACTAGTGCCTACTTTGATGGCAGTGTGGTATCCATTACCGGGTTTGTGGACGATGGAGTTGAAAATGGGAAAAACGAAAAAGGGGAAGTCAGTTTCGATGTTAACTTTGAACATAATACAGGCGATAACGACCCTTGGTTAAACGGGAAGTCAACGGACATAAGAAAAGTTAAAAACGGATATAATTTCCAATGGAAGATGAACTACCCATACAAATCTTTCAAGGAGGACTTCACTCTACCTATAACCATTCATAATATCAATGGTATAAATGGTGAATGGAATTTTAATATCCCTATTCAACAAGAACAAAATAGTACACTTGCCCTGAATCATGAGCAGGGATACCCTGATGATGAAATCAAAATCCGGCTTGAAGAAATTCTCACAGCAAAAGCCTCTTCATCACTTGTATATGAGACTGTGGAAAAATACAAGCGTGATGATACCATTTTATCAAAAGTAGTTGATGATAAAGGAAACGTGTATACATTAGGTGATCAAACGGTTCTCAAGGAATCTGAACAAGAAGATGGTTATCATAGTACCATTCGGACCAAGATGACCAAGCTTAATGCCAATGCTTCTTCACTCACATTTTATCCTCAACTTTCAATAGCCGTTCCGAAAGCAGAGCAGCTATTGGATAAAAAGTCATTTACTTTACAAAGCGAGCGCATAAATGTAGACCTGCAAGTAAATGATGTCACACAAAACGGTGAGAAGCTAGTGGTTGATTATCAGTTTACAGGGCTTCCTGAAAACTTAAGTCAAAATAGGCTGGATACGATTAGTCATAACTTGGAGTATGCTTTTTGGTTAGTGGATGAAAAATACAGGTTGAAAATTGACCCGGAAAACCCGTATCCTCCTAAAAACCACGGTATTCCATTTAACTCAGTAAACGTGATTGATGAAGCCACAGCGCACTACCAATCAACGTTTGACCTAAACGGAGATGAAAAAATAAAGAACTTTAAGCTCGAAAATACTATCCTATTATTTGACTTCTCAACCTTTGTTTCTTCTGAGAAGTTAGAACCATTTACAGTTAATCTGCAGAATGGGGAAGAGTAAATACTGACATTAGCTCATACTTGGGAATGGATAGTTGGTGAGAGGGATTCTAAAAGTCCATTGATAATAGGTGCAAAGAGCTTATCCAATAAAGGGTAAGCTCTTTTGCTTTTTGAAATTAGACTTGTTTGTGTTTCTTTATTTTGAAATAATTGGTATTAAGTTAAGGGCAGGTTCATTTAATTTATACAGTTTCCGTCTCATCTAAAACTGTTCAAAATGGTTGTCTTTATTATTTTTCACAGACAACAGAGGGGAGGGATTATAGTGAAGAATAAGAAAAGGTTCCAAAAGATAAATTGGACTGTATTTGGAATCTTAGCATTAAGTGGCGTACTTCTCGTATTGTCAACATGGCGGTCTTTGAAAAACGTAGACGCAGTAATAGGGGAAGAATCCTATAGAGACTTTAGATGGGATTCTGCAAGCTCTACACTGTTAATGGTATTACTTTTTTTAACCACCTTACTTTCTATTGGTTGGAAACGAGTCTTTCCATTTAATGGACCATTAGCTATCATACTTCTTGGTTTTTATTTTGAACTTTTTTTCCTTATTTTCACTAGAGGTTGGGTTGGATTTATGGGGGATTTTGGTTTAGCGATAGCTGTAATGATCGCTTTAGTTATGATGGTTTCTTATGTGATTTACTTAAAGTTTTAAAATTAACCTTAGAATAGTTTTTTTTAGTAGCTATAACTGAGGTGGGAGATATTGTCCTTTTCA